>NZ_JAAALL010000231.1 GCF_009906315.1 Kineococcus vitellinus | reverse complement strand
CCCCCACCCTGCCCGAGGCCGACGTCTCCGACCTGACCATCGAGGGCGGGCCCACCGGCAGCGTCCGGGTGCGCATCGTGCGCCCCAAGGGTGCCACCGGCCTGCTGCCGGTCGTCCTCTACGTGCACGGCCTCGGCTGGGTCTTCGGCGGCCCCGTCACCCACGACCGCCTGGTCCGCGAGATCGCCGTCGGCGTGAACGCCGCTGTCGTCTTCCCCGACTACGACCTGGCCCCCGAGGCCAAGTACCCCACGCAGATCGAGCAGGTCTACGCCGTCGCCGACTGGATCGCCATGAACGGCCCCGAGCAGTCCCTGGACACCACCCGCATCGCGGTGGCCGGCGACTCCGTGGGCGGCAACATGGCCACCGTCGCCACCCTGCTGGCCAAGCAGCGCGGCGGCGTGGAGTTCAAGGGCCAGCTGCTGTACTACCCCGTCACCGACGCGAACTTCGAGACCGGCTCCTACGAGCAGTTCGCCGAGGGCTACTTCCTGGCGCGCGAGGGCATGAAGTGGTTCTGGGACCAGTACACCACCGACCCCGAGCAGCGGGCGCAGATCACCGCCTCCCCGCTGCGCGCCAGCACCGAGGAGCTGGCTGGGCTGCCCGAAGCGCTGGTCATCACCGGTGAGGCCGACGTGCTGCGCGACGAGGGCGAGGCCTACGCGGCCAAGCTGCGCGCGGCCGGCGTCCCGGTGACCTCGGTGCGCTACAACGGCATCATCCACGACTTCGTCGGGCTGAACCCGCTGCGGCACACCTTCGCCGCCCAGGGGGCCATCACCCAGGGCATCGCCTTCCTCTCCGGCGTCCTCGGCACCGACTGAGACGCGGCGGGGCTCGCGCGGCTCGGGGGACGTCGCGACGGCGCCGGGTGGCCGGCCGGGACCGGGGGACCCCGGCCGGCCACCCGGCGCCGCGGGCCCTCCCGCCGGCTTGACCTGGAGCGCGCTCCAGGGTCCAGGCTCCTGTCCGTGGTCGGCGCCCGGCTCGCCCCGGAGGGGACGGGCGCGGCCACCGGTGGACGTCGCAGGTCGAGCGAGGAGCGAGAAGGATGAGGACGACGGAACTGGGTTCGCAGGGCCTGACGGTGTCGGCCCAGGCGCTGGGGACGATGGGGATGAGCGTCTGGTACGGCCCCCGCGACGACGCGGAGTCCGTCGCGACCCTGCACCGGGCGCTGGACTCCGGTGTCACGTTCTGGGACACCGCCGAGGCGTACGGGCCGTTCCGCAACGAGCAGCTGCTGGCGCGGGTCCTGGCGACCCGCCGCTCCGAGGTGGTCGTCGCGACCAAGTGGGGCACCGACTTCGCCCCCGACGGGACCTCGCTCGGGCAGGACGGCAGCGCGGAGCACTGCCGGCGCGCGATCGAGCGCTCGCTGCGGCACCTGGGCGTGGACGAGGTGGACGTTTACTACCTGCACCGCGTCGACCCGGACGTGCCGGTCGAGGAGTCCGTCGGCGCCATGGGCGAACTCGTCACCGCCGGCAAGGTCCGCTCCATCGGCGTCTGCGAGGCCGCGCCCGAGACGATCCGGCGCGCCCACGCCACCTCCCCGCTCAGCGTCGTGCAGTCGGAGCACTCGCTGTTCGCCCGCGACGTGGAGTTCAACGGCGTCCTGGACACCGTGCGGGAGCTGGGCATCGGCTTCGCCGCCTTCTCCCCGCTGGGACGCGGCGTGCTCTCCGGAGCCATCACCCGCCCCGACGACCTCGCCCACGACGACGCCCGCCGATCCCTGCCGCGCTTCTCGCCCGAGAACCTCGCCGCCAACGAGCGCCTGGTCGACGTCGTGCGCGCGCTGGCCACCCGCCTGCACGTCACGCCCTCGCAGGTGGCGCTGGCCTGGGTGCTGGCCCAGGGCGTGGTGCCGATCGCCGGCACCAAGCGCCGCCGCTACCTGCAGGAGAACGTCGCGGCGGACGACGTGCGGCTGAGCGCCGCCGACCTCGCCGAGCTCGACGCGGCGTTCACCCCCGGCGCGATCGCCGGTGAGCGCGACACCGCGGCCGGGCTGCGCGCCACCTACCGCTGAACCCGCACCGACTCCCACCGGCGCAACCCGCCGCTCCCGGACGACCGGAGGAAACCCCGTGCCCGCACCGACGCTGCTCGCCCGTGACGTCACCAAGTCCTTCCCCGACCGCGACGGCGCGGGCAGCACGCCCGTGCTGCGCGGGGTGAGCCTGGCGGTGCACCCGGGCGAGCTCGTCTCCATCGTGGGTCCCAGCGGATCCGGCAAGTCCACGCTGCTGCACTGCCTCTCCGGCCTGGAGGCCCCGACCTCCGGATCGGTGGAGATCGTGGGGACCCCGCTGACGGGGATCAGCGCCGCCGCGCTGGCGAAGCTGCGCCGCGAGCACGTCGGCTTCGTCTTCCAGTCCTACAACCTCATCTCCTCGCTGACCGCCTGGGACAACGTCGCGCTGCCGGCCCGGCTGGCGCGCCGGCGCGTGCGCGCCGAGGAGGTCGACCGCGCGCTGGCCCACGTGGGACTCGGCGACCGCGCCCACCACAAGCCGGCGGCCCTCTCGGGCGGGCAGCAGCAGCGGGTGGCGATCGCCCGCGCGCTGGCCGTCGAGCGGGACGTCGTCTTCGCCGACGAGCCGACCGGGGCGCTGGACACCGCCGCCGGCGCGCAGGTGCTGGCGCTGCTGCGCGAGGCGGCCTCGGGGCGACGTGCGGTGGTGATGGTCACCCACGACCTGGAGGCGGCCGCCACCGCCGACCGGGTGCTGGTGCTGCGCGACGGCACGATCCACGCCGAGCTGGTCGCGGCCGGCGCGGCGCAGGTGCTGGACGCCGTCACCCGCGCCGCGGCTCAGGTGTGAGCGTGGTGACGGGGACGGAGAGGGGTCCGGGAGCCCGGGCCCCCCGGGGGTTGCTGCAGCGCCTGGTCGTGGGTGAACTGCTGGCCGACGCGCGCACCTGGGTGGGCGCCGGGGTGGTCGCGGGCGCCGCGGCCGTCGTGGGTGCGGTCGCGGCGTGCCTGTTGCAGAGCGCCGTGCAGGTCGGCGGGACGCTCGGCGTGGCGCTGTACCCCGTCGTCGGCGTCGTCGTGGTCTTCACCGTGGTCGCCACCCTGGTGGTGCTCTCCTCGGTCGCGGCGCTGACGATCTCCTCGCAGCAGCGCTCGCACGCGCTGTGGCAGCTGATCGGCATGGGGCCGCGCCAGGTGCGCGCCGTCGTGCTGGCGCAGCTGCTGCTGGTGGCCCTCACCGGTGCGCTGGGCGGCACCCTGCTGGCCGCTCCCCTGGTGGTGCCGTTCTGCCGCTGGGTGCTGGCGACCTCCGACGGCCTGCAGCAGGTGCCGCTGGTGTTCGGGCCGCTCCCCGCGGCGGTGGTCGTCGTGGTCGTCACCGCGCTCGTCACGGCCGGCGGGCGGCGCAGCGCCCGCGCCGCCTCCCGCACCAGCGGTCTGCTGCTGGTGCGCGAGGCGGACCCGCCGCCGGCGCGCGTGCGCCGCCGCCGCTGGGCGGGTCTGGCGCTCCTGCTGGCCGTCCTGGTCCCGTTGGTGCTCAGCGCGGGCGGCACGCCGCTGGAGCAGGTGCTGGTGCCGCTGACGCTGGTGGGGCCGCTGCTGACCGCCCTGGTCGTCGCCGCGGGGCCGCTGGTGTTCGCGCCGTTCCTGCGCGCGTGGACCTCGCTGGTGCCCGCGGACGCCTCGGCGTCGTGGTTCCTGGCCCGCGCCGCGGCCGCGCACGGCACCGCCCGCGCCAGCGCGACCACGAGCCCGCTGGTGGTGGCGGTCGCGTTCCCCGGCGCGCTGTACGCGGTCACGGACACCGTGCGCGCCGCCGTCGGGGCGCAGACCGGCCGGCTGCCGCCCGCACCGCCGGTGCAGACGGCGGTCCTGCTCATCGGCGGGCCGCTGCTGCTGGCCGCCGTGGGCGCGGCGGCCACCGTCTTCATGTCCGGGCGGGTGCGCGAGCGCGAGTCCGCGCTGGTGCGCGCCGCCGGCGGCACCCACGGGGTGGTGCTGCTGGCGGCGGGGTGGGAGTCGGTGATCCACGCCGTGACCGCGACGGCGCTGGGGCTGGTGGCCGTCGTCGGGAGCGCGGGCGTCGCGGCGTGGGCCGTGGCACCGGCCGGCGCTGCCCCCGCGCCGCCCTCCTTCGGCGCGGGCGCCGTCGCCGTCACCGCGGGCGGGGGGTTGCTGCTGCTGCTGGCGGCCACCGTCCCCACGACGCTGCTGGCCCTGCGCCGGGAGGTGGCGCCTGCGCTGAGCGCGGAGTGAGCCCCGCCCGCCGCGGCGGCCGGCCCGGTGCCCCCGCGCTCAGCGGCTGCGCGCGGAGTCCCGGGCCTCGTGCTCGCCCAGCCGGCGCAGCGCGGCGCCCAACTGGTGGCGGCTGGCGATCCCCAGCTTGGGGAACACCTTGTACAGGTGCGAGGAGACCGTCCGGTGCGAGAGGTAGACCCGGTCGGCGATCTCCTTGTTGGACAGGCCCTCCGCGGCCAGCCGGGCGATCTGCAGCTCCTGCGCCGTGAGCGCCGGCGCGCTCGTCGCGGTGGAGCGGCCCATCGGGACGCTGCCCGCCGCCCGCAGCTCCGCGGCAGCCCTGGTGGCGTGCGGGCCGGAACCGGCGCCGGCCGCCTCGAAGGCGCGCAGCGCCTCGTCGAGGTGCTCACGCGCCTCGAGCACGCGCCGCTCGCGGCGCAGCCACTCCCCGAACTGCAGGTGCGTGCGGGCGAGTTCCAGCGGGGCGCCGCCGTCCGCTCCGGCCGCCAGCGCCGACCGGTGGTGCTCCTCCGCCCTGCCGGGTTCCAGCGCGGCCCGGCTGCGGTGCACGAGCACCAGCAGGTGGGCGGAACCCAGCTCCCGCGCCGCGTGCTCGACCTCGGCGACGACGTCCAGGGCGGCTCCCGGTTCACCGCAGCGCACGGCGGCCTCGGTGAGGTCGGCGACCGCCCACTGGGCGGAGGGCCGGTGCACCAGGACCCCGCGCAGCTGCGCGAGGGCCTCGCGGTCGCGGTGCTCGTGCAGGGCCAGCAGGCCGGCCGACCAGGAGGCGTTCGCGGCGGGCTGCGCGAGCGCCGAACCGGCGTACGCCTCCCGGCTGCGCCGCAGGGCCGCTGCCGCCTCGCCCGGGCGGCCGGTCAGCAGGTGCGCCCGGGCCAGGGTGGCCTCCGCCGACGCCTCGACGACGGGCAGCCCGAGGTCGCGCGCCGTGCGGCGGGCCGTCTCCGCGTCGGCGACCGCCTCGGGGACCTGGCCGGCGATCAGCCGCAACGTCGCCAGCGCGCTCATCGCCTGGCAGGCACCCGTGGGAGAACCGGAGCGGTTCAGCGCCTCGGCCGCCGAGGCCCAGGTGCTGCGCGCCGTCGTCAGGTCCTGCAGGAACTCCGCCGTCTGCGCCAGCGCGAACAGCGGCATCGCGCCGGTCAGCGACCGGGCCATCCGCGGCAGCCGGGGCAGCACCTCGGCGGCCTGGCCCAGCGGGTCGAGCACGGCCAGCCCCAGTCGCTGGTAGTCGTTCCACCCGCCCAGGTCGACCGCGGCCAGCTCGTCGTGGACCTCGCGCCACGTCGCGGCGTCCACGGAGACGTCCCCGCTGGTGCGGTTGACGACGCCGTAGGCCGCGGCGGCGAGGACCTGCACCCGCACCTCGGGCAGCTCCCGGCCCGAGGGACCGGCCAGCGCGCGGGCGAAGGCGAACTGCTCGGCGGTGTTGTCGGTGTCCCCGCCGACGAGGGCGCCGATCATCCCCCGCACCTGCGCCAGCTCGAAGCGCTGCTGCGCGGTCCTCGCCAGCGGCTCTGCCTCGCGCAGCACCGACTGCGCCTGCTCCACCAGCCCCGCCTGGCGGTACTGCTCCGCGGCCCGCACCAGCCGCCGCACGCGCTCCGCGGCATCGGGGGAGAACCGGGCGGCCCGGCGCAGGGCCGCGGCCGCCTCGGCGCCCGCCCCGCGCACGGCTGCGGAGGCGGCGGCCGACTCCAGCTCGGCGGCCACGGCCTCGTCGCGCTCCAGGGTCGCCGCCGCGCGGTGCCAGGCGGCGCGCCCGCTGTCGGTGACCGCGGCGGCCAGCGCCCGGTGGGCGGCGGCGCGCTCCGCCACGGGCGCGGCCCCGTAGACCGCCGAGCGCAGCAGCGGGTGGCGGAACCGCAACCGGTCCAGGACCACCGCGACCAGGTCCGCCCGCTCCAGCGGTGTCAGGTCCTGGGCGCTCACCCCGAGCGCGGCACCTGCGGTGAGCAGCTGCGGCAGCGAGGCCTCCTCCCCCGCGGCGGCCAGCAGCAGCAGGGTGCGGCTGCCCTCCGGCAGCTCGGCCACCTCGGACAGGAACGCCGCCTCCAGGCGACGGGTGGTGGGCAGCGGCCCGTCGCCGAGCCCGTGCTCGTCCCCTTCCCGGGCGCGCAGCGCGCTGGTGTACTCCCGCAGCGCCAGCGGGTTGCCCCCGGCCTCCCGCAGGACGCGGCGGCGCAGGGAATCCGGCAGCTGCGCACCCGGCACGGCGAGGGCGTCCAGCACCTGCTCGGAGTGCTCGGGCGACAGCGGCCGCAGGCGGACCCGCGCAGCGGCGGCGGAGCGCAGGACCTCGGTGCCGCTGTCGTAGGGGTCGGCGTCGTCGGCGCTGGTGCGGGCGGTGGCGACGAGCAGGGTGCGGGCACCCTCCAGGCGGCGGGCGAGGAACCCGATCACCTCGGCGCTGGAGGCGTCCAGCCACGGGGCGTCCTCGACGACCAGCAGCAGCGGCTGCGCGGCGGCGACCTCCTCCAGCAGGCCCAGCACGGCCAGGCCGATCAGCAGGCGTTCCGGGGTCGGACCGTCCTGCAACCCGAAGGCGGTCAGCAGGGCCTCGCGCTGACGCGGCGGCAGGGCCTCGACCTGGTCCAGGACCGGGTGCAGCAGCTCGTGCAGCGCGGCGAACCCCGCCAGCGCCCCGCCCTGCAGACCGGCGCAGCGCAACCGGCGGAAACCGGCCGCGCCGGCGACCCCGGCGAGCGCGGCGACCAGGGTGCTCTTGCCGATGCCGGCCTCGCCCTCCACCACGGCCACCCGGCCGGCACCGGAGGCCGCCACCACCTCCAGCAAGCCCCGCAGCTCGGCGAGTTCCCGCTCGCGCCCGATCACGCTCGTCCCTCCCACCCGACG
>NZ_JAAALL010000230.1 GCF_009906315.1 Kineococcus vitellinus | reverse complement strand
GCCCCGGCCCTCCCGCCTCAGCCGTCCTGCCAGCGCCAGGCGGTGAGCGCGAGCAGCAGCACGGAGGACTGCGCGGGGACGGTGACGTCCAGCCCCGTGCACTCGGCGACCCGGCGCAGCCGGTTGAGGACGGTGTTGCGGTGGCAGAACGTCCGCTCGGCCGCGGCGGCGACGGAACCGGTCTCGGCGTAGGCGTCGACGGTCTCCAGCAGCCGGTCGCGCTCGGGCGGCGCCAGCACGAGCAGCTCGTGCAGGACGTCGCGCGCCAGGTCCCCGCGCAGCCCGCCCAGCGCCGAGGCGGCCACCGCGACCGCCGTCCCCGCCAGCCGCGCGGGGGCGGTCGCGGACGCGGGCAGCGCCCCGGCCACCTGCTGGGCCACCCGCAGCGCCCGGGGCACCCGGCTCAGGCCGTGCGCGAGCGGTCCCACCCCGCACGGCACCACGCGCAGCACGGCGGGCACGACCGGGCGCCCGGAGGCCCCCGCGTCCACCGGCCAGGTGCCCCGCGGCCGGTGCGCCAGCACGACCGTCCCGCCGCGCCACTCGTGCAGGTGCGCACCGGCCGCCCGGGCGGCCGGTGCCGTCAGCGCGTTCCGGGCGCGCCCCGGCACGAACGCCACGAAGACGTCGTCGCCGGTGCCCGCGCCCAGCACGCCGGCCGCGCGCGCCAGCAGGTCGCCGTCCTCGCCGTCGGAGTCCAGGAACGCCTCGACGGCGCGGCGGCGGTCGCGGTCGCGCTCGAAGGCCAGCGCCGTGGCGGCCTCGTGGTAGCCGATCTGCACGTCGGTGGAGTGCTCCTCCACCGCCTGCCACAGCTGCACGGGCAGCGTCACCATCGCCACCAGCGCGTCCGGCGGCAGCCGTTCGGCCAGCTCCTCCCACACGATGCGGAAGTGCAGCCGGGTGCCGGTGGTCACCGCGGCCAGCGGCACGTCGAGCTGCGCGCGGTGGCGGCCGAGCCCGCGGGAGAGGTCCACGAACCGCTCGGGCACCGGCATCCCGACCAGGCGGCGCAGCACCCGCTCGTAGGTGTTCACCCCGTCGGCCAGCAGCCGGGCGCGCTCGACGGCGCCGTCGGAGTAGGGCACCACCTGGGTGAGGGCCACGACGAACCGCTCGGCGATGGCGTCGACGTCGCCGAGCAGTTCCAGCAGCACCGACCGGACGGCTGCGGTTTCGGCCGCGTTTCCCACGCTGTGCATCTGCACACAGTACGGGGGCGAACGCGTGCCGCGGCGTTCTTGTGACGGATCACCCGCCCGCGGAACCCTGGCCCCATGACGACGTTGCGCATCGCGCTCGTGCAGGCCGCCTGGACGGGCGACAAGGAGAGCATGGTGGAGGCGCACGAGGACCGCGCGCGGGCGGCCGCCGAGGCCGGCGCGAAGGTCGTGTGCTTCCAGGAACTCTTCTACGGCCCCTACTTCGGGATCACCCAGGACGCCAAGTACTACGAGTACGCCGAGTCCGTGCCCGGCCCGACCGTCGCGCGGTTCCAGGCGCTGGCCGCCGAGCTCGGGATCGTCATGGTGCTGCCGGTGTACGAGGAGGAGCAGCCCGGCGTCCTGTACAACACCGCCGCCGTCGTCGACTCCGACGGGCGCTACCTCGGCAAGTACCGCAAGCACCACATCCCGCACCTGGACCGGTTCTGGGAGAAGTTCTACTTCCGCCCCGGCAACCTCGGCTACCCGGTGTTCGAGACCTCCGTCGGCCGGGTCGGCGTCTACATCTGCTACGACCGGCACTTCCCCGAGGGCTGGCGGGCGCTGGGCCTGGCGGGCGCGGAGATCGTGTTCAACCCCAACGCCTCCAAGCCGGCGCTGTCGAACCGGCTGTGGGAGCTGGAGCAGCCGACCGCGGCGGCCGCCAACGGCTACTTCGTCGCGGTGCCGAACCGCGTCGGTGCGGAGACCGGCGAGTTCGGCGACGACGCCGTCGACTTCTACGGCACCAGCTACGTCGTCGACCCGCAGGGCAACTTCGTGGGCGAGAAGGCGAGCAGCACCTCCGAGGAGCTGCTGGTCCGCGACCTCGACATGGACCTGATCCGCCGCACGCGCACCGACTGGCAGTTCTACCGCGACCGCCGGCCGGACTCCTACGGGGACCTGGTGCGGCCGTGAGCACGGGGACGGGACGCACCCTGATCTCCGGCGGGACGCTGGTCTCCACCACCGGGGCCACCCCCACCGACGTCCTCGTGGAGGGCGAGGTGGTCGTCGCCCTGCTGGCGCCCGGGACCGCCGACGCGTTCGCCGTCGACCGGCGGATCGACGCGAGCGGCTGCTACGTGCTGCCCGGCGGCGTCGACGTCCACACCCACATGGAGATGCCGTTCGGCGGGACGGAGGCCTCGGACACCTTCGAGACCGGCACCCGCGCCGCGGCGTTCGGCGGGACCACGACGATCGTCGACTTCGCCGTGCAGCGCACCGGGGAGGTCGTCGAGCAGGCCCTGGAGACCTGGCACGCCAAAGCCGCGGGGAACTCCTGCGTCGACTACGGGTTCCACATGATCCTCGGCGGGGTGGACGAGGACTCGCTGAAGGCGATGGACTCCCTCGTGGCCCACGAGGGGATCAGCAGCTTCAAGCTGTTCATGGCCTACCCGGGGGTGTTCTTCTCCGACGACGGGCAGATCCTGCGGGCCATGCAGCGCGCCACCGACAACGGCGCCGTCGTCATGATGCACGCCGAGAACGGCACCGCCATCGACGTCCTCGTGCAGCAGGCGCTGGCCCGCGGCGACGTCGACCCGGTGTTCCACGGGCTGACCCGACCGGCGGCCATGGAGGCGGAGGCGACCAACCGGGCCATCGCCCTCGCGGAGGTCGCCGGCGGGACACCGCTCTACGTCGTCCACGTCTCCGCCTCCCAGGCGCTGGCCCGCATCGCGCAGGCGCGCACCGAGGGCCGCAACGTGTTCGCCGAGACCTGCCCGCAGTACCTGTACCTGACCCTGGAGGACCACCTCGGCGCCGGCGGCCCGGGCAGCTTCGAGGGGGCCAAGTACGCCTGCTCCACCCCGCTGCGCTCCAAGCACGAGCCGCACGCGGCCGACCTGTGGAAGGGCCTGCGCACCGACGACCTGGCCGTGGTCTCCACCGACCACTGCCCGTTCTGCTTCGCCGACCAGAAGCAGCTGGGCCGCGGCGACTTCTCGAGGATCCCCAACGGGATGGGCGGTGTCGAGCACCGGATGGACCTCGTCCACCAGGGCGTCGTCGACGGCCACCTGTCGCTGCAGCGCTGGGTGGAGACCTGCTCGACCACCCCGGCGCGGATGTTCGGGATGTACCCGCGCAAGGGGACGGTGGCACCCGGCTCCGACGCCGACGTCGTCGTGTACGACCCGCGCGCCACCACGCGCATCAGCGCCAGCACCCACCACATGAACATCGACTACTCCGCGTTCGAGGGCTTCGAGCTGACGGGCGCGGTGCGCACCGTCCTCTCCCGCGGGCGCGTCGTCGTCGACCGCGGCGCGTTCTCCGGCAGCCCCGGCCACGGGCGGTTCGTCCCCCGCGGTCTGTCGCAGTACCTGCGCTGATCCCCCCGCGATCCCCCCGCCGACCCAGAAGGAGGGACCCCGACGTGGACTTCGGCGTCGTCCTGCAGACCACCCCCCCGGCCAGCCGCGTCGTCGAGCTGTCCCGGCTGGCCGAGACGTACGGGTTCAGCCACGTGTGGACCTTCGACTCCCACGTGCTGTGGCAGGAGCCGTACGTCGTCCACTCGGCCATCCTCGGCGCCACCCGCAAGGTCGTCGTCGGGCCGATGGTGACCAACCCCGCCACCCGCGAGTGGTCGGTGACGGCCTCGACGTACGCCACGCTCAACGAGATGTACGGCCCGCGCACGATCTGCGGGATCGGCCGCGGCGACTCCGCCGTGCGGACGCTGTCGGGCAGGCCGACGACCCTGGCGACGCTGCGCGAGGCCGTGCACGTCATCCGCGAGCTCGCCAACGGCCGGCCCGTGGAGCACCGCGGGCAGACGGTGCGTCTGCCCTGGGCGCGGGAGTCCCCCGGCGCGCCGACGGAGGTGTGGGTCGCGGCCTACGGGCCGAAGGCGCTGGCGCTGACCGGCGAGGTGGCCGACGGGTTCATCCTGCAGCTGGGCGACCCCGACATCGCGGCCTGGACGATCGGGGCGGTGCGGCAGGCCGCCGCGGCGGCCGGCCGCGACCCCGGCGCCGTGAAGGTCTGCGTGGCCGCGCCGGCCTACGTCACCGACGGCAGCGCCGCCGCGCTGGAGCACGCCCGCGCCCAGTGCCGCTGGTTCGGGGGCATGGTGGGCAACCACGTGGCCGACATCGTCGAGCGCTACGGGACCGACGGCGGCGGCGAGAACCCGGTGCCCGCCGCGCTCACCGACTACATCGCCGGCCGCCAGGGCTACGACTACAACGAGCACGGCAAGGTCGGCAACACCCACGCCGACTTCGTCCCCGACGAGGTCGTCGACCGCTTCTGCCTGCTCGGCTCCCCGGCCGAGCACGTCGCCCGGCTGCGCGAGCTGCAGGCCCTGGGCGTGGACCAGTTCGCGCTGTACCTGCAGCACGACGCCAAGGAGCAGACGCTGCGCGCCTACGGCGACCTGGTGGTGCCGGCCATGGCCGAGCAGGTCCCCGCCCTGACGCGGGAGCCCGCGTGAGCGAGCTGCTCGCCACCCAGCTCGCGCAGTCGGCCGCGCCGGCGGCGGCGCCGGCCGGGGCGCGGGCCGGCGCGCGCCTGGCGCTGGGGCTGCGCCGCACCGCCACGGCCCTCGTCGGCGTCGCCGCGCTGCTGGTGGTCTGGGAGCTGTACCGGGCGTTCGGGCCGGTGCAGGGCGTCGAGGTCGGCGGGCAGCGCGTCCTGCCCCGCGCCGACCCGCGCTCCATGCCGGGGGTCGGCGAGGTGCTCGCCACGCTGGGCGAGCCGGAGGTGGCGGTGCCGGGCGCGCGCACCGTGGGGGTGGCGGTGCTCGACGCCGCCGCCGGGACGCTGCGGATGGCGGCCGGCGGCTGGCTGCTGGGCTCGGCCGCCGGTCTCCTGCTGGCGATCGCCATGCAGCGCTCCCGCCTGCTGGAGCGGGGCCTGCTGCCCCACGTCGTCCTGAGCCAGACCGTGCCCGTCATCGCCGTCGCCCCGCTCGTCGCCGGCTGGGGCGGCAGGCTGGCGCTGACGCCGACGCTGGCCTGGCAGCCGTGGACGTCGGTCGTCGTCATCTCCGCCTTCCTGGCCTCCTGCCCCGTCGCCCTGGGCGCCCTGCGCGGCCTGCAGGCCCCCGGCGGCGCGGAGCAGGAGCTGTTCGCCAGCCTCGCGGCGACGCGGCGCCAGACGCTGCTGCGGCTGCGCTTCCCCGCAGCCGTGCCCTTCCTCGTGCCGGCGCTGCGCCTAGCGGCCGCCCAGGCCGTCGTCGGCTCGATCGTCGCGGAGATCTCCACCGGCACCCGCGGCGGCATCGGCCGCCTCGTCCTGGAGTACGCCCAGCAGGCCACGTCCTCGCCGGGCCGGCTGTACGCGGCGATCCTCGGCGCGGCCCTGCTGGGGCTGCTGGCCGCCGCGCTCGTGTCCCTGCTGGACGTCCTGCTGCTGCGCGGCGGACGCGGACCTGGAGGAAACCCGTGAGCACCCCCGCCGTGCAGGTCGTCGGCCTGGACCAGCGCTTCACCACCGCCTCCGGCGAGGTGCACGCGCTCTCCGGCGTCGACCTCACCGTCGACGCCGGCGCCTTCGTCTCCCTCATCGGCCCCTCCGGCTGCGGCAAGTCCACGCTGCTGCGCTGCATCGGCGACCTCGTCACCCCCTCCGCGGGCACCGTCCTGGTCGGCGGGGTCAGCGCCCACGAGGCCCGGCTGGCGCACCACTACGGCATCGCGTTCCAGTCGGCGGGGCTGCTGGAGTGGCGCACCGTGCAGCGCAACGTCGAGCTGCCGCTGGAGCTGCACGGCGTCGGCCGGCGCGAGCGCGCCGAGCGCGCCCGGCACCTGCTGGACCTCGTCGGGCTGGGCGACTTCGCCGGCGCCCGGCCGGGGCAGCTGTCCGGCGGGATGCAGCAGCGGGTGGCGATCGCGCGGGCGCTGGCGGAGGAACCGCCCCTGCTGCTCATGGACGAACCCTTCGGGGCCCTCGACGAGATGACCCGCGAGCGGATGCAGGCCGAGCTGCTGGCCATCCGGGAGCGGACCGGCACCACGGTCGTGCTCGTCACCCACTCCATCGCCGAGGCCGTCTTCTGCTCCACGCAGGTGGTCGTGCTCTCGCCGCGCCCGGGCCGCGTCGTGCGGGTCGTCGACGTCGAGCTGCCCACCCGCGACGAGGACGCCCGCGAGCACCCCGCGTTCTTCGCCGCGATCACCGCCGTGCGCGAGGCGCTGCGCGGCCGCACCCCGCTCGCCGGCGCCCTGCACGGGGAGGACCGGTGAGCGGGCGCGCGCACGTGTGGGCCCCGCCGCTGCTGGTGGGCGTGGCCGCGCTGCTGCTGTGGCAGCTGGTGGTCGTCGCGGGCCGGGTCGCGACGTTCGTGCTGCCCTCGCCGCTGGCCATCGCGCAGGCGTTCGGCCCGGTGGCCGGGGACGTCGCGCGCGCGGCGCTCGCCACGGGCACCACCGCGCTGGTCGGCCTGGTGGCCGGCTCGCTGGCCGGGGTCGTGGCCGCGCTGCTGGCGGCCCGCGTGCGGGTGCTCGACGAGGTGCTCAGCCCGCTGTCGGCCGCGGCGAACGCCATGCCGATCGTCGCCCTCGCCCCGGTGTTCAACGCGATGTTCGGCTCGACCAGCCCGGTGCCGCGCCGGCTGGTGGTCGCCGTCGCGGTGTTCTTCCCGCTGTTCGTCAACACCGCGCGGGGCCTGCGCAGCATCGACCCCGTGCACGCGGAGCTCATGCGCGGCCTGGCCGTCTCCGGCTGGGCCGTCACCCGCCACGTGCGGCTGCCGGGCGCGGTGCCGCACCTGTTCACCGGGCTGCGGCTGGCCGCGTCGCTGTCGGTCATCGCCGCGGTCGTCGCCGAGTACTTCGGCGGCCGCCAGGACGGCCTGGGCTCGCGCATCACCTCTGCGGCCAGCGCCACCGCCTACCCGCGGGCGTGGTGCTACGTCCTCGGGGCGGTCGTCCTCGGCCTGCTCGCCTACCTCGCCGCGCTGCTCCTGGAGCGGCTGCTCTCCCCCACC
>NZ_JAAALL010000022.1 GCF_009906315.1 Kineococcus vitellinus | reverse complement strand
ACGCCGTCCTGGACGCCGAGGAGCGCGACGCCGGGCACCTACCAGGCCAGCTTCGAGGACCTGGGGCAGCCGCTGGCCGACACGACGTTCGTGGTCGTGGACCTGGAGACGACGGGCGGCGCGCCCGCGGACGGCGGGATCACCGAGATCGGCGCGGTGAAGGTGCGCGGCGGCGAGGTGCTCGGCGAGTTCCAGACGCTGGTGCGCCCCAGCACGCCCATCCCCGCCTTCGTGCAGGTGCTGACGGGCATCTCCAACGGCATGGTGGCCACCGCGCCGAGCGCGGCGCAGGTGCTGCCGTCCTTCCTGGAGTTCGCCGGCTTCGACCGCGGCAGCGTCCTCGTGGCGCACAACGCCCCCTACGACACCTCCTTCCTCGCCGCGGCCTGCCGGATCACCGGGCACCGCTGGCCGAAGCCGGAGGTGGTGGACACCGTGGTCCTGGCCCGGCTCCTCGTCGACCGCGACGAGGCGCCCGACCGCAAGCTGTCGACCCTGGCGAGGCTGTTCAGCACGTCCACCACGCCCGACCACCGGGCGCTGCACGACGCCCGGGCCACCGTCGACGTGCTGCACGCGCTGCTCGGGCGGCTGGGCAACCGCGGGGTGCACACGCTGGAGGACCTGCACTCCATCGCCGCCACGGCGCCGGCCTCGCGGCGGGCCAAGAAGCACCTGGCGGTGGGGCTGCCCTCCGCGCCGGGGGTGTACCAGTTCCGCGACGCGGACGGCCGGGTGCTCTACGTCGGCACCTCGGTGGACGTGCACCGGCGGGTGTCCTCCTACTTCACGGCCTCCGAGAAGCGGGCGCGGATGACGGAGATGGTGCGCGCGGCCGCCACCGTCGTGCCGATCGTCTGCGCGACGCCGCTGGAGGCGCGGGTGCGCGAGCTGCGCCTGATCGCCGAGCACTCCCCGCCCTACAACCGCCGCTCCAAGGCCCCCGAGAAGGTCACCTGGGTCAAGCTCACCGCGGAGGCGTGGCCGCGGCTGTCGCTGGTGCGGCAGGTGCGCGCGGACGCGGCGGAGGGCGCGGAGTACCTGGGCCCCTTCCGCTCGGCGCGCACCGCCGAGCAGGCCGTCGCCGCGCTGCACGACGCGCACCCGTTGCGCCAGTGCACCCGCCGCATCCCGCGCAGCCCGCAGCCGGGGGGTCCGGGGGCGTGCGTGCTGGCCGAGATCGGCCGCTGCGGCGCCCCGTGCCTGGGCACCGAGCGC
This sequence comes from Kineococcus vitellinus, assembly GCF_009906315.1. Taxonomy (GTDB): domain Bacteria; phylum Actinomycetota; class Actinomycetes; order Actinomycetales; family Kineococcaceae; genus Kineococcus; species Kineococcus vitellinus. The sequence continues at coordinate 25,295 of NZ_JAAALL010000022.1, read as the reverse complement.
GGGGGGCAGGACGCGGCCTCCTACGCGGCGGTCGTCGAGGACGTGCGGGCGGCGCTGCGCGCGGACGCCCGCGTCCCGCTGGCCGTCGGCCGGGAGCGCATGCGCGCCCTCGCCGCGGAGCAGCGCTACGAGGAGGCCGCCGCCGCCCGCGACCGGCTGGAGGCCTTCCTGCGCGCCGCCGAGCGCGCGCAGCGCCGCCGGCCGGTGGCCGAGGCCCCCGAGATCGTCGCGGCGCGGCGCTGCGCGAGCACGCCCGGCTGGCCCGGCGGCGGCTGGGAGGTCGTCCTCGTGCGCCACGGCCGCCTGGCCGGCACCTGCCTGACCCCGCGCGGGGCGGACCCGCTGCCGCACATCGAGGCGCTGCGGGCGACGGGCGAGGTCGTGGCCGCCCCCGGGCCCGGGCGGCCGGGGCTGCTCGTGGAGGAGACGGACGCGGTGCTGAGCTGGCTGGAGCAGCCGGGGGTGCGGCTGGTGAGCGTGCAGGGCGCCGAGGAGACCCCCTGGGCCTCCCCCGTGCACGGCGCCGGCTGGGCGCGCCACCGCCTGGGCGGCGCCGAGGCGGCGGCGGCCGCGGACCGCACTAGGCTCCTGCTGTGATCACCGCCATCGTCAACGTCCACTGCGACGGCCGGCGCATCCCCGAGGTCGCCCAGGCCCTCGCCGAGCTCGACGGGGTCAGCGAGGTGTACTCCGTCACCGGCGAGGTGGACCTCGTGGTCATGGTCCGCGTCCGCGAGCACGAGCGCCTGGCCGACGTCATCGCCGGCGGCATCAACAAGGTCGGGGGCGTGGTGAGCACCACCACGAACATCGCCTTCCGGGCGTACTCGCGCCACGACCTGGAGTCCGCCTTCGCCCTCGGGGTCGACTGACCCCGCCGCGTTCGGCCCGCCGCGCCCACCCGGTCGCGCTCAGCCGGCCGCGTTCAGGAGGCGCTGGCGAGCACCCAGCGCTGCAGCACGTCCGCCGCGGCCCCGGAGTCCAGCGAGGCCTCCGCGCGCCGTACCCCCTCGGCGAGGTGCTCGACCAGCCGCCCGGCGGGGTCGGCGTGGGCGCCGCCCGGCGCCCGCACCCCGGCGGCGACCATGGCGGCCGCCGCGTTGAGCACGACCGCGTCGCGCACCGGTCCCCGGGTGCCGGCCAGGACGTCGCGGGCGACGGCGGCGTTGTGCCGGGCGTCGGCGCCGCGCAGGTCCTCCAGGATGGCCGGCGCCATCCCCAGGTCGGCCGCGGGGTCCAGGAGCGTCTCGGCGACCTCGCCCGCCTCGACGACCCACACCCGCGCCGGGCCGGTCGTGGTGAGCTCGTCGAGCCCGTCCTCGCCGCGGAAGACCAGCGCCGAGGTGCCCCGGCCGGCCAGGACGGCCGCCACGAGGGGGGCGATCCGCCGGTCGGCGACCCCCACGGCGGTGGCGCCGGCGCGGGCGGGGTTGGTGAGGGGGCCGAGCACGTTGAAGGCGGTGGGCACCCCCAGCCCGCCGCGCGCACCGGCGGCGAAGCGCATCGCGGGGTGGAAGACCTGCGCGAAGCAGAAGGTGATGCCGACGTCGACGGCCAGGCGCGCCACCCGGTGCGGCGGCAGGTCCAGGCGGACGCCGAGGGCCTCCAGGACGTCGGCGGAGCCGGAGGCCGACGTGGCCGCCCGGTTGCCGTGCTTGACGACGCGGTGGCCGGCACCCGCCAGGACGAGGGCGCCCATGGTGGAGATGTTGACGGTGTTGGCGCGGTCGCCGCCGGTGCCCACGAGGTCGACGACGGGCCCGGGCACCTCCAGGGGCAGCGCGTGCGCGAGCATCGCGTCGGCCAGGCCGGCCAGCTCGGCGCTGGTCTCCCCCTTGGCCCGCAGCGCCACCAGGAAGCCCGCGAGCGCCACGTCGGAGGCCTCGCCGCGCATCACCTGGTCCATGGCCCAGGCGGTCTGCGCGGAGTCGAGGTCGCGGCCGGCGAGCAGCGCGGACAGCAGCCCCGGCCAGGTGGGGGCCCCGCCGGCGGCGGCCCGGGTGACGGCGGTCATGGCGGTCCTGGCTCCCCTGCGTCTCGGACGGGCCGGAGGTCCTCCGGCCCGGGCCGCCCAACCCTACTGAGCGGGTGGGCGCGCGCCCGCGCCCGGAGGCCCTCCACGGCCCTCGCGAAGCCCTCGCGAGGCCCTCGCGGGGGTCTGCGCAGGCGTGGCGCGGACCACGGCGGATCGAGATGGATCTGTGACCTCCACCACCTGCTCACGGACCCTGCACGGGGCGTGTGCGCAGGTCAGACGCTCGGGCACACCTCCTGCACACCGCGTGCGGAACCTCCCCCGACCGGCCCGGCGCAGGTCTACGACACGACGTCGGTGGCCCGGGCGGCGCACCTGGGGACCCGTGGGGCATGATTGGCGACGTGGCGAGTGCACAGGCTGTCCAGAGCAGTACCCCGAGTCCGGCACACGGCTCGGTGAACCGGCCGAACACGGTCTCGGTCGGCGTGATCGTGTGGCTGTCCAGCGAGCTGATGTTCTTCGCCGGGCTGTTCGCCATGTACTTCACGATCCGCTCCGTGGCGCCCCAGCTGTGGGAGACCGGCCCGGAGCTGCTCAACGTCCCGTTCTCGAGCGTGAACACGACGATCCTGGTGATCTCGTCGTTCTGGTGCCAGTTCGGCGTCTTCGCCGCCGAGCGCTTCCAGCCGCGCCGCCTCGGCCGCCTCTGGGAGCTCTCCAAGTGGGGCATGCAGGAGTGGTTCGTCCTCACCTACATCTTCGGCGGGATCTTCGTCGCCGGTCAGGTGTTCGAGTACGCGGAGCTGGCCCACGAGGGCCTGACCATCGCGACCAACGCCTACGGCTCGGTCTTCATCCTGGCCACCGGCTTCCACGGCATCCACGTCTTCGGCGGTCTCGTCGCCTTCCTCATGGTCATCGGGCGCTCCTTCGCCGCGAAGCGCTTCGGTCACCAGGAGGCCACCAGCGCCATCGTCGTCTCGTACTACTGGCACTTCGTCGACGTGGTGTGGATCGGCCTCTTCACCGTGATCTACATCCTCAAGTAACCGCCGAACCGCCCGCGAAGCCCCCGAACGCCCCGTAGGAAGCGAGCACCAGCACCGTGACCAGGACCCTCACCGCACTCAGCGCCCGACGGCGCCACCCGTTGGCCGTCGTCGTGCTGATCGCGTTGGCGCTCCTCCTCGTCGGGGGCCTGTACGCGGCAGTGGCGCCGCGGGACGCGCAGGCCTCCACCTCGGCGGCCTCGGCCGACGACATCGAGGCGGGCAAGAAGCTCTTCCTCGCCAACTGCGCCACCTGCCACGGGCTCAACGCCCAGGGCGGCAACGTCGTCGAGGGCAAGGTGGCCGGCCCGTCGCTCATCGGCGTGGGCGCCGCCTCGGTCGACTTCCAGGTCGGCACCGGCCGCATGCCGCTGGCGCAGAGCGCGGCGCAGGCCCCGGAGGTCTCCAAGATCCGCTTCTCGCAGGAGCAGATCGACCAGATGGGCGCCTACATCGCCTCCCTGGCGCCGGGCCCGGCCGTGCCGACCGACGAGGAGCTCGACGTCTCCGGCGTCAGCGACGAGCAGCTCGCGCGCGGCGCGTCGATCTTCCGCACCAACTGCGCGATGTGCCACAACTTCGCCGGCAAGGGCGGTGCGCTGACGGCGGGCAAGTACGCCCCCGACCTCACCGACACCTCCGCCAAGCACATCTACGAGGCGATGGTGACCGGCCCGCAGTCGATGCCGGTCTTCAACAACAACACCATCAGCCCCGAGGACAAGACGGCGATCATCGCCTGGCTCACCCAGCAGGAGAAGCGCCCGGACCCGGGCGGGCTGACCGTCGGCTCGATCGGCCCGGTCAGCGAGGGCATCGTCGCCTGGATCGCCGGCATCGGCATCCTCATCGGCTGCTCGGTCTGGCTGGGGATGAAGTCCTCCTGATGACGAGGCAGACGACGGTCAGGACCAGCACGCAGGACACGGACGGGCAGGGAGCATGAGCGACATCGAACGCGCCGAGGAGGCGCACGGGCAGGCGGGGACGACCCTCGCCAAGCCCGCGGGCGGCCTTCCCGACCGCTTCGAGAACCCGGGTCTGCCGCCGCACCAGCACCGCATGGGCGACACGGACCCCAAGGCGGCCAAGAGGGCCGAGCGGCAGGTGGCGATCCTGCTGCTGCTGTCGATGATCGGCTCGATCGGGATCATCGTCTCCATCATCGCCATCAAGTACGACGGCAGCTTCGACCGGATCGGCCTGTCGACGCGGGCGATCGGCCTGTCGATGTTCCTGTCGCTGTTCGCCCTCGGCGTCGGCGCGGTGCACTGGGCCAAGACCCTCATGCCCGACGACGAGCGCATCGACTACCGCCACCGCCAGCGCGGCACGGAGGCCGAGCGCGCCGAGGCGGTCGCCATCCTCAAGGAGGGTGCCGGCGAGGCCGCCCTCGGGCGCCGGCCGCTCATCCGCAACACCCTCGTCGGGGCGCTGGCGCTGTTCCCGATCCCGGCGGTCTTCTTCTTCCGCGACACCGGCCCGCTGCCGGGCGACGACCTGTCGACGACCTTCTGGAAGGCCGGCGACTACCTCGTCAAGGACCCGGAGGGCGGCCGCATCCGGGCCGCCGACGTCAGCCTGGGTTCCGTCGTGCACGTGCTGCCCGAGGGCATCGAGGAGGAGGAGGACGTCCTCAACCAGAAGGCCAAGGCGGCCGTCCTCCTCATGCGCCTCGAGGAGAACCTCCTGACCGAGAAGTCCGCGGACTGGGGAGTGGACGGCACCGTCGCCTACTCCAAGATCTGCACCCACATGGGCTGCCCCGTGGCCCTGTACGAGCAGCAGACCCACCACCTGCTGTGCCCCTGCCACCAGTCGACCTTCGACCTGACGCAGGACTGCAAGGTGATCTTCGGCCCCGCCAAGAGGCGCCTGCCCCAGTTGCCCATCGAAGTGGACGACGAGGGCTACCTCCGGGCGAGCAGCGGCTTCCACGAAGCCGTGGGCCCCAGCTTCTGGGAGCGCGGATGAGCACCATCGACAAGGTCGCCGGCGGCGTCGGCAACTTCGCCGACGACACCGTCGGTGCCAGCAAGGTCGTCAACGGGTTCGCCCGGAAGATCTTCCCCGACCACTGGTCCTTCATGCTCGGCGAGATCACGCTGTACAGCTTCGTGATCCTGCTCTTCACGGGGACGTTCCTGACGTTCTTCTACGAGCCGAGCGCCGCCGAGACCACCTACGTCGGCAACTACGCCCCGCTCGCCGGGCAGCACGTGTCCGAGGCGTACGCCTCGTCGCTGCGGCTGTCCTTCGACGTGCGCGGCGGGCTGATCATGCGCCAGGTCCACCACTGGGCCGCGCTGGTCTTCGTCGCCGCCACGATCGTCCACATGGCCCGCGTGTTCTTCACCGGCGCCTTCCGCAAGCCGCGCGAGATCAACTGGGTCATCGGCGCGATCCTGGCGATCCTGGCGGTCTTCGAGGGCTTCACCGGCTACTCGCTGCCCGACGACCTGCTGTCGGGCACCGGCATCCGCATCGCCCAGGCGATCATCCTGGCGGTGCCGGTCGTCGGTTCCTACATCAGCTTCTTCCTCTTCGGCGGCGAGTTCCCGGGCCAGGACTTCATCCCGCGGTTCTTCACCATCCACATCCTGCTGCTGCCCGCGATCATGCTCGCGCTGATCGTGGTGCACCTCATGCTCGTCGTGGTGCACAAGCACACCCAGTACCCCGGCCCGGGCCGCACCGAGGACAACGTCGTCGGCTTCCCGCTCTTCCCGGTGTACATGGCCAAGGCCGGCGGCTTCTTCTTCATCGTCTTCGGCGTCATCGCCCTCATCGCGGGGCTGGTGTCGATCAACCCGATCTGGGCCTACGGCGCCTACGACCCCTCACCCGTGACGGCCGGTTCGCAGCCGGACTGGTACATGGGCTGGCTCGACGGCGCGGTCCGGCTCATGCCGGGCTGGTTCGAGTTCAACCTGCTGGGCTTCACCTTCTCGATGAACATCTTCATCCCCACCACGGTGGTGATCCTGTTCACGATGGGCGTGCTGTGCCTGTACCCCTGGATCGAGCAGGCGGCGACGGGTGACCGTCGCGAGCACCACCTGCTGGACCGTCCGCGCAACCAGCCGACCCGCACGGGTCTCGGCGTCATGGCGCTGACGTTCTACGTCCTGCTGTGGATCTCCGGCGGCAACGACATCATCGCCCACATGATGGGGCTGTCGATCAACGACATCACCCGCTTCCTGCGGGTGGCCGTCTTCGTCCTGCCGGCGCTGGCCTTCGTCATCACCAAGCGGATCTGCCTGGGCCTGCAGCGCAAGGACCGCGAGAAGGCGCTGCACGGTCGTGAGACCGGTCGCATCGTCCGCCTGCCCCACGGCGAGTTCATCGAGGTCCACGCCCCCCTCACCGAGGTCGAGCGCTGGACCCTCGTGCAGCACGACTCCTTCCGCCCGATGGAGATCGAGGACCGCCTGGACGCCGGCAACCCGAGCTCGCTGTACGGCAAGGTCCAGCGGCGGCTGTCGAAGTTCTACTTCGAGGACCGCGTCGAGCCGGTGACCCCCGCCGAGCTGGCGGCCTCGCACCACGACCACCACGGCGAGGTCGAGGGCGGGCACCACGACGCGGTCGACGCGGGCAACAACCCGGCGATCGGCACGTCGCAGACCCTGCACGGCTGAGCACCAGCACCGCTGCACGACGAAGGCCCCGGGCGGGAATGCCCGGGGCCTTCGTCGTGTCCGAGCACCGCTCAGACGGCGCCCCGCCGGCGCAGCCAGACCAGCGCCACCCACGCCGGGGGCACCCGCGCCCAGAAGGTCAGCAGGCGGTGCAGCAGGGCCGCGGACAGGGCCGGACCGGGCTCCAGGCCCGCGGCCACGAGCCCGGCGGTCAGGGCGGCCTCGGAGGCCCCCACGCCCCCCGGCACGGGGACGGCGGCGGTGACGGCTGAGCTGCCCACCACGACGAGCACGAGCAGCGCGAACGACGGTTCACCGCCGAAGGCCCGCGCACTGGCGTCGAGCGTGGCCGCGAAGCCGAGCGGTACGGCGAGGTGACCGGCGAGGGCGACGGCCAGGCGGCGCGGTGAGGTCAGCGCCCCGCGCAGAGCGGGCCACTCCCGGCGCACCGGCACGAGCACCCGCTCACGCAGCTGCCGGCGCGCCCACGGCCAGGAGCGCCCGGCGACCGCGACGAGCACCACCCCGGCCAGCGCCACCACGAGCACCGGCCACGGGACGAGCTCGGCGATCCCCCACTCCCGCCCGACGGAGAGCAGGCAGAGCGCCAGCACCACGGCGGTGACGGCGAAGGACGTCGACTGGACGACACCGATGGTCGTCGCCGCCACCGCCAGCGGCACGGCGCCCTGGCGCTGCACGTAGCGCACGGTGAGCGCCACCCCGCCGGTGCTGGACGGCGTGACGAGGTTGACGAAGGACGTGGCCAGCCAGAGCACCCCCGTGCGGACCACCGGCAGCCGCACCGGCGCCAGCGAGACCATCGACGCCACGTTGCCCAGCAGCGGCACCACCGACAGCAGCACCGCCAGGACGAGCCAGCGCACCTGCGCACCGCGCAACCGCTCCCCCAGGTCCGCACCCTCCAGCCGGCGCGCCAGCACGAGCACGGCGGCGACGGTGGCGGCGGTGAGCAGCAGCGTCCAGACGCGGCGGGACGGGCCCCGTCGGCGCGGGAGGGTCGGCGGGTGGTCCGGTGTCACCGGACCACCCTGCCAGGCCTCAGGTGGGCAGGGCGGAGCCCTCGCGCCACTGCTCGTAGGTCTGGTTCCAGACGTTGAACCCGTTGCCCGGCTCGATGGCCCGGTCGCTGCCCACGAAGGTGACGACGTCACCGACCTTGGAGTGCTCGAAGACCCACCGGGCGTCCTCGGTGCTCATGCCGGTGCAGCCGTGGCTGACGTTGGCCGAGCCCTGGGAGGCGACCGACCACGGTGCGGCGTGCATGAACTCCCCGGAGTTCGTCAGCCGCACGGCGTACCGGACGGCGACGTTGTAGTAGTCCGGGTCGTCCTTGCTGACGCCGGTCGTCTCCGCGTCCATCTGGCGGGACTCCTCGAGGCTCATGACGACCTTCGTCCCGCTGCGGGTGACGTACTTGCCGCCGTTGCCGGTCTGGCCCAGCGTGACCGGGATGGTGCGCAGGACCTGCCCGTCCCGGGTGACGGTGAGGGTGTGGGCGCCGATGTCCACGGTGCTGACCATGGCGGAGCCGACGGTGAAGTCGATGTCCCGCGTCGTGCCCCACACGCCCGGCGCCACCTCGACAGCGCCGAGGTCCACGTCGACGTGGACCTCGCTGTGCGCGGGCCAGTAGTCCCTCGGGCGGAACTCGACCTTCGTGTCGGACTGCCAGGCCCACGAGCCCTCGACCTGAGCGGGCCGGGTCGTCACCACGAGGCCCCGCTCGACCACGGCACGCCGGTCGGCGGCGATCGGCGAGTCGAAGGTCACGATGACGGGCATGCCGACGCCGACCTCGGAACCGCTCAGCGGTGCGACGGCCGGGAAGGCGGTGCCCAGCGGCGTCAGGGTGGTGAGGGTGCTGTCCGCGGTCGTGGGCGTGCCCTGGGCGTTCGCGGCCACCGCGTGCACGGCGTAGCTGGTGGCCGGCGCCAGCGCAGCGGTGCTCGTCCACGTCGTCCCCGCCGCGTCCAGCGCACCGGCCAGCGGCGTCCCGTCGGCGGCGGTGACGCTGACCTCGCCCAGCCGCCCCCCGGCGGCGGTGACGGTCACCGGGGTGTCGGGCCGCACGTCGCCGCTGGCGTCGGCGGGGGCGACCGTGATCGAGGCGGGTGCGGCGGACGCCGAGGCGCTGGAGCCGCTCGTGGCCGGGCCCCCCGCTCCGGAGTCGGACTGGCAGGCGCCCAGCGGGAGGGCCAGGGCGAGGACCAGGGCCGCCGGGGCGAGCGCCCGCACGCGGGCGCGGGGACCGGCCGGCCGGGACGTGCCGCTGCCGGGTCCCCGGTGCGTGCTGGACGTGCTGGGCGTGGACGTGCTGGATGTGCTGGACGGCGTGCTCAACGGCGTGGTGTCTCCCCCGAGGACCTCGCGGCCCTCCTCGTGCTTCCCCCTACCCACATCCTCGCACCGGGAGTGGTCACCAGGAGGACGCGACGCGAGGTCGTCGCGTTGCACGCACCGGCGCACCCACCGCTCACGATCCGGTCACGACGACGAGGGGCCCCGCACCGGACGGTGCGGGGCCCCTCGTCGAGACGGTCGCCTCAGTGGGCGTGCTCACCCTGGTAGTACTCGAAGACCCAGCCGACGATCATCGGCACGGTGACGACGAGGCCGATGAGCCACAGCCACCAGCCGACGGCCACGCCGAAGAACGCGAGCGCGGCGCCGCCGGCCAGGTACAGCGGCCACCAGCTGAAGGGCGGGAAGAAGCCCTGCTCCCCCGCACCCTCGCTGATGTCGGCGCGCGGGTTGTCCTCGGGACGCTCGTCGATGCGGCGGGCCGAGATCGCCAGGTAGGTGCCGACCAGGATGGCCAGACCACCGGTGAGCAGGAGGGAGATGAAGCCCACCCACTCGTTCCACTCGGCGAGCATGCCGTAGACGAACGCCAGCGGGACGAAGAAGAGGATGCCGCCGGAGAAGAGCCAGGTTTCAGGCTTCATCGGTCAGTGCCCTTCCTTGAGGTCGTCGCGGCCGGTGCGCTCGGAGCCGCCGTAGACCGCCTGCAGCAGGTTGCCGCCCTCGTTGCCGCCCTGGTCGTCGTGGCCGACGGCCTCGGGGTGGTGCAGGTCGAAGGCGGGGCGCTCGGAGCGGATGCGCGGCAGCGAGACGAAGTTGTGCCGCGGCGGCGGGCAGGAGGTCGCCCACTCCAGCGAGGCGCCGAAGCCCCACGGGTCGTCCACCGTGACGCGCTCGCCGTAGCGGGCGGTGCGGTAGACGTTCCACAGGAAGGGCAGGAAGGACAGCCCGAGGATGAAGGCCCCGATCGTGGAGATCTGGTTCATCGTCGTGAACCCCTCACCGGGCAGGTAGTCCGCGTAGCGGCGCGGCATGCCCGCCGCCCCCAGCCAGTGCTGGATGAGGAAGGTGGTGTGGAAACCGACGAACAGCAGCCAGAAGTGCAGCTTGCCCCAGCCCTCGTGCAGCATCTTGCCGGTGAACTTCGGCCACCAGAAGTAGAAGCCGGCGAACATCGCGAAGACGACGGTGCCGAAGACGACGTAGTGGAAGTGCGCCACCACGAAGTAGGAGTCCGAGAGCTGGAAGTCCAGCGGGGGCGAGCTGAGGATGATGCCGGTGAGGCCGCCGAAGAGGAAGGTGACCAGGAAGCCGACGGCCCACAGCATCGGAGTGTCGAAGGTCAGCGAGCCGCGCCACATGGTGCCGAGCCAGTTGAAGAACTTCACGCCCGTGGGCACGGCGATGAGCATCGTCATGAAGGCGAAGAAGGGCAGCAGCACCTTGCCCGTGACGTACATGTGGTGCGCCCACACCGTCACCGACAGGCCGGCGATGGAGATGGTCGCGAAGACCAGGCCCTTGTAGCCGAAGACCGGCTTGCGGCTGAAGACCGGGAAGATCTCGGTCACGATGCCGAAGAACGGCAGCGCGATGATGTAGACCTCGGGGTGGCCGAAGAACCAGAACAGGTGCTGCCACAGGATCGGCCCGCCGTTGGCGGCCTCGAAGACGTGCGCGCCCATGATCCGGTCGGCACCCAGCGCCAGCAGCGCGGCGGCCAGCACGGGGAAGGCCATGAGCACGAGCACGCTGGTGATGAGGATGTTCCAGGTGAAGATCGGCATCCGGAACATCGTCATGCCGGGGGCGCGCATGCAGATGATCGTGGTGACGAAGTTGACCGCGCCGAGGATGGTGCCGAAGCCGGAGAAGGCCAGGCCCATCACCCACAGGTTGCCGCCCAGGCCGGGTGAGTGGACGACGTCGGAGAGCGGAGCGTAGGCGAACCAGCCGAAGGAGGCCGCGCCGCTGGGGGTGAGGTAGCCGGCCGCGGCGATGAGGCCGCCGAAGAGGTAGAGCCAGTAGCTGAACATGTTCAGCCGGGGGAAGGCGACGTCCGGGGAGCCGATCTGCAGCGGCATGATCGCGTTGGCGAAGGCGGCGAACAGCGGTGTCGCGAACAGCAGCAGCATGATCGTGCCGTGCATGGTGAACGACTGGTTGTACTCGTTCTTGGTGGCGAAGACCTGCATGCCGGGCTCGAAGAGCTCGGCGCGGATGAGCAGCGCGATGACACCGCCGACGAGGAACCAGGCGAAGGAGGTGACGAAGTAGAGGTTGCCGATGACCTTGTGGTCGGTGCTCGACAGCCACCCCGCGATGATCGAGCCGTGCCGCCTGGGGACGACGGCCCCCAGGGGCTGGCGCGAGGTCACCCTCGTCGCCGTCCCCGGCAGGTTGAAGCTCTCAGCTGCCATCAGTCGTTGTTCCCGTCGCTGGATTCGTCTTGTGCGTTGTCCGCGGCGCCGTCCACCTCGTTGGCGCCGGCGAGCGTCGTCGGCAGCGAGCCGGTCTGACCGGCGGCCTGCAGGTCGTCCAGGCGCTGCTGGTACTCCTGCGGGGAGACCACGCGGACGTTGAAGAGCATCTCCGAGTGGTAGTCGCCGCACAGCTCGGCGCACTTGCCCTTGAACTCACCCTCCTTGGTGGGGGTGACCTGGAACTTGTTCGGGCTGCCCGGGATCATGTCCATCTTCATGAGGAAGGCGGGCACCCAGAAGGAGTGGATGACGTCGCGCGAGTACAGGTCGAACTGGACCGTCTCGCCGACCGGCAGGTACAGGGTGGGCAGGTCGTCCTCGACGCCCGCCTGACCGGTCAGGTCGGCCTGGCGGCCGGTGTCGTAGACGTACGGCTGCCCGTCCTCGTCCAGGTAGTTGAAGTCCCAGGACCACTTCTTGCCGACGACCTGGATGGTGACGTCCGGCGTCTCGGAGGTGTCCAGGACCGCCTGCTGGTCGCGGGCGGTGTAGTAGAAGAGCACCCCGACCATCATCACGGGGACGATGGTGTAGAGGATCTCGATCGGCATGTTGTAGCGGACCTGCGCCGGCAGCACCGGGTCGCCCTTGCGGCGGCGGTAGGCCACGACGCACCAGATCGTCAGCCCCCAGACCAGCAGGCCGACGACCAGCGCGGCGATCCAGGACCCGTCCCACAGCTCGGAGAGGCGCTCGGTGTGGTTCGTCGCGCCGATGCTGTCGTCGGGGAGGAAGAAGTTGCTCGCCGAGGCGTCCGGCCAGTCCCCGGCGCAGCCGGACAGCACCAGGGCGCTCACCCCGGTGAGGACGCCGGCGACCAGCGCCTTGGGGGGACGGCGACGACGCGTCGCGCCCGAGTCTCGCGTGCCCAACGTCGGCCTTCCCACGGTTCGTGCAGAGATCGGGGACGATCCGTGCCCTTCGAGCGTTCGTCGTGCGCAGACCGGTCCCCTCGGGGATGAGACTACCCCCCGTCGTAGTCGTTCGGCCGTTCGGGGCGCGCCGCGAAGACGGGGGGCACGGGCAGGGCCAGGGCGGCGCCCAGCATCCGCAGGTAGGAGGCCCGCGCGACCTCCTCGACGCCGAGGGTGGCCAGGTGCTCGGTGCGCCACTGCACGTCGACCAGCCGGCCCGCCGCGCCGTCGGCGCGCAGCAGGTCGGCCAGGGCCACCACGGCGGCCTTCGAGGCGTCGCGCACGCGGTGGAACTTGGACTCGGCGGCGAAGAGCCCGCCCAGGAGGACGCCGTAGAGGCCGCCGGCCAGCTCGCCGTCGCACCACACCTCCACCGAGTGCGCGACGCCCAGCGCGTGCAGGCGCCCGTAGGCGTCCGCCACCCGCGGGGTGATCCAGGCGCCGGGGCGCGCGGGGTCGGCGCAGCCGGCGACGACCTCGTCGAAGGCGGTGTCCACGCGCACCTCGAAGCGGCGCAGGGAGCGCGCCAGCGAGCGGGACACGTGCACGCGCTCGGGCCGCAGCACCCCGCGCGGGTCCGGCGACCACCAGCCGATCGGCCCGCGCCCGCCACCGCCCAGCCCCATCGGGAAGAGCCCGTGGCGGTAGGCCTCCAGCAGCGTGCCCGGCGACAGGTCGCCGCCGGTGGCCACCAGGTCCTCCCCCGGCGCCGGCAGGAGGTCCCCGAAGCCGAAGCGGGAGGAGCCGGTCGGTCGGCGGGGCCGGACGGCGGCGACGGCCGGGAAGGGGGCGCCCCACACGCGAGCGGCCCCCGCACCCGAGGGTGCGGGGGCCGACGGCGGGACGGCGCCCGGATCAGCTGAAGGAGTCACCGCAGGCGCAGCTGCTCCCCGCGTTGGGGTTGTCGATGGTGAAGCCCTGCTTCTCGATGGTGTCGGCGAAGTCGATGGTCGCGCCGTCGAGGTAGGGCACGCTCATCTTGTCGACGACGACCTCGACGCCGGAGAAGCCGCGCACGGCGTCGCCGTCGAGCGTCCGCTCGTCGAAGTAGAGCTGGTAGATGAGGCCCGAGCAGCCGCCGGGCTGCACCGCGATCCGCAGCCGCAGGTCGTCGCGGCCCTCCTGCTCCAGCAGGGTGCGGACCTTCGTCGCGGCCACGTCGGTGAGCTCGACGCCGTGGGTCGGCTGCGCGACGGTCTCGCTGCCGGTGGTCGTCGTGGTCATGAGCATCGTCTCCGGAATCGCTCGGCTGCCCCGGCCCGCGGGCCGGGTCTCGTCCGTGGAACCGTGCGGTCCCCGCGGTTGTTCCCGCCCCGAGACTACGACCGCGGCGGCGCTCCCGTCACCGCGGCGGGCACGCCGGCCAGCCCGTCCAGCAGCAGGACCTCCCCCAGGCAGGCGCGCGCGAAGTCCGCCAGGTGCAGGGACTCGTCGGCGCCGTGGGCGCGCGAGTCGGGGTCCTCCACCCCGGTGACCAGGATCGAGGCCCCCGGGTAGACGGCGACGAGGTCGGCGATGAAGGGGATGGAGCCGCCCATGCCCATCTCCACGGTCGCCTCCCCGTACGCCTCGGCGAAGGCCGCCCGCGCCACGTCGTGGGCCGGGGAGGTGGTGTCGGCGGAGAAGGAGCGCCCCGACTCGCCCTCGGTGACGGTGACCCGGGCGCCGAAGGGGGCGTTGGCCAGCAGGTGGCGGCGCAGCGCGGCCATCGCGGCGGCCGGGTCCTGGCCGGGGGCGGTGCGCATGCTCACCTTGGCCCGCGCCGAGGGCACGAGCGTGTTGCTGGCCGCGTCCACGGGCGTGGCGTCGAGGCCGACGACGGAGACGGCCGGCTTGGTCCACAGGCGGTCGGCGACGCTGCCGGTGCCGGCCAGGCGCACCCCCTCCAGCACGCCCGCGTCGGCGCGGTAGGTGGCCTCGGGCAGGTCCACGTCCGGCGCCTGCGCCGCGTGCAGGCCCTGGACGGCCACGTCGCCGGCCTCGTCGTGCAGCGTCGCCAGCAGCCGCGACATCGACACCAGGGCGTCCAGGACCGGGCCGCCGTTGACGCCGGAGTGCACGGCGTGGCTCAGCACGTCCACCCGCACCTCGCAGTCGACGAGGCCGCGCAGCGTCGTGGTGATCGCCGGGACGCCGACGCGCCAGTTGCCGGAGTCGGCCACGACGATGACGTCGGCGGCCAGCCGCTCGCGGTGGGCCGCCAGGAAGGTCCCGAACGCCGGCGAGCCGACCTCCTCCTCGCCCTCGACGAAGACGGTGACGCCGACGCCGTCCTGCGGGCCCCACAGCGGCAGCAGCGTGCGCAGGGCGTGCACGTGCGCCAGCACGCCGGCCTTGTCGTCGGCGGTGCCGCGCCCGTACAGGCGCCCGTCGCGCTCGACCGGCTCGAAGGGCGGGCTGGCCCAGTCCTCCTCGCGCCCCGGCGGCTGCACGTCGTGGTGGGCGTAGAGCAGCACGGTGGGCCGCCCGGCGGGCGCGGGGCGGTGCGCGACGACGGCCGGGGCGCTGCGCCCCGCGCCCTCGCCGGCCCGGCGCACCTCCACCTCGGGCACGCCCGTCGAGCGCAGCAGCGCGGCGACCGCCTCGGCGCTGGCCTCGACGTGGCGCTGGTCGAAGGCGCGGGCGGACACGCTCGGCACGCGCACGAGCGCCTCGAGGTCGGCGCGGGTGGCCGCGTCCTGGGCGGCCGAGGCGGCGCGCAGCGCCGCCAGCCGCTCCGGGCCGGTCGAGGAGGTGCTGGAGGTGCTGGAGGTCACGTCCGCGACCGTACACAGCGGGGGTGCGCGGGCGGGGTGCGCGGGCGGCGGTGACGTACCCTGGGCGGGTGTTCGGACGCTCGAAGGAGAAGCCAGCCCCCGCGCCGGAGGCGCCCGCCGTCGAGCTGACGAAGGTGGGCGGCAAGGGCCGCCCGACCCCCCGGCGCAGCGAGGCGCAGGCGCGCAACGTGCGCCCCCTGGTGCCGGTGGACCGCAAGGCCGCCGCCCGCTCCGCCCGCGAGGCGCAGCGCGCCGAGCGGGCGAAGGTGCAGTCGGCGCTGATGACCGGCGACGAGCGCTACCTGCCGCTGCGCGACCGGGGCCCGCAGAAGCGCTTCGTGCGCGACGTCGTCGACGCGCGCCGCAACGTCGGCGAGTACTTCCTCATCATCGCCGGCGTCTCGCTGGTGCTGTCGATGCTCGCCACGCCGCTGGGCTCGGCCGAGCTGGTGCTCGTCACGACCCTGCTGATCTACCTCATGCTCGCCGTCGTGGTCGTCGACAGCATCGTGCTGGGCCGCAAGCTCAAGCGGGCCGTCGCCGCGCGCTTCGAGGAGCCCGAGCGGGGCCTGGTCTCCTACGGGGTGACGCGGGCGCTGCAGATCCGCCGCATGCGCCGCCCGGTGGCGATGGTCCCGCGCGGCGCGCAGCCGCGCTGAGGCGGCCACGACGATGAGCGCCCCCCCGCTGTCCCGCCCCGTCCCCACGACGCACTCGCGCGCCGTGCGCTGGAGCACGACCGCGGCGCTCGCGGTGACCGTGCTCATCATCGTCACCGGCGGCGTCGTCCGCGTCACCGGCTCCGGCCTGGGCTGCCCGACGTGGCCGCGCTGCACCGACGACTCCTTCACCTCCGCCACCGCCTCCACGGGCCTGCACGGGGCGATCGAGTTCGGCAACCGGATGCTGACGACCGTCATCGTGCTGGCCGTCGGCGCGGTGATCGTCTCGTGCCTGCTGCAGCGCCCGCGCCACCGCACCCTGCTGTGGTCGGCCTGGGGCCAGTTCGCCGGCGTGCTGCTCAACGCCGTCGTCGGGGGCATCACCGTCTGGACGGGGCTGAACCCGTACGTGGTGGCCGCGCACTTCCTGGCCGCGATCGCGCTGCTGGCCTCCACGACCGTCAGCTACGACATCGCCCACCGCGCGCTGCTGCCCGCCCCCTCGCGCTCCAGCCGCCGCCTGGCCTGGGCGCTGGGGGTGGTGACCGCGGTGGTCGTCGTCCTGGGCACGCTCGTCACGGGCGCCGGCCCGCACCCCGGCGACTCCTCGGAGGTGCACCGCATCCCGGTGCCCTGGACGGCCGTGACCGTCGTGCACGGCGTCGCCGCCACGGCCGCCCTGGCGCTGGCCGCGGCGACGGTCGTCGTGGCCCGCCGGGCCGGCGACGACCTCGTGCGCCGGCGCGCGCTGGTCCTGCTGGTGCTCTTCGCCGCGCAGGCCGCGCTGGGCGTCTACCAGAGCCTGGAGGGCCTGCCGGGCCTGGCCGTCGTCCTGCACCTGGCCGGTGCGGCGCTGACCTGGGCCGGTGCGGTCCGGGTGCTGCTGGCCGCCCGCAGCCACGACGTCGACCGGCGCGCGGGGGAACTGCTCAGCGCCTAGTGCTCGCAGCCGGGGGTCGGGCCCACTAGGTTCGCGGCCATGGAGTTCCGACACCTCGGACGCAGCGGACTGAAGATCTCCGAGATCACCTACGGCAACTGGCTGACGCACGGCTCCCAGGTGGAGAACGACGCGGCCATCGCGTGCGTGCACGCAGCTCTCGACGCCGGGATCTCGACGTTCGACACCGCAGACGTCTACGCCAACACCGCCGCCGAGACCGTGCTGGGCGCGGCCCTGAAGGGTCAGCGGCGGGAGAGCCTCGAGATCCTCACGAAGGTCTACTTCCCGACCGGCCCCAAGGGGCACAACGACTCCGGGCTGTCGCGCAAGCACGTGCTGGAGTCGATCGACGGCTCGCTGCGGCGGCTGGGCACCGACCACGTCGACGTCTACCAGGCCCACCGCTGGGACGTCTCGACGCCGGTCGAGGAGACGATGCAGGCCTTCGCCGACGTCGTCCGCGCCGGCAAGGCCCTCTACATCGGCGTCAGCGAGTGGACGGCCGACCAGCTGCGCCAGGGCCACGCCCTGGCCGCGCAGCTGGGCTTCCAGCTCATCTCCAACCAGCCGCAGTACTCGGCGCTCTACCGCGTCATCGAGCCCGAGGTCGTGCCGGCCTCGCGCGAGCTGGGGATCTCCCAGGTCGTCTTCTCCCCCATCGCGCAGGGCGTGCTCACCGGCAAGTACACGCCGGGCGGGGCGCCGCCCGCGGGCAGCCGCGCGACGGACGAGAAGGGCGGCAAGCAGATGATCAGCCGCTGGATGCGCGACGACGTCCTCTCGCGCGTGCAGGAGCTGAAGTCGGTGGCCGCCGAGCTGCAGCTGTCGATGGCCCAGCTGGCGGTCGCGTGGGTGCTGCAGAACGACAACGTCGCCGCGGCCATCATCGGCGCCTCCCGGCCCGAGCAGGTCACCGAGAACGTCAAGGCGTCGGGGGTGCGGATCCCGGCCGAGCTCATGGCCCGCATCGACGCCGTCCTCGGGGACGTCGTCGAGCGCGACCCGGCCCGGACCGCGGCCTCCGCGCCCACCGAGCGCCCCTCCTGACCGCTCGCCCGGCGGTGTCCGGCCCGCGGCGCGCTCGCGCCGTGGGCCGGACACCGCCGGGCGGCGGCGCTCAGTCGGCCGGGCGCAGGCTGAGCGGTCCGTAGACCTTCGCACCGTCGGCCCACAGGTGGGCCTGCTCGACACCGCGCTCGCGCAGGCCGCGCCAGCTCTCGCCGATCCACGTCTCCGCGTCGGACTGGGTGGGGAAGCTCTCCCCGCCCGCCTCGACGGGGCGGCCCTCGGCGTCCTCGTAGCTCCACGTCCACTGCGTCGGCCTCACGTCGGCAACCTACTCGCCGCCGCGGTGCGGCGCCGCGGCGGTGCCGCGCCCGCCGTCGTGCCCGCCGTCGTGCCCGCCGGAGCGCTCGTCGTGCTCGGCTCCGGGCTCGGCTCCGGGCTCGCCGTCGTGGTGCCGGCGCCGGCGCAGGTCGACGACGGCGAGGACGAGGGAGGCCAGCACCAGGCCCAGCGAGACGCGCAGCCCGTGCGAGAGCGAGTCCCCGAAGACCCGCTGGACCTGCGCGGGCACCTCCCCCGAGGCGGCGGCGCCGCTGGTCCTGCCGCCGAGCCCGGCCCCGGCGATGGTGGAGAAGAAGACGGCGGTGGTGGCGGCCACGCCGATGGCCGACCCCACCCGCTGCCCGGTCTGCAGCACCCCGCCGGCGACACCGGCGACCGAGCGCGGCACGTCGGCCAGCGCGAGCGTCTGGTTCGGGGAGATGACCAGCCCGCTGCCGGCACCGGCCACGGCCAGGCAGGCGGACAGCGCGACGGCGCCGCCGGTGCCCTGCACGGCGGCGGAGACCACGTCGGCGGCCGTCAGCCCCACCGCCACCACGACGAGCCCGACGACGACCACCGCGCGCCCGCGCTGGGAGACCTGCCGGCCCCCGACCTGGGCGAAGACGGCGGACATGACGGCGAACGGCGTCTGCACGAGCCCGGCCTGCAGCGGCGAGAAGCCCAGCCCGGCCTGCAGGTAGAGGGTGACCACGAGGAAGATGCCGGTGAACCCGGCGAAGTAGGCGATGCCGACGAGGGCCCCCACCGTGAACGACGACGTGCGCACCAGCTCGCCGGCGACGACGGGCTCCCGGCCGCGCCGGCCCTCGAAGCGCTCCCAGAGCGCGAAGGCCGCGAGCAGGAGCACGCCGGGCACGAGCAGCAGCCACCGGGCGGGGGCGTCGCCCTGGCCGGTGGTGAGGACGAAGGGCAGCATGCAGCACACGACCGCGAGCCCCAGCAGCAGCAGGCCCACGACGTCGAGGTGCAGCGGCCCCCGCTCGCGCCGCTGCCGGCGGGGCAGCCAGCGCCAGGCCAGCGGCAGCAGCACGAGGCCGATGGGCACGTTGACGAGGAAGACCCCGCGCCAGCCCTCCTCCTCGCCGAAGACGGCGAGGATGGCGCCGCCCAGCAGCGGGCCGACGGCCGTCGACAGGCCGATCGTCGTGCCGAAGGCCCCGAACGCCTTGCCGCGCTCGGCGCCGGTGAACAGCTGCTGGATGAGCGCCAGCACCTGCGGGTTGATCAGCCCGGCCGTGACGCCCTGGAGCAGGCGGACGACCGAGAGGGCCGTCGCCGACTGCACGAGACCGGCGGCCGCGCTCGTGAGCACGAACCCCGCCAGGCCGACGACGAACAGCGTCCGGCGCGAGTACAGGTCGCCGAAGCGGCCCGCGGGCACCAGCACGAGGCCGAAGGCGAGCGCGTAGCCGGCGACGATCCACTGCACCTGGCTGGGCCCCGCGCCCAGCGAGCCCTCGATCGAGGGCAGCGCGACGTTGACGATCGAGACGTCGAGCAGGGTCATGAACCCGACCGCGAGGCAGACCGCCAGGGCGCGCCAGCGGCGGGGGTCGGGTCCGCCCTGCTGGTCGGCGCCGCCGGGTGGGCGTCGGGCGACGTCGGTCACGGGTGCTCCTCGCGGGGGGGGTCGGCGGGCCTGCTCGACCCTCACCCGTCCCGCGCCCGCCGACAACTCGAAACGCCTCAGCGGTCGGTCTCCCGGCGGCTGCGGGAGGCGGCCAGCTCGGCGAGCACGCGCCGCGCCCAGCCGGGGCCCTCGTAGATGAAGGCGGTGTAGGCCTGCACCAGGGATGCCCCGGCGGCCAGTCGCTCCGCGACGTCGGCGGCGGTCTCGACGCCGCCGACGCTGACGAGGACGAGGGAGTCGCCGGCGCGGGCGGCCAGGCGGCGCAGCACCTCCAGCGAGCGCCGCTTCAGCGGCGCGCCCGACAGCCCTCCGCCGCCGGCGGCCTCGACGAGCGCGGGCGCGGAGCGCAGCCCCTCGCGGCCGATCGTGGTGTTCGTCGCCACGATGCCGTCCAGCCCCTCCTGCACGGCCAGGTCGGCGACGGCGTCGACGTCCTCGTCGGACAGGTCGGGGGCGATCTTGACCAGCAGCGGCACGTGCCGGTGGGCGGCGGCGTCGGCGGCCCCGCGCACGGCCCGCAGGACGGGGCGCAGCTTCTCGACGTTCTGCAGGTCGCGCAGACCGGGGGTGTTGGGCGAGGAGACGTTGACGACGAGGTAGTCGGCGTAGGGGGCCAGCAGCCGGGCCGAGACGGCGTAGTCCTCGGCGGCGTCGGCCTCGGCCACGACCTTGCTCTTGCCGATGTTGACCCCGACCACGACGCGGTGGCGGGGCGGGACGGCGCGCAGCTGGCGCAGCCGCCGGGCGACGGCCTCGGCGCCGGAGTTGTTGAAGCCCATGCGGTTGACCACGGCGCGGTCGGCGACGAGGCGGTGCAGGCGCGGCTTGGGGTTGCCCGGCTGGGCGCGGGCGGTGACGGTGCCGACCTCGACGAAGGAGAAGCCGAAGTGGCTGAGGGCCTCCACGCCCGCGCCGTCCTTGTCGAAGCCGGCGGCCAGGCCCAGCGGGCTGGGGAAGTCGATGCCGAGGACGCGGGTGCGCAGCCTCGGGTCGTCCTCGACGAAGACGCGCCGCAGCACGCCGGGCGCGAGCGGCAGCCGGCTGGCCAGCCGCATCCCGGTGAAGGCCCAGTGGTGGGCGTCCTCGGGGTCGATCCGCGTGAGGACGTTGCGGTACAGCGCCCGGTAGGCACTCCCCGAGCCGACTGCCACCACGTCCCGCGCCCCCGATCCCCCGGAGAGCCGGCGCTCGCACGGCTCCCCCGGAACGATAGTGCGTCCGGGCGCGCAGCCGCCCCACGCCCTCGCGCGAGGGGGTGGGGCGGCGGGCCGGCCCGGGGGCCGGGTCAGGAGCCGGCTCAGGAGGTCAGCGACGACGTCCGGGTCTCGCGCAGCAGGGACAGCGCGACCAGGCTCACGACGGCCGTCGCCGCGAGGTAGAAGCCGACCCAGCTGACCCCGTACGCCGTGGCCAGCTTGACCGCCGTGTAGGGGGCCAGCGAGGCGCCGAGGATGCTGCCGGCGTTGAAGGCCAGCGAGGCGCCCGTGTAGCGCACGTTCGTCGGGAACAGCTCGGGCAGGTAGGCCCCGATGGGCCCGAACACCAGGCCCATGAAGAACAGCCCGGCGCACAGCCACACCATGACGAAGGCGGTCTGCCCGGAGCCGAGCAGCGGGCCGGTGAGCAGCCCGACGACCGCGCCGCCGACCATCGCGGTGGCCAGCACGGGGCGGCGGCCGAAGCGGTCGGACAGCCAGCCCGAGAGCGGGGTGGCGGCGGCCATGAAGAGCACGGCGACGCACAGCATGAGCAGGAAGTCCTGGCGCTCGTAGCCCAGCGCCGGGCCGGTGCCGTAGCTCAGCGACCACGTCGTGGTCAGGTAGAAGAGCGTGTAGGTGAGCATGACGGAGAAGGCGCCGAGGACGACGATCCTCCAGCTGCCGCGGAAGGTCTCCGCGACGGGGACGCGCACCTGCCGCTTCTCGGCCAGCGCCTTCGCGAAGACGGGCGTCTCGGCGAGGCTGAGGCGGATCCAGAGCCCGAGCAGGACCAGGACGGCGCTCAGCAGGAACGGGATGCGCCAGCCCCAGGAGGTGAACGTCTCGTCGCTCATCGTCGTGGCGAGCACGATGAAGAGGCCGTTGGCGAGGACGAAGCCGAAGGGGGCGCCCAGCTGCGGGAACATGCCGTAGAGCGCGCGGCGGTTCGCCGGGGCGTTCTCGGTGGCCAGCAGCGCCGCGCCGCCCCACTCGCCGCCCAGGCCGAAGCCCTGCCCGAAGCGCAGCAGGCACAGCAGGACGGGGGCGAGGTTGCCCGCGGTGGCGTGGGTGGGCAGGACGCCGATGAGGACGGTCGAGATCCCCATGACCAGCAGGGCGGCGACCAGGGTCGTCTTGCGGCCGACGCGGTCGCCGAAGTGGCCGAAGACGATCGAGCCGATCGGGCGGGCCACGAAGGCGATGGCGAAGGTGGCCAGCGAGGCGAGCGTCTGCGCGGTCTCGTTGCCGGAGGGGAAGAACAGCGGGCCGAAGACGAGGACCGCGGCCGTGGCGTAGACGTAGAAGTCGTAGAACTCGATCGTCGTGCCGATGAGGCTCGCGGCGGCGACCCGGCGCACCGGGTTGGCGGGCGCGCCCGCACCCGTGGCGGCGCGCGTGGAGGTGTTCAGGTCGGAGGGACCCATCGTGGACCTTCGCAGTCAGACGTGGCGGGGGCAGCCGTCCGCGGACCGTTCCGCGCACGGCCACGCCGGATCGGGGGTCCCCCGCCCGGCGTGCGTCCACCCGGCCGTCCACCGGGGTCGCCGTCGCCGATCGGGTGTGACCGGGATCCTACGCAGGAGCCGTGGAGGATCCAATCCGCGAGACGCCCGTCCCACCATCCGAGACGGCGTCCGGGGCGGCACCGGGCAGCTCGCAGGAGGCGGGCCCGCCCGGGCCCTCGAGCAGGCGCGAGCGGATGAGGAAGCGCACGCCGTCCGGCGCCTCCAGCGAGAACCCCGCCCCGCGCCCGGGCACCAGGTCGATGGTCAGGTGGGTGTGCGCCCAGCGGGCGTGCTGCTCCTTGGACATCCACACCCCGACGGTGAAGGCGTCCTGCCCCTCGTCCGCGGGCACCAGCAGGTCCCCCAGGTGCTCGTCGGCCTCGGAGAGCAGGAAGTCGCCGTCCGGGAAGCACATCGGCGAGCTGCCGTCGCAGCAGCCGCCGGACTGGTGGAACATCAGCTCCCCGTGGCGCGCCCGCAGGCGGCGCAGCTGCTGCGCCGCCCGCGGGGTCAGGGCGACCCGCTCCCGGCCCGCACCGGGTGCGGTCTCCCCCGGGCGCGGCTGCATCAGCGCCGGCCCATCAGAAGAACCCGACCTTGCTCGTCGAGTAGCTGACGAGGAGGTTCTTGGTCTGCTGGTAGTGGTCGAGCATCATCCGGTGGTTCTCCCGGCCGATGCCGGAGCTCTTGTAGCCGCCGAACGCCGCGTGCGCGGGGTAGGCGTGGTAGTTGTTCGTCCACACCCGCCCGGCCTGGATGCCGCGGCCCATCCGGTAGGCGAGGTGGACGTCGCGCGACCACACGCCGGCGCCGAGGCCGTAGAGGGTGTCGTTGGCGATCTTCAGCGCGTCGTCGGGGTCGTCGAAGCGGGTCACCGACACGACCGGCCCGAAGATCTCCTCCTGGAAGATGCGCATCGAGTTGTCGCCCTCGAAGATCGTCGGCGTCACGTAGTAGCCGCCCGACAGCTCCCCGCCCAGGTCGGCGCGCTCGCCGCCGGTGACGAGCTTGGCGCCCTCCTGCCGGCCGATGTCGATGTAGGACAGGATCTTCTCGAGCTGGTCGTTGCTGGCCTGCGCCCCGATCATCGTGGCGGTGTCCAGCGGGTTGCCCTGCACGACGGCCCTCGTGCGCGCCACCGCGTCGTCGAGGAAGCCGTCGTAGATCGAGCTCTGGATGAGCGCGCGCGAGGGGCAGGTGCACACCTCCCCCTGGTTCAGCGCGAACATCGTGAAGCCCTCGAGCGCCTTGTCGTAGAAGTCGTCGCGGGCCCTCGCGACGTCCTCGAAGAAGAGGTTGGGGCTCTTGCCGCCCAGCTCCAGGGTGACGGGGATGAGGTTCTGGCTGGCGTACTGCATGATCAGCCGACCCGTCGTCGTCTCGCCGGTGAAGGCGATCTTGCGGATGCGCGGGGAGCTGGCCAGCGGCTTGCCCGCCTCGGCGCCGAACCCGTTGACGACGTTGACGACCCCCGGCGGCAGCAGGTCCCCGATGAGCTCCATGAGCAGCATGATCGAGGCGGGGGTCTGCTCGGCGGGCTTGAGGACGATGGCGTTGCCGGCCGCGAGCGCCGGGGCCAGCTTCCAGACCGCCATGAGCAGCGGGAAGTTCCACGGGATGATCTGCCCGACGACGCCGAGCGGCTCGTGGAAGTGGTAGGCGACGGTGTCGTCGTCGATCTGGGAGATGCCGCCCTCCTGCGCGCGCACCGCCCCGGCGAAGTAGCGCAGGTGGTCCACCACGAGCGGCAGGTCGGCGCCCAGGCACTCGCGCACCGGCTTGCCGTTGTCCCAGGTCTCCGCGACGGCGAGCCGCTCGAGGTTGGCCTCGATGCGGTCGGCGATGCGGTGCAGGACCAGGGCGCGCTCGGCGACGGAGGTGCGCCCCCACGCGGGGGCGGCGGCGTGCGCGGCGTCGAGGGCCCGCTCGACGTCGGCGGCCGTGCCGCGGGCGACCTCGGTGAAGACCTGCCCGGTCACCGGCGAGGGGTTCTCGAAGTACTCCCCGCTCGCGGGGGCCACGCGCTCACCGCCGATCCAGTGGTCGTAGCGGTCGGCGTAGCTGACGACGCTGCCCGCACGGCCGGGTGCCTCGTAGACCGTCATGACGAACCTCCACGGGAGAGAACCGGCGACCGCTCCGTCGCCGTGCCGCCACGGTGCGCCCGGCGGCGTTGCAACCGCGTTGCACCCGGACCGCACCCGGGCCCCCGCCCGGGGCCGGCGCCTCAGGCGACCCCGAGCCGGCGGGCGCGGGCCAGGGCCTCGCCGCGCGCGGGGTCGCCGGGCGCCAGCCGGCGCAGCACCTCGGCGGCCACGGCCGGGTCGTCGCGGCCGCAGGCGCCGCGGGCGAAGCGCAGCAGCGCGGCGTCGTCGTCCCCCTCCAGCACGGCCGTGCGGACGCCGACGGCCAGCTCCTCGCGCAGCTCGCGCACCGCGGGCGCGTCCGAGCCGGGCAGCAGCTCCCCCGTGCAGGCGGCAACCGCGGCCGCGGTGCGCCCGGCGCGCAGCGCCTCCAGCACCTCCAGGGCGTCGCAGTGCAGCCGGCCCAGCACCCGGTAGGGCGCGGCGGAGACGCCCGGAGCGCCGGCGCCGCACCCCGCGAGCACGGTGCGCAGCCGGTGCACCTCGGCGCGCACGGACACCGGGGCCAGGTCGCGGTCGTCCAGGGCGGCCGCCAGGGCGGCGGCGCTGCGGCCCGCGCCGCGCCGCTGCGCCCCGTCGGCCAGCAGCACGAGCAGCAGCTCGGCGTGCCGCAGCGACAGCGGCCGCACCCTCCCCCCGACGACGAGGACGCCGTCCCCGCCGAGCACGCGCAGCGCGGCCTCGGCGGCAGGGGGGTCGGCGCGGGGGCGGGG
>NZ_JAAALL010000229.1 GCF_009906315.1 Kineococcus vitellinus | reverse complement strand
GTTCGGGAGGGTCAGGCGAGCAGGCGCAGCGCGGCCCAGGCCGCGCGCAGGGAGGTCACCGGGTCCGGGGCGTCCCCCGCGAGCCAGCGCTGCCCGCCGATGCGCACGACGGTGCCGACGACGCCGGCGTGGACGGCGGCCGTCAGCGGGTCCACGCCCTCGCGCCGGGCGATGGCCGCGGCCAGGACCTCCTCGTGCCGGGCGATCTCGGCCAGCAGCCGGGGCAGCAGCTCCGGGGAGGCCTCGACGAGGCGGAACACCTGGACGGCGCGGTCGCGGTCGTGCTCGTGCCCGGCGGTCTGGGCGAGGACGAGCTGCTCCAGGGCGGCCAGCAGGGGGCCGGAGGAGGTGCTGAAGGCCTCCAGCAGCTCCTCGTCCCAGCTCATCGCGCCGTGCAGGAGCGCCTCGTCCTTGGTCGCGAAGTAGTTGAAGAACGTGCGCCGGGAGACCCCGGCGCGGGCGGCGATCGCGTCGGCCGTCACCGCGTCCCAGCCGAGCTCGACCGCGAGGTCGAGGGCGGCGGAGGTGATGAGGGCGGTGGTCTCCTGGCGGCGGCGGTCGCGCAGGGTCGGGGACGTCGTCACCCGTCAATCGTGCACTCAGTGCACTTCTTGCGTCAAGTGCAGAAAACACGGACGGCCGACCCCCCGAGGGGATCGGCCGTCCGCGGTGTGCGGGTCTCAGTGCACGGGCGTGCGCGGGCCCGGGACCAGCGGCGGGCGCCGCACCAGCAGGGAGGCGGCCAGCGCGACGAGCGAGATGACCCCGCCCCACACGAAGGCGCTGCGCACGCCGTCGGCGACCGCGTCGAGCGCGTCGGCGCCCGCGGCCAGCCGGTCCGCCGAGGTCGTCGAGAGCACCGTCACGAACAGCGCGGTGCCGGCCGCCCCGGCGAGCTGCTGCACCGTGCCGACGACGGCGCTGCCGTGCGCGTACAGCTCCGCGCGCAGCGAGCCCAGCGCCGAGGTGAACAGCGGCGTGAACATGAACGCCAGGCCCAGGCTGACCAGGCAGTGGGCCAGGACGACCATCCCGGTCGCGGTGCCCGGGTGCAGCGTCGTCAGCAGCCACAGGCCGGCGCTGACGACGACGGCGCCCGGCACGACGAGCGGGCGCGGGCCGTAGCGGTCGAAGAGGCGGCCCACGAGGGGCGAGAGGACGCCCATGAGCGCCCCGCCCGGCAGCAGCAGCAGCCCCGTCTCCAGGGAGCCCAGCCGCAGGACGGTCTGCAGGAAGATCGGCAGCACGATGAGGGTGCCGAACAGCCCCATGAAGCTGATGACGAGCACGAGCGAGGAGACCGTGAAGGAGCGGTCGGCGAAGACCCGCAGGTCCATCAGCGGGCCGTGCGCGGAGGCGCGCTGCAGGCGGGACTGGCGCGCGACGAACGCCGCGAGCGCCAGGACGCCGACGGCGACCGGGATCCACGGCGCCACCGGCGCGTGCCCGCCCGCGGCCTCGCCGGTGCTGGAGAGGCCGTAGATGAGGCCGCCGAAGCCGACGGCGGACAGCGCCAGCGAGAGCACGTCCAGCCGCGCCTCGCGCGGGGTGGTGACGTCGCGCACCTTCCACAGCCCCAGGCCCAGGGCCAGCAGGGCGATGGGCAGGACGAGCAGGAACATCCACCGCCAGCTGAGCGCGGACAGGACGAGGCCGGAGATCGTCGGGCCGATGGCCGGGGCGACCGAGATGACGATCGAGATGGTGCCCATCGTGCGCCCGCGGGCGGCCGGCGGGACGAGGGTCATGGCGGTGGTCATGAGCAGCGGCATCATCACGGCCGTGCCGCTCGCCTGGACGATGCGCCCGAGCAGCAGCACCTCGAAGCCCGGCGCGACCGCGGCGACGGCGGTGCCGAGGCTGAACAGGCCCATCGCGGCGGCGAAGACCTGGCGCAGCCGGAAGCGGGTCATGATGAAACCGGTGGCGGGGATGACCACGGCCATGGTGAGCATGAACCCGGTCGTGAGCCACTGGCCGGTGGCCGCGGTGACGCCGAGGTCGGCCATGAGGCGCGGCAGCGCCACGCCCATGATCGTCTCGTTGAGGATGACGACGAAGGCGGAGACGAGCAGCAGCCCGATGAGGGTGGCGTCGCCGGGGGCCAGCCGCGCGGCCGCTCCGGCTCGCTCGGGTACCGCGGGTGCCGCAGGTGCTGCTGCTGTCGCGGGTGCTGCGGGTGCGGGGACGGGCGCGGGCAGGGTCGCGTCCTCGTTGGTGGGCATGGTGGAGCTCCTCGACGTGGTGACAGCCACTACCTTACTGGCAGCGACTGCCAACTCGACAGGGATTATCCTGAGCGCGTGACCACCGTCCCCGACCTGCGCGAGCGCCGCCGGCTCGCCACGCAGGCCGAGATCGAGAGCGCCGCCCTCGCGCTGTTCGAGGAGCGCGGCTGCGAGGGCACCACCGTCGACGACATCGCCGCCGCCGCCGGCGTCTCGCCGCGCACCTTCTTCCGCTACTTCCCCACCAAGGAGGCGGCCGCCCTCGGCGGCAACCGCGCCTTCGACCTCGCCCTGGCCGCACGCCTGGAGCAGCGCGTCGAGGCCGCCGCCGGCGCCGCCGGCCTCGCCGACGTCGAGGCCGCCGTCGCCGACGTCCTCGCAGAGCTCGCCGTCGAGGAACCCGGCCGCGCCGAGCGCATGCTGCGCGTGCGCTGCCTCGTGATGGCCGACGCGGCGCTGCGCGGGGCGCTCGTGCGGATGGACGCCGAGCACTCCCGGCAGTTCCTCGAGCGCATCGCCGCCGCCACCGGCAGCCCCCGCGTCGACCTGCGCACCCGCGTCGTCGCCGAGACCGTCAGCGCCGGGTTGCGCGCGGCCCTCGACGAGTGGGCCTCGCGCCGCGAGGCCGGCGAGGACGCGGCCCTGGCCGACGTCTACCGCGCCACGTGCGCGTGCCTGCGCGAGGTCGCCCGCGGCTGAGCGGGGCTCGCGCGGCCCCTCAGCGCAGGCCGGTCAGCACCGGGCTGCCCGGCGGGTAGTAGCCGCGCACCCACGAGGGGAACTCCGCGAGGATCCGCTCGTACAGCTCCTCGTCGCCGACGGCGTCGAGGTCGTCGAGGGCGAAGAAGCCGGTGTTGTCGTGCGGGCGGCCGGCCAGGGTGTCCAGCCGCTCCAGGACCCCGTAGTTCGCCCGGCCCAGGCCGATGAACTGCCAGAACACCGGCGCGTCCGCCACCGCCCGCAGCGCCTTCTCCGTCCCCCTGTTGTCGGTCACCCCGCCGTCGTGGAAGAAGAGCACCAGCGTGGGGATCTCCAGCGGCTCGCGCTCGACGTAGGCGGCGACGTCGGCGATGACCGCCTTCTCGTTGTTCGAGCCGCCCGCCCCGCCGAAGCGCTTGGACGTGTGCTCCTGCAGCCAGTCCGGCAGCGTGCCGATGGTGAGGTCCTCCAGGCGCGCGGCGTGCGAGCCCATCGCCCACACCTGCATCTCCGCGCCGTCGTCGACCTGCGCGGCCACCGGCGCCACCCGCTCCACGGCGCGGGTGAACACCCCGCGCCGGTACAGGCCGATCGTGCTGCCGGAGACGTCGAGGACGAGCACGACCCGGCAGCGCAGCCGGGGCACCTCGTGCTTGGTGAGCACGAGCGCGACCTGCCGCTTGCGCAGGTCCAGCCGCTCGCGCATCTGCGGCGGCAGCTTCTCGGCCCCCTTGGTCAGCGACAGCACCGGCTCGGCGGCGGGCCCGGCGGCGGGGACGGCTGCGGGTCCGGGCTCCGGGCTAGGCGCCCCGGTCCCGGCGTCGTCGACGACGACGCCGAAGTCGGTGGCCAGCCCCGCCAGGCCGTCCTCGTAGCCCTGCCCGACCGCCCGCACCTTCCACGCCCCGCCGCGGCGGTAGACCTCCGCGAGCACGACGACGGGCTGCGCGCCCAGCCGGGAGGGGGTGAAGCGCACCGCCTCCCCGCCGTGCTCGACGACGAGCTGCGGCGGCGCCCCCGCGAACGTGTCCCCCTCGCGCTCCGGGCTGGCGGCCAGGACCACCTTGTCCGCCCCCGGCCGCAGCCCCGCGAGGTCCAGCTCCAGGACGCGCCCGCGCAGGCGGACCCCGGGCGCGGCGGGCTGGTTGAAGAAGACCATGTCGTCGTCCCCGGCGACCTCGCCGTCGGCGCCGACGACGAGCGCGGTGAGGTCGACCGGCCCGCTGACGACGGCGCGCACCGCCTCGCCGTCGAGGGGGGCGTTGGCGCCTTCGGAGAGCGTGGGCACCCCCCGTTCCTACCGCACCGGCGGCCGCGCCGTCCCGCCGTCCGCGCGGGTCCCGGCGGGCGGGACGCCGGAGCGGGTGCTTGCCTGGGCGCATGACGCGCATCGGCACCTCGGAGCTCGACGTCCGCCCCCTCTCGCTCGGCACGAACACCTTCGGCTGGACCTCCGACGAGGCGGAGAGCCACCGCGTGCTCGACGCCTTCGTCGACGCCGGCGGCGACTTCCTCGACACCGCCGACGTGTACTCGGCGTGGTCGCAGGGCGGCGCGGGGATCTCCGAGACGATCATCGGCAGCTGGTTCGCCCGCAGCGGCAAGCGCGACCGGGTCGTGCTCGCCACCAAGGTCGGCAAGGCCCCCGGGCTGGAGGGGCTCGCGCCGCAGACGATCCGCACGGCCGTCGACGCCTCCCTGCAGCGGCTGCGCACCGACCGCGTCGACCTGTACTGGGCGCACGCCGACGACGAGCAGGTGCCCCAGGCCGAGGTCCTCGGCGCCTTCGACGAGCTCGTCGGCGCCGGCAAGGTCCGCGCGGTCGGGGCCTCCAACTTCACCGGCCGCCGCCTGCAGGAGGCACTGGAGACCTCCCGGCGGGAGGGGCTGACCTCCTACGTCGCGCTGCAGAACCACTACAACCTCGTCGAGCGCTCGGAGTACGAGTCCGACGCCGCCGACGTCGTGGCCGCCAACGGGCTGGCGATGGTGCCCTACTCCGCGCTGGCCTCCGGCTTCCTCACCGGCAAGTACCGCCCCGGGCAGCTGGCCGAGTCCCAGCGGCAGGCGGGCGCCGCGCGGTACCTGGAGGACGAGCGCGGCCCGCGGGTGCTCGCCGCGCTCGACGAGGTCGCCGCCGCCCGCGGCGTCGACGTCGCCGCGGTGGCGCTGGCCTGGCTGCGCCACCAGCCGACCGTGCTGGCCCCCATCGCCAGCGCCCGCACCACCGGGCAGCTGCCGCCGCTGCTGACCGCGATCGACCTGGAGCTCACCGCCGAGGAGCAGGCGGCGCTGGAGCGCGCCTCCCGCTGACCCCTCCCCCATCGACCCCGCGCCGGGCCCGCTCACGAGAAGCTCACCGCCTCTGCACCTCGCGCGGACGCGCTCGGCGCGCACGTGTCGCACAGTGGACGGGTGGCTACCTCCGCACCCGCCGGCCCCGCGCACCAGCCGGGCGCCCGCACCGGCCGGGCCCCGCGCCGGACCTGGTCGCTCGCGGCGCTCGCCGCCGCCTGGTGGCAGCTCGTCGTGCTCGGCGTCCTGTACGTCGCGTGCGTGCGCACGGCCGCCGGCCAGGACGCCGAGAACGCCCTGCACGCGCGGGCGCTCGCCGAGGGCTCCGAGGCCGGTGGCGCGCTGGGGCGCGCCTTCGCGCTGGCCGACCGCCTGGAGCCGGTGCACCTGGTCGTCGGGATCGTCGTCGTGGGCACCCTCGGGCTGCTGCGCGGCCGGCCCGGCCGGGCGCTGGCGGGCACCGCCGTCGCCGCCCTCGCGCTGGGGCTGACCGAGGTGCTCAAGCTGTGGCTGCTGCAGCGCCCCGACCTCAGCGAGCGCTACGGCGAGATGGCCAACAGCCTGCCCAGCGGGCACACCTCCGCGGTGCTGGGCCTGGCGCTGGGCGCCTGCGTGGCCGCCCCCCGCCTGCTGCGCGCGCCCCTGGCCCTGGTGGGCGCCGCGGCCGCCACCACGATCGGCGCCTTCGTCGTCACCGAGGGCTGGCACCGCGTCAGCGACGTGCTGGCCTCCGCGCTCGTCGGCTCGATCGTCCTGTGCTGCGCGCTCGCGCTGCCCACCCGCGGCGCGCGCCGCCGCGGCGCCGTCGCGGCGCTGGCCCTGCTCGTGCCGGCGGCGTGCGCCGCGGTGCTGGCCGTGGTCTACCTGCTGGGCACCTCCACCCTCGCGGCGGCCCTCGCGGCCGGCGCCGTGGTGGGCCTGACCGTGCTGCTGGGCGCCCGCGCGGTCCCGCGGGAGGTGCGGCCGGGGCGCTGAGGGCAGGATGGGGGCATGCCCGACTTCGCCTCCGGCCCCGAAGACCCCACCCCGCCCGACGCGCCGCGCGAGAGCGCGGACGGCCCCGACCCGCGGGTGGTCGTCGTGACCCCGCAGGGCATGGGGATCGCCGAGCCGCCCGAGGAGGGCGAGCCCGGCCCCGCCGACATGGTCTCCCAGCCCGCGAAGGTCATGCGGATCGGCAGCATGGTCAAGCAGCTGCTGGAGGAGGTCCGCTCCTCGCCGCTGGACGAGGCGGGCCGCACCCGCCTCGCGGAGATCCACGAGCGCTCGCTCTCGGAGCTCGAGGACGGCCTGGCCCCCGAGCTCGTCGAGGAGCTGCGCCGCATCGCGCTGCCGTTCGCGGAGGGCGCGGCGCCCTCCGAGAGCGAGCTGCGCATCGCCCAGGCCCAGCTCGTCGGCTGGCTGGAGGGCCTCTTCCACGGCATCCAGACCGCGCTCGTCGCCCAGCAGATGGCCGCGCAGGCCCAGCTGCAGGAGATGCGCCGCGCGCTGCCCGGCGGCCTCGCGCCGCAGCCCGGCCGACCCCGCGGGGACGGCATGCCGCGCGTGCAGCCCGGCGGCACGGGGCAGTACCTCTGAGGCTCGCGTTCTGGCGCCGGGCGCCCGACCCGCTGGGGACGGGCGTCTGGCAGCGCGCCGAGCACTCGGTGGACCGGGCGGTGCGCCGCGTCGAGCAGGTCGTCGACGGCACCCCGCCGGGCCCGGCGCGCGAGGCCCTGGAGCAGGCGCTGCCCCGCGTCGACCTCGTCGCCCGCGCCGTGCGCGCCCGCTGCCTGCAGGCCCAGCAGGAGGCGCCGTCGGAGTCGATGACCGTCCCGCGCGGTCCCGAGGGCCTGCACCCCGAGGTGCACCGGCGCATCACCCGCACCGCGACGGCCTGCGCGCAGGTGGCCGAGGCCGCCGCGATGGTGCGCGTCGCCGGTGCCGCCGACCCCGGGCAGCTGGCCGCCGTGGAGCGCGCCCTCGTCAAGGCCGAGCAGCTCGCCGG
>NZ_JAAALL010000228.1 GCF_009906315.1 Kineococcus vitellinus | reverse complement strand
AGGCCGGACCGCAAGTGCTTCCGCCCGCCCCGCCGCTGGGTGAGCGGTAGCCGAGGACCTCAGCGAACCCCGTCCGCGACCGCCTGCAACCGCGCCCGGTGCGCGGCCCACCAGTCGGCGTCGCCGTCGGGCAGGTTGCCGTTCGCGGCGCGCAGCCCGGCCCGCCCGTCGACGAGCTCGCGGACGACGTCGGCGTGCCCGGCGTGCCGGTGGGTCTCGGCGACCACGTGGACGAGGACGCGGTGCAGGGTGACCGGGCGCGCCTGCGGGCGCCACCACGGCACGTGGCCGGGGGCGTCCAGCGGCAGCGCGGCGACGGTGGCGTCGCTGTGCGCCCACACCCGGCGGTAGAGCGCGGTGACGTCCTCGCGGGACTCCTCGGCGGTGGCCCACATGTCCGCGTTCGGCTCGGCGTCGTCCTCCACCCACGGCAGCGGCTCGGGGAAGGGGCGGGCGAAGACCTCGCCGAAGTAGCCGGCCTCCACCCCGGCCAGGTGCTTCACGAGGCCGAGCAGGTTGGTGCCCGTGGGGGTCAGCGGCCGGCGGGCGTCGCGCTCGGACAGCCCCTCCAGCTTCCACAGCACCGCCTCGCGGCCCTCCCGCAGGTAGCCGTGCAGCTCGTCCTTCGCCTCGTCCCGCGCACCCGTCGCCACCGGCCCAGCCTGGCACCGCGCCCGCCCGCGCACGAGCCCGCAGACCGGACCCCGCGGTACGCCGTGCGCGCAGCGCGTGGGGAGGGGACGGTGTGGGCGTGAACGCCGCACCTCCTCACGAGCGCCCCTTGGACCGCCTGCCCGCCGCGGCCGCCGCCCCGCTGGGCGGGCCGGTGATGATGCACCAGCACTGGGACGACCTGGCGTTCCTGCACTGGGCGGTCGACCCCGCGCTCGTCGCGCCGCACCTGCCGCCGGGGGTGCGCCCCGACGTGCTCGACGGCGCCACCTACGTCGGGCTCATCCCGTTCACCCTGCGCGGTGCGGCGCCGGGGCGGCTGCCCGCGGTGCCGTGGTTCGGCACGTTCCTGGAGACGAACGTGCGGATGTACTCCGTCGACGACGCCGGCCGGCGCGGGGTCGTCTTCGCCAGCCTGGACGCGACGCGGCTGGCGGTGGTGCTGGGGGCGCAGCTGGTGTTCGGGCTGCCGTACCGGTGGTCGCGGATGCGGCGGGCGCAGCGCGAGCGCGAGGGCGCCCGCGAGTTCGCCTGGACGTGCCGGACCCCGGCGGGGGTGCGCAGCCGGGTCGTGGTGCGCGAGGGCGCCGACGAGATCGGCGCGGACGACGAGGTCGCGCGCTTCGTCACCGCCCGCTTCGGCCTGCACGTCGCGCACCTGGGCCGCACGTGGTGGGTGGCCAACGAGCACGAGGAGTGGCCGCTGCGCAGCGCGCAGGTCCTCGCCCTCGACGACGGCCTGCTGGCCGCGGCGGGCTTCCCGGGGCTGGCCGGCCGCGCCCCCGACCACGTCGCCTTCGCGCGGCGCGTCACCACCCGCTTCACGATCCCCCGGGAACTGGGGGCGCCGCCCGTCCGTTGAACCGGGGGAGACACCCGCCACCACAGGAAGGACCGCCGCCGCCGTGCGCGACGACGACCCCCCGAGTACCCGCCCCACCCCTGGACGGCCGACGAGGACCGGTGCGGGGGTGGGTCGCCCGTGACGGACGTGCTCTCCCTCCTGCTCGGCGTGCTGGTGGTGCTGCTCATCACCGCGGTGACGGCCTACTTCGTCGCCCAGGAGTTCGCCTACATGTCGGTGGACCGCTCCGGGCTGAACGCCCGCGCGGACGCCGGGGACGCCGGCGCCCGCCGCGCCCTGTCGGTCACCCGCCGCACCTCGTTCATGCTCTCCGGCGCGCAGCTGGGCATCACCGTCACCGGCCTGCTCGTCGGCTACGTCGCCGAACCCCTCATCGGGGAATCGCTCGGCGCCCTGCTGGGCGGGGTGGGGATCCCCGCCGCGGTGAGCGTGGGCGTCGGCGCGGTCGCCGCGCTGCTGTTCTCCACGCTCGTGCAGATGCTGTTCGGCGAGCTGTTCCCCAAGAACCTCGCCATCGCCAAGCCGGAACCGGTGGCGACCTGGCTGGCGCGCTCCACGCTGGTGTACCTGAAGGTGTTCGGCTGGCTCATCTGGTTCTTCGACCAGGCCTCGAACCTGCTGCTGCGCTCGCTGCGCATCGAGCCCGTCCACGACGTCGAGCACGCCGCGACCGCCCGCGACCTGGAGCACATCGTCGAGGAGTCCCGCGAGAGCGGGAACCTGCCGGCGGAGCTGGCGGTGGTGCTGGACCGCATCCTGGACTTCCCGCACCGCGACGTGGAGCACGCGATGGTGCCCCGCTCGCGGGTGGACACCGTGCCCGACACCGCGGACCTGGGCCTGGTGCGCGCGCTCATGGCCATCGGGCACTCGCGCTACCCGGTGCTGGCCGCCGACACCGGCGACGTCGTCGGCGTCGTGCACCTGGCGGACCTGCTGGTGACCGCCGAACCCGACGGCGCACCGGTCACCGCGATCGCCCGCCCGCCGCTGGTCGTCTCCACCCTCACGGCGCTGCCCGACGTGCTGCGCCAGCTGACGGAGACGCGCAACCAGCTGGCCTGCGTGGTCGACGAGTACGGCGGCTTCGCCGGGGTCGTCACGCTGGAGGACCTCGCCGAGGAGCTCGTCGGGGAGATCACCGACGAGCACGACGAGAGCGCCGGCTACGTGCCGGTGGAGGACGACGGGGTGTGGGAGATGGCCGGCGAGGTGCACGTCGACGAGGTGGAGCGCGCGCTGGGCGTGGACCTGCCGCGCGGCGACTACGAGACGATCGCCGGCCTGGTCATCGCCAGCCACGGCGGCCTGCCGCAGCCGGGGACGGTGCTGGAGGTCGACCTGCCGGCCGACCCGGCCGACGTGGACCGCGACTCCGGCGCCGCCCCGGCGCGGCTGCGGGTGGCGGTGCTGGCCGTCGAGCGGCACGTGCCCGCCCGGGTGCGCCTGGAACTGCCCGAGACCACCGACCAGGAGGTGCAGCGGTGAGCGACGACCCGTGGATCGTCGTCCCGGCGACCGCGCTCATCGTCGGGCTCAGCGCGTTCTTCGTGGCCGTGGAGTTCGCGCTGCTGGCCGCCAAGCGGCACCGCCTGGAGGACGCCGCCGGCACCGCCTCCGGGCGCGCCGCGCTGCGCAGCTCCGCCGAGCTGACGGTGCTGCTGGCCGGTTCCCAGCTGGGCATCACCGCCTGCACCCTGGCCCTGGGGGCGATCAGCAAGCCCGCGGTGCACCACTGGCTGACCCCGCTGTTCGAGGGCGCGGGCCTGCCGTCGGTGGCCGCCGACGTCACCGGTTTCGTGCTGGCGCTGTTCGTCGTCACCTTCGTCCACCTCGTGGTGGGGGAGATGGCCCCGAAGTCCTGGGCGATCGCGCACCCGGAGCGCTCGGCCCTGCTGCTGGCGCTGCCCATGCGCGGTTTCACGTGGGTCTTCCGCCCCGCGCTCAAGGTCCTCAACGCGGCGGCCAACGCCCTGGTGCGCCGCGCCGGCGCCGAACCGGCCGACGGGGTCGCCGCCGGGCACAGCCCCGACGCGCTGCGCCACCTGCTGGAGCACTCGGCGAACGTGGGCGCGCTGGACGCGCGCTTCTCGGCCCAGCTCTCCGGTGCGCTGGAGCTGGAGCGCATGACGGTGCGCGAGCTGCTGCGCCCCGGTGCGCAGCTGGCCGCGGTGCCGGCGGGCGCCAGCGTCGGGGACGTGCGCGAGGTCACCCGCCGCACCGGCCACCTGCGGGTGCTGGTCGGCGAGGCGCAGCGGATCACCGGTGTGGTCCACGTGCGCGACACCCTCACCGAGCCCGCGGAGGCGCCCGCGGACCCGCACGTGCGGGAGGTGTTCGTCCTGGAGGCGGGCACCACCGTGCACGCGGCGCTGACGGCCATGCGCGAGACCCGCAACCACCTCGCCGTCGTCACCGACGGGGGAGCGGTCGCGGGGGTCGTCACCCTGGCCGACGTGCTGCGCCGCCTGTTCCCGCAGGCGGTGGCGACCGCGGGCTGAGCGCGCGGCGGGGCGTGGCACGATCGGCCGGGTGAGCACCCCTCCCGCACCGGCCCCGAACCCCGACGTCCCGCTCTGGGAGCGGCGCTTCCGCGCCGGCCGGGTCGGGCTGCCGGAGTGGGCGCAGGACGCCCCGCAGCGCTGCGTCGTGGAGGCCACCGTCGGCGGCGTGCTGGAGGTGCACTCCTTCGACGCGGGCACCGGCGCGCTCACCCGGCTCACCGAGCGCGCCGAGGGCACCTCGACGGTGACGATCGAGCCGTCGGGGGAGTTCGTCTGGTGGTTCGACGACACCGACGGCGACGAGCACGGCGTCTGGCGGCGCCAGCCGTTCGGCGCGGCTCCCGGCGAGGGCGTCGAGGACCCGCTGGGGCTGCCCGCCGCCTACTCCGCCGGGCTGGCGTTCGGGCGCAGCGGCAGGGTCGTCGTCGGCAGCCAGGACGACGGCTACGGCACCCGCGTGCAGGTCGTCGAACCCGGCGCAGCGGCGCGCACGCTCTACGAGCACCGCGAGGACGCCTGGGTGGCGGACCTGTCCCCCGACGAGGAGTTCGTCGCGATCGCGCACTCCGAGCACGGCGACTCCCGCCACCCCGACCTGCGGGTGCTGCGCCTGGACGACGCCTCCACCGTCGTGGAGCTGGCCGACGGGCCCGGCAGGGGCGTGACGCCGATCGCCTTCTCACCGGTGCGCGGGGACGGGCGGCTGCTCGTGGAGCACGAGCGCGGGGGCCGCTCGGAACTGCTCGTCCTCGACGTGGTGACCGGGATGGAGATCCCGGTGCGCCTGGACGTGCCGGGGGAGGTCGCCGGCGCGGAGTGGACCCGCGACGCCACCGGCCTCGTCGTGCTGGTCGACCACGAGGCGCGCACGCTGGCGCACCTGGTCGACCTCGGCACCGGCGCGGTGCGGCGGGTGGGGCCCTCGACGGGCACCGTGGGCGGCGCCACGGCCCGCCCGGACGGCGACGTGTGGCTGGCGTGGTCGTCCTCGGCGCAGCCGCCGAGCGTGCGCACCCGCACCGGGCGGGTCCTGCTGCGCGCCCCGGGCGAGCCCGCGCCGCCGTCGGTGGACGTGCGCGACGTCTGGGTGGACGGCGAGGGCGGGC
The DNA here is from genome assembly GCF_009906315.1 of Kineococcus vitellinus. GTDB lineage: Bacteria > Actinomycetota > Actinomycetes > Actinomycetales > Kineococcaceae > Kineococcus > Kineococcus vitellinus. The sequence goes on along the minus strand of NZ_JAAALL010000228.1, from coordinate 2,079 downwards.
GCGTGCACGCGCTGCTGCGCACCCCGCCCGGTGCGCAGGGCCCGCTGCCGCTCGTCGTGGAGGTCCACGGCGGTCCCACCCACCACGACACCGACTCCTTCCGCCCCTACGTGGCGACGTGGGTGGACGAGGGGTTCGCCGTGGTGCAGGTGAACTACCGCGGCTCCACCGGCTACGGCTCCGCGTGGCGGGACGCCCTGGACGCCCGGGTGGGCCACGTGGAGCTCGCCGACATCGCCGCGGTCGCCGACCACCTCGTCGCCGCCGGGATCGCCGACCCCGACCGGGTGGTGCTGGCCGGGGCCTCCTGGGGCGGTTTCCTCACCCTGCTCGGGCTGGGCACGCAGCCGCAGCGGTGGGCCCTCGGGCTCGCGGGGGTGCCGGTGGCCGACTACGTGGCCGCCTACGAGGACGAGATGGAGGGCCTGAAGGCCTTCGACCGCTCGCTGTTCGGCGGCTCCCCCGAGCAGGTGCCGGACAAGTACGCGGACTCCTCGCCGATCACCTACGTCGACGCCGTCCGCGCCCCGGTGCTGGTGCTGGCCGGCCGCAACGACCCGCGCTGCCCGATCCGGCAGATCGACAACTACCTGGCGCGGCTGGCCGCGCGCGGCGCCGCGCACGAGGTCTACCGCTACGACGCCGGGCACGGCTCGCTGCGCGACGACGAGCGGGTGCGCCAGATGCGGGTCGAGCTGGACTTCGTGCGCCGGCACCTGCCCGCCTGAGCGTCGGCCGGCGCTCGGCTGGTGGTCAGCCGGTGAACGTCAGCCAGAGCAGGGCGACGTTGAGGGCGACGACCAGCGCCACCGCGGTGACGGCGGCGAGGTGGGTGCCGCGGCGGTTGACGTGCGCGCCCATCAGCGCGCGGGAGCTGGTCAGCGCCACGAGCGGGACCAGCGCGAAGGGGATGCCGAAGCTGAGGACGACCTGGCTGACGACGAGGGCGCGGGTGGGGTCGACGCCGACGCCCAGGCAGACCAGCGCGGGCACCAGGGTGACCACCCGCCGCACCAGCAGCGGGACGTCCACGTGCAGCAGCCCCTGCATGATGACCGCGCCGGCGTAGGCGCCGACCGACGTCGATGCCAGCCCGGAGGCCAGCAGGCCGATGGCGAACAGCAGCGCCGCCCCGGTGCCGAGGTGGGTGGCGACGGCCGCGTGCGCGCCCTCGAGGGTGTCGGTGCCCTCGACGCCGCGCAGCGCGGACGCGGCGAGCAGCAGCATCGAGATGTTCACCACGCCCGCCACGAGCAGGGCCGCGAGGACGTCGATGCGGGTGGCGCCCAGCACGCGCCGGGTGCGGTGCGCGGCCACGACGCCGTGGTGGTCGCGGGCCATCGCCGAGTGCAGGTACACCGCGTGCGGCATGACGGTGGCGCCGAGCATGCTCGCGGCCAGCAGCACCGTCTCGCTGCCCGCGAAGCGCGGCACGAGCCCCTCCACGGCCTCGGCCGGGTCCGGCGGGGCGAGCACGACGCCGGAGACGAACCCGACGACGATGACGAGCAGCAGGGCGACGACGGCGGCCTCGAAGCGGCGCACCCCGTTCCGGTTCTGCAGCATGAGCAGCCCCAGCGAGACGAGGCCGACGACCAGCCCGCCGACCAGCAGCGGGGTGTCGAACAGCAGCTTCAGCGCCACCGCGCCGCCGATGACCTCGGCGAGGTCGGTGGCGGCGGCCACCAGCTCGGCCTGCCCCCAGTACGCCAGCCGGGCCTTCGTGCCCAGCCGGGCGCGCAGCAGCTCCGGCAGCGTGGAGCCGGTGACCACCGACAGCTTCGCGGACAGGTACTGCACGAGGACGGCCATCGCGTTGGCCGCGACCAGCACCCACAGCAGCAGGTAGCCGTACCCGGCGCCCGCGGTGAGGTTGGCGGCGACGTTGCCGGGGTCGACGTAGGCGATGGCCCTCTACGAAGCGCTGCGCTCGTAACCCAGCGCTTCGTAGAGGGCCATCGCCTCCGGCTGCTTGGTGCCCGTCTCCAGGCGCACGCGCCGCGCCCCGGCGGCGCGTGCGCCTGGAGACGGGCACCAAGCAGCCGGAGGCGATGGCCCTCTACGAAGCGCTGGGTTACG
>NZ_JAAALL010000227.1 GCF_009906315.1 Kineococcus vitellinus | reverse complement strand
AGGTCCCGGCGGCGGGGCGGGAGGGGGCCAGCGTCACGTCAGGACCCCGCGGGGTCGCTGCCCGCCGGGTCCGAGCCCGAGGGGTCCACCTGCGTGGAGTCGGAGTCGCCGGAGTCGGCGTCGCCGCCCTCGCCGCCGGCGGGGTCGGTGCCCGCCGGGTCAGAGCCCGCGGGGTCCACCTGGGTGGCGTCGGAGTCGCCCGAGTCGGCGTCGCCGGAGCCGCCGGCCACGCCCGCCGGGGTCGTGGTGATGTCGTCGTCGCTGAGTTCGCTCATGGCCGCGAGCGTGCCAGGTGCCCGACGCGCGCGCACGCGGACCCGGCCACCCCGCCCGCGCCGGGCCCGGCGGTAGGTTCGCCCGTCGTGAGCCCGGCCGACCCCTCCCCGCGCACCGCCCCCCTCGTGGTCGTCGTCACCACCGGCGGAACCATCGCCAGCACCCGCGACGAGCGCGGCGTGAGCGCGCCCTCGCTGTCGGGCGCCGACGTCCTCGGCGACGCCGGTGAGCGCGCCGGGGTGGCCGTGCGGACGGTGGAGGCGCTGCACGCGGACTCCTCGACGCTGTCGCTGGAGCAGGTGGCGCTCGTGCGCGCGGCGTGCGCGGCGGCGCTGGCCGGGGAGGACGTGCGCGGGGTGGTGGTCCTGCACGGCACCGACTCCCTGGAGGAGACGGCGTACCTGCTGGACCTGCACCACGACGACGAGCGCCCGGTGGTGCTCACCGGCGCGCAGCGCACCGCCGACGACCCCGACGGCGACGCCGCCGCGAACGTGCTGGCCGCGCTGCGCACGGCCGCCGACCCGGCCGCGCGCGGGCAGGGGGTGCTCGTCGCCTTCGGCGGCCGGGTGCTGCCCGCCGCGGGCACGACCAAGCGGCACACCACCGCCCTGGACGCCTTCGCCGCCCCGGACCCGCCGGGGCGCGGACCGGCGCTGGCGTGGCGCCCGGGCGCGCCGTGGCCGCGGGTGGACGTGGTGGCCGTGCACCCCGGCGCCGACGGGGCGCTCGTGGACGCGGCGGTGGCGCTCGGCGCCCGCGGCCTCGTGCTGGCCGCCCTGGGCTCGGGCAACACCACCGACGCCGTCGTGGACGCGGTGCGGCGGGCGTGCGCGGCCGGGGTGGCGGTGGTCGTGACGACCCGCGTGCCCGACGGCCCGGTGGCCACCACGTACGGCGGCGGGGGCGGCGGTCACGACCTCGCCGCGGCCGGCGCGGTGGGCGCGGGGCGGCTGCGGGCCGGTCAGGCGCGCGTGCTGCTGGCGGTGCTGCTGCGCGCGGGCGCCGACCGCGCGCGGGTCGGCGCGGAGTTCGCCGCCCGCGGCTGAGGCACCCCCGGCGCGCGGGCGGGCGGGCGGCTGGCACGATCGCGGCGGGCACCGGCCCGGCACCCGCCGCCGGACGGGGCCCGAGGACACCCGAGGACACCCGAGGACACCGCACGAACGGGGACGACGTGATCGAGCACACCGTCTGCTTCACCCTGGTCCACCCGGAGGGCTCGGAGGCCGAGCGCGCCTTCCTCACCGGCGCGCGCGAGGTGCTGACCGCCGTGCCCGGCGTGCAGGACTTCACCGTCAGCCGGCAGGTGAGCGCGAAGAGCGGGTTCCGCTTCCGCTTCTCCATGCGCTTCGCCGACGAGGAGGCCTACCGCGCCTACGACGCGCACCCGGAGCACGCGGCGTTCGTCGCGCGGCGCTGGGCCACCGAGGTGCGCGAGTTCCAGGAGCTGGACTTCACGCCCTGGCCGTGAGGACCGGACGCGCGAGGGCCCCGCACCGGTTCCGGTGCGGGGCCCTCGGTCGCTCGGCGGCTCGCGTCAGCGGGCGGCGGAGCCCTCGACGTAGTCGCTGTCGTCGGACTTCACCCACGCCATGAGCTTGCGCAGCTCGCGGCCGGTGGCCTCGATCGGGTGCTGCTCGGCCTGGGCGCGCAGGCGCTTGAACTCCGGCGCACCGGCGTCCTGGTCCTCGATGAAGCGCTGGGCGAAGGTGCCGTCCTGGATGTCCTTGAGGACGTCCTTCATGCGCTCCTTGACCGAGGCGTCGATGACGCGCGGGCCGGAGACGTAGTCGCCCCACTCGGCCGTGTCGGAGACGCTCCAGCGCTGCTTGGCGATGCCGCCCTCGTACATGAGGTCGACGATGAGCTTCAGCTCGTGCAGGCACTCGAAGTAGGCGACCTCGGGCTGGTAGCCGGCCTCGGTGAGGACCTCGAAACCGGTCTGCACGAGCGCCGAGGCGCCGCCGCACAGGACGGCCTGCTCGCCGAACAGGTCGGTCTCGGTCTCCTCGGTGAAGGTCGTCTTGATGCCGCCGGCGCGCAGGCCGCCGATCGCCTTGGCGTACGCCAGGGCCAGCGGCCAGGCGTTCCCCGTCGCGTCCTGCTCGACGGCGACGATGACCGGCACGCCGCGGCCGTCGACGTACTCGCGGCGCACCAGGTGGCCCGGGCCCTTGGGGGCGACCATGACGACGTCGACGTCGGCCGGGGGCTTGATGTAGCCGAAGCGGATGTTGAAGCCGTGGCTGAAGAACAGCGCCTTGCCGGCGCTGAGGTTCGGCTCGATGGACTCCGCGTACAGGCCGCGCTGCAGGTGGTCGGGGACCAGGACCATGATGACGTCGGCGGCCTTGGAGGCCTCGAACGGCGTGAGGACCTGCAGGCCCTGCTCCTCGGCCTTGGCGCGGCTCTTGGAGCCCTCCTTCAGGCCGACGACGACGTCGACGCCGGAGTCGCGCAGCGACAGCGCGTGCGCGTGGCCCTGGCTGCCGAAGCCCAGGACCGCCACCTTCTTGCCGGTGATCGTGGACAGGTCGGCGTCGTCGTCGTAGAACATCTCGGCCACTTCGGGTTCTCCTCGTTCGTGTCGTGCGGGGGGTTCAGGCGGACCGCAGCGCGCGGTCCGAGATGGCCCGGCCGCCGCGCGAGAGCGCGACGGAGCCGGACTGGACGAGCTCGCGGATGCCGAACGGCTCGAGCACGCGCAGCAGCGCGGCCAGCTTGTCCGGGCTGCCGGTCGCCTCGACGGTCACCGCGTCGGGGGCGACGTCGACCACGTGCGCCCGGAACAGCTGCACGGTGTCGAGCACCTCGCCGCGGGCGGCGGCGTCGGCGCGCACCTTGACGAGCATCAGCTCGCGCTGCACGGAGGCGTCGTCCTCGAGCTCGACGATCTTCAGGACGTTGATCAGCTTGTTGAGCTGCTTCGTCACCTGCTCCAGCGGCTGGGTCTCCACGTCGACGACGATGGTCATCCGGGAGATCTCACCGCGCTCGGTCGGTCCGACCGTGAGGGAGTGGATGTTGAAGTTCCGGCGCGCGAACAGCGAGGTGATGCGCATCAGGACGCCCGGCCGGTTCTCGACCAGGACGGAGAGGGTGTGGCGGCTCATCAGGAGATCACCTGCACGTGCGAGGGGTCGTCGGTGGACACGCCGTCGCTGTCGGCCTCGCGGTCCCACTCCGGGGACAGCCCGCGGGCGTACTGGATGGCGTCGTTGCTCACGCCGGCCTCGACCATCGGCCAGACCATGGCGTCGCGGTGGACGCGGAAGTCCACGACGACCGGGACGTCGTTGATCGCCATCGCCTTCTCGATGGTGGCGTCGACGTCCTCGGGCCGCTCGCAGCGCAGGCCCACGCAGCCGTAGGCCTCCGCGAGCTTGACGAAGTCCGGGATCGGCGTGGCGTGCGCGCCGTGGTGGTCACCGGAGTTCAGGTCGGTGTTGGAGTAGCGCTCGGAGTAGAAGAGCGTCTGCCACTGGCGCACCATGCCCAGGCTGGAGTTGTTGATGATGGCCACCTTCACGGGGATGCCGTTGAGGGTGCAGGTGGCCAGCTCCTGGTTGGTCATCTGGAAGCAGCCGTCGCCGTCGATGGCCCACACGACGGTGTCGGGCTTGCCCACCTTGGCGCCCATGGCCGCCGGCACGGCGTAGCCCATGGTGCCCAGGCCGCCGGAGTTCAGCCAGGTGCGCGGGTTCTCGTACTTGACGAACTGCGCGGACCACATCTGGTGCTGGCCCACGCCGGAGACGTAGACGGCCTCGGGGCCGGCGATCGCGCCGATGCGCGCGATGACGTGCTGCGGGGCGAGCGTGCCGTCGTCGGGCTCGGTGTAGCCCAGCGGGTAGGTGTCGCGCCAGGAGCTCGTGAGGTCGGTCCAGGCGGTGAGGTCCGCGCGCCCGTTCGCCTCGAACTCGGCGGCCACGGCGGCGGTCAGCTCGGCCAGGACGAGCTTGGCGTCGCCGACGATCGGCACGTCCACGGAGCGGTTCTTGCCGATCTCGGCGGGGTCGATGTCGGCGTGGATGACCTTGGCGTGGGGGGCGAAGCTGGGCAGGTCCCCGGTGACGCGGTCGTCGAAGCGGGCGCCGAGGGTGATGAGCAGGTCGGACTTCTGCAGCGCCGCGACGGCCGCCACGGTGCCGTGCATGCCGGGCATGCCGAGGTTGGAGGGGTGCGAGTCGGGGATCGCGCCGCGGGCCATGAGCGTGGTGACCGCGGGGATGCCCGTCAGGTCGGCCAGCGCGACCAGCTCCGGCGAGGCGTCGGCCTTGATGACGCCCCCGCCCACGTAGAGCACGGGGCGGTGGGCGGCGGCGATGAGGCGCGCGGCCTCCTTGACCTGCTTGCCGTGCGGGCGCGTCACGGGCCGGTAGCCGGGCAGGTCCACGCTCGTGGGCCACTCGAAGGACGTCGTGGCCTGCAGCGCGGACTTGGCGATGTCGACGAGCACGGGACCGGGGCGGCCGGTGGCGGCCAGGTGGAAGGCCTCGGCGATGGTGCGCGGGATGTCGGCGGGGTCGGTCACCAGGTAGTTGTGCTTGGTGATCGGCGTGGTGATGCCGGCGATGTCGGCTTCCTGGAAGGCGTCGGTGCCGATGGCCTTGGCGCCGACCTGGCCGGTGATCGCCACCATCGGCACGGAGTCCATGTTGGCGTCCGCGATCGGGGTGACGAGGTTGGTCGCCCCCGGCCCGGACGTCGCCATGCAGACGCCGACCTTGCCGGTGGCCACGGCGTAGCCCTCGGCGGCGTGGCCCGCGCCCTGCTCGTGGCGCACGAGGACGTGGCGCACGTGCGGGGAGTCCATCAGCGGGTCGTAGGCGGGCAGGATGGCGCCGCCGGGGAGACCGAAGACGACCTCGACCCCTACCGCCTCCAGGGAGCGGATGAGGCTCTGCGCGCCGGTGAGCTCGGCGACGGGGAGCTGCGGGTCCAGGGGGAGCTGCTCGGGCATCTCTCGTGTCCTCCTCGGGCGGTGCCGTTCACGGTGTCGTGCTCTCGGACGCCCAGCCGGTCGGTCAGCCGGACGCAAAAAGACCCCTCAGCCCGGGATGGCGTGTGAGGGGTCGCGCGCTCGGCCGAACGTGGTCAGCCGGCGCGCTGTCCGATGGCTACGAGGAACCGCATGCGGACGAAGGTATCCCCGTCGGCCCCGGCTGTCAGCCACGGGCGCGTCCCGTCTCACATCCTGGACAGATCGTCCACCTGGTGGACGCCCCGCCCCCTGAGGGCCTCCCGGCGGCCCCGCGCGGGGCCGCCGGGAGGCGGTGCTCAGCGGCAGACGGCCCCGAGCGAGGCGGACTGGACCTGCTTGGCGTACTTGGCCAGCACGCCGCGCTTGAAGACCGGCGGCAGCGGCTGCCAGCCCTCCCGGCGGGCCGCCAGCTCGGCGTCGTCCACGAGGACCTCCAGCGTCTTGCGCGCCACGTCCAGGCGGATGCGGTCGCCGTCGCGCACGAAGGCGATGGGACCGCCGTCGACGGCCTCCGGGGCCACGTGCCCCACGCACAGGCCCGTCGTGCCGCCGGAGAAGCGGCCGTCGGTCATGAGCAGCACGTCCTTGCCGAGCCCGGCGCCCTTGATCGCCCCGGTGATGGCCAGCATCTCGCGCATGCCCGGGCCGCCCTTGGGGCCCTCGTAGCGGATGACGACGACGTCGCCGGCGCCGATCGTGCCGTCCTCCAGGGCGTCCAGGGCCGCGCGCTCGCGCTCGAAGACGCGGGCGGTGCCCTCGAAGACCTCCGAGTCGAAGCCCGCGCTCTTGACGACCGCGCCGCCGGGGGCGAGGTTGCCGGACAGGATCGTGATGCCGCCCGTCTTGTGGATGGGGTCGTCCAGCGCGCGCAGCACGACGCCGTCGACGTCCGGCGGCGCGATGTCGGCCAGGTTCTCGGCCATCGTCCTGCCGGTGACGGTCAGCACGTCCCCGTGCAGCAGCCCGGCGTCCAGCAGGGCGCGCATGACGACGGGGATGCCGCCGATGCGGTCGACGTCCACCATGACGTGGCGGCCGAACGGCTTGAGGTCGCCCAGGTGCGGGACGCGGCCGGCGATGCGGTCGAAGTCGGCCAGCGTGAGGTCGACCTCGGCCTCGTAGGCGATGGCCAGCAGGTGCAGCACGGCGTTGGTGGAGCCGCCCAGCGCCATGACGACGGAGACGGCGTTCTCGAACGCCTCCTTGGTGAGGATCTGGCGGGCGGTGATCCCGCGGGCCAGCAGGTTCACCACGGCCTCGCCGGAGCGGCGGGCGTACCCGTCGCGGCGGCGGTCGGTGGCCGGCGGGGCGGCGCTGCCCGGCAGCGACATGCCGAGCGCCTCGGCCGCGGCGGCCATGGTGTTGGCGGTGTACATGCCGCCGCAGGCGCCCTCGCCCGGGCAGATGGCGCGCTCGATGGTGTCGACGTCCTCGCGCGACATCAGCCCGCGCGCGCACGCGCCCACGGCCTCGAAGGCGTCGATGAGGGTGACCTCGTGCTCGCTGCCGTCGGACAGCTTCGCCCGGCCCGGCAGGATCGTGCCCGCGTACAGGAAGACGCTCGCCAGGTCCAGGCGGGCGGCGGCCATGAGCATGCCCGGCAGCGACTTGTCGCAGCCGGCCAGCAGCACCGAGCCGTCCAGGCGCTCGGCGCTCATGACGGTCTCGACGGAGTCGGCGATGACCTCGCGCGAGACAAGGGAGTAGTGCATGCCCTCGTGGCCCATCGAGATGCCGTCGGAGACGGAGATGGTGCCGAACTCCAGGGGGTAGCCCTGCGCGGCGTGCACGCCGTCCTTGACGGCCTTGGCCAGGCGGTCCAGGGACAGGTTGCAGGGGGTGATCTCGTTCCAGCTGGAGGCGACGCCGATCTGGGGCTTGACCCAGTCGTCGTCGCCCATGCCCACGGCGCGGAGCATGCCGCGCGAGGCCGTCGCCTCGAGGCCGTCGGTGACCGTGCGGCTGCGCGGCTTGATGTCCACACCGGGGGCGACCCGGGGGCCGCGACCGTTCGTCTGCTGCGCTGGAGGGGTCTCGGTGCTCACGACCGCCGAGTCTAGGCCGCGCCCGCCCGCCCGGGCGCGGCCTAGACTCGGCGGTCGTGAGCAC
>NZ_JAAALL010000226.1 GCF_009906315.1 Kineococcus vitellinus | reverse complement strand
CCGCCGCACCCTCGACGAGGCCCCCACCCGGGCGGGTGCCGGTCGCACCTGGAAACCGGGGGGTGCAGCATGGCCCCGGGCGACCGCCCGACGAACCCACCCGTTCGGAGGAACCGCACGATGGAGTACCGGACCCTCGGGAGCAGCGGCACGTCCGTCTCCTCCCTCACCCTCGGCACCATGACGTTCGGCAGCGAGACCGACCGCGAGGGCGCCTTCGAGCAGCTCGACGTCTTCCTGGAGGCCGGCGGCACGCTCGTCGACACCGCCGACGTCTACTCCGGCGGCGTCTCCGAGGAGATCGTCGGCGCGTGGCTGGCCGAGCGCCCGGCCGAGGTGACCGAGCGCGTCGTGCTGGCGACGAAGGGGCGCTTCCCGACCTCGGGGGAACCCAACGGCGTCGGGCTCTCGCGCCGGCACCTGACCCGCGCGCTGGACGCCTCGCTGCGCCGGCTGGGCGTGGAGGCCGTGGACCTGTACCAGGTGCACGCCTGGGACCCGTGGACCCCCGTCGAGGAGACGCTCTCGACCCTCGACGCGTTCGTGCGCGCCGGGAAGGTGCACAACGTGGGTCTGTCGAACTTCACCGGCTGGCAGCTGCAGAAGGCCGTCGACGTCGCCGCCGCGGAGGGCCTGGCGCCGCCGGTGACGTTGCAGCCGCAGTACAACCTGCTCGTGCGCGAGATCGAGTGGGAGATCGTGCCGGCCGCCGAGGAGAACGGCCTGGGCCTGCTGCCGTGGTCGCCGCTGGGCGGCGGCTGGCTGTCGGGCAAGTACACGCGCGACACCGCACCCACCGGCGCGACCCGGCTGGGCGAGAACCCCGAGCGCGGAGTCGAGGCGTACGCGCGGCGCAACGCCCAGCAGCGCACGTGGGCGGTGCTGGACGCGGTGCAGACGATCGCCGAGCGGCGCGGGACGACGATGGCGCAGGTGTCGCTGGCGTGGCTGCTCGCGCAGCCGGCCGTCTCCTCGGTCATCCTCGGCGCACGCACCACCGAGCAGCTGCGCGACAACCTCGGCTCGGCCGACCTGGAGCTGGAGGCCGCCGAGCTGGCCACCCTCGACGAGGCCAGCGACCCCGAGCCCGCGGACTACCCCTACGGCGGGCCGGGCGCTCAGCAGCGCTCGCGCAAGCTCACCGGCGGGCGCTGAGCGCTCGGCAGGGGCCACGCACGAAGGCGCCGGCACCGGGGTCTCCCCCGGTGCCGGCGCCCTCGCGGGTCAGCCGGTGCCGCTCACTCCCCCGGGGCCTCGCCCCGGGCGGGGTCGGGGGTGCTGAAGGCGCTGTCGTCGCCCTCGGCGGCGTCGACGGCCGAGCGGTCGGCGGGGCCGTCGGCGTCGACGTCCGCGCGGACCTGCTCGGTGAGCTCCTGCGAGGTGCGCAGGTGCCGGCCCGCGGTCTGCGCCGCGGGGTCGACCTCGTCCGCGGCGGTGGTGTCCTGGGAGTTCTCGCTCATCGGGTCCTCCTGGTGGGGGTCAGCGGTCCTCGGGCTTGCGGTCGGCGGCGACGGCGTCGCGCCGGCCCATCGGCTGCTCCGGGCCGACCGTGGTGTCCTTGTCGGTCTGCTTCTCGGACTCGGCGTTGATCTCGGCGCCGAGGAGGATGGCGTAGCTGGTCAGCCACAGCCACATGAGCAGGATGACGACACCGGCCATGGCGCCGTAGTTCTTGGTGTAGGAGCTGCCGCCGGCGAGGCTGACGTAGAGCGAGAAGCCGATGGAGACGACGATCCACAGCACCATCGCGACGGTGGCGCCGACCGAGGTCCACTTGGCCTTGGGCGCGTCGCGGTCCGGGGCCAGGCGGTAGACCACGGCCAGCGCGATGACGACCAGCGCGACCAGCAGCACCCAGCGCAGGACGTTGACGACGATGCTCACCGCACCGCTGGCGCCCAGCGCCTTGACGAGCACCGGGGCGACGGCGATGAAGGCGATCGCCAGCAGCATGAAGACGATGGCGCCGATGGTCAGGACGAGCGCGGTGCCCTTGCGCTTGACGAAGCCGCGGGTCTCCTTCTCGTCGTAGGCGGAGTTCGTGGCGGCCATGAGGTTCTCGACGCCGCTGGAGGCGCTCCACAGCGCCAGCACGATCGCCACGACCGCGGTGAGGCCGGCGGTCGACTTCTGGCTGGAGACGTTCTCGACCTGGCCGAGGACGAGCTCGCGCGCCTCCTGCGGGATGGCGGAGATGCCGTTGATCTGGTTCGCGATCTGCGCCGGGTCGCCGAAGATCCCCCAGATGAGGAACGCGGCCGTCAGCGCCGGGAAGATGGCGAGGAAGGCCTTGAAGGCGACACCGGCCGCCAGCAGCGGCACCATGTCCTCCTTGGCCTCGCCCCAGGCCCGCTTGGTGATCTGGAACCACCCCTTGGCGGGGATCTGCTGCGGGGAGTCGGCCCGCTGCCCGCGATCGCCCGACCCGCTGCGCTGCACCGACAGGTCGTTGCCCTGCGTCGTCCTGCTCATGTCCTCCACCTTCTCGCGACGACGCCGATCGCGCTCGCCGGGGAGATCCGGCGAGCGCGATCGGCGTCGATCCTGCGGGAGGTCAGCGCTGGGCGCTGCCCTTGACGTCCGACGCGGCGGACTGGCCGTGGTCCTTGACCTCGGCGGCGGCGCCCTGGCCGTGCTCCTTGACCTCGGAGGCGGCGCCCTGCGCGTGCTCCTTGACCTCGGCCGCGGAACCCTGCGCGTGCTCCTTGACCTCCGCGACGGCGCCCTGGGCGTCCGAGCGGACGGTGTCGGCGGCACCGCGGGCGGTCTCGGCGACGGCCTGGGCCGCCCCCTTGGCCTGCTCCTGCACCGACTCGCGCACGTCGAGGACGGTGTCCTTGACCGCGTCGAGGGCGCCGGAGTCCTGCACCTTGTGCTTGGCGGCGGCCGCGACGTCGGCCTCCTTCTGGCTGGCGGGCAGCAGGGAGGCGATGAGCCAGCCCGCGCCGAAGGCCACGAGGCCGGCGGCCAGCGGGTTGCCCCGCGTCTTGGCCGCAGCGGCCGCCTTCGCGTCGCCGACGGAACCGGCGGCCGAGCCGCCGGCGGAACCCACGCTCTCGCGGGCGCCGGAGACGCGGTCGACGACCGAGTCGCGGGCGCCGGAGACGCGGTCGGCGACCGAGTGGCCCGCACCGCTCGCGGTGTCGGCCACGTCGTGGGCGGTGCCCATGACCTTGTCGCGCACGCTGCCGACGGCACCGACGACGCGGTCCTTGGCGTGCTCCTTGGCGCGGTCGGCGACGTTGGAGGGGCTGAGGCGGTCGGTGAGCTCGTCGAGGTCGGCGCTCAGCGACGACCGGGTCTGCGCGATCTCCCCCTCGAGCTCGCGGCTGCTCAGCTGCTGGTCGGGTGCTTCACCCATTGCGCGTCCTCCTTGAGAGTCACGGTGGTCCGCTCCAGCGGAGGCGGAACCTGCTTGAGGGCCTTCTGGCCGGACTTGGCGAGCACCGCCGCCACGACGGCCCAGACGACGGTCACGATGAGCGCCGCCCAGGCGTGGCCGATGAGGTGGCCGATCGCCAGGATCGCCAGCGCGGTGAGCGAGATGAGGAACAGGTGCCCGGCGACGCCGGCACCCGCGAGCATCCCCGCGCCGCGCCCGGCGTTCTTGGCGTCCTGGCGCAGCTCCGTCTTCGCGAGCGCGATCTCCTGGCGGACCAGCGTCGACAGCTCGGTGGTGATGCTGGAGAAGATCTCGCCGATCGAGCGCTCCTGCTGCGGGGCGCCGGCGCCGGACCCCTCGGACCCGGCGGCGTGGGAGCCCGAGGTCGGCGCGCTCACGGGCGGGACCCGTGCGCCGGGGCGTCGGACACCGACGGGACGTCGCTGCGCAGGTGGTGCGGCAGCAGGTCCTCCTGGGTGTTCTCGCCGTACAGGTCGACGTCGCGGTCGACGCCGCGCTGCGCGTGCTGGCCCACGCCGAAGTCCGTGCCGTGGGCGGCCACGCCGGTGCCGACGCCGACCGGGGGCAGCCCCGCGGTCCCGTAGGTCGGGGTCGGTGCGGTGCTCAGCGGCTCCAGCTGCCGGCCGGTGCCGGCCGGGCTGTCGCTGGTGTGCGAGCTCGCGGCGCTCACGCCGCGGGTGGCGCGGCCGGCGAGCAGACCCGCGGCCAGCGCGCCCAGCAGGAACGTGCCCGGCTTGCGGCGCGCGAAGCTGCGGACCTGGTCGAGCAGGTCGGTGGTGCTGCTGGACTCCAGGGAGGAGCCCCACGAGGTGGCGCGCTGGCCCGCCTGGCGCACCAGGTTCGTGGCCACGCCCGAACCCTCGCTGCTGCGGCCCATCTGCGCCAGCTCGTCGCCGGTGGAGCGCAGGAACGCCGCCAGCCGGCCGCGCTGGGTCTCGGACTGCTCGTCGACCTGCCGGCGCAGCTCGCCCAGCAGGTCCATCGCCTGCGTGCGGGCCTCGGCGACGACCTCGCCGGCCTGCTCCTTCACGCTGCCGACGACGGCGCCGGCCTGCTCCTGGGCGTGGCCCGCGACGGCGCTCGCCTGCTCCTTGGCGTGGCCCGCGACGGCGCCGGCCTGCTCCTGGGCGTGCCCGGCGACGTTCCCGGCCTGCTCCTTCGCGTGCCCCGCGACGTCCCCGGCCTGCTCCTTGGCCGTCGAGGCTGCCTCGGCCGCGCGGCCGCCACCGGAACCACCGGTGCTGCTGCTGTACGCCATGCCGTCCTCCTTCGTCGATGATCCGTGCGCCGGGCGGGTCCCCCGCCCGCGCACAGGCGATTCACCGTTCACCCGGGTCTTCGACCGGTCAGCGGTTCGAAAGATCACCTACCCGTCCGCCCGCTGCTCAAACGTCCGACCACCGCCGGGACGCTCCGGCGCCGCCGGGAGGTGCGCGGGCGGTCCACCCGTTCAGCGGTCCAGGCGGGCCCTGCCCGTGCCGATCACCTCCGGCGAGGACGCAGACCGGAAGGAGGGACCGTGCCCCGCTCGTCGCCCCGCTCGTCACCCCGCTCGTCACCCCGCTCGTCGGCGCAGGCACCGGCCCGCGGCGGCCGCCGGTACGCCGCGGCGCACGTGCTGCTCCTGCTGCCCCCGGCGCTGTTCGTGCTCACCACGGTGCCCGGGGTCCGCGCGCTGCTGGGCACCGCGCCCGGCTACGACCCGTTCCTCGACGGCTTCCTCAACAACGCCGCCTACCTGTGCGCCGCGGCCCTGTGCGCCGTGCGCACCCGCCGCGGCCCGCGCCCGCGCCGGGGCGGGTACCTGCTGGCCGCGGGGCTGGCCGTCTACGGCACGGGCAACGTCGTCTGGTCGCTGTTCGAGCGCGGGCCGTCCGCCTCCTTCCCCTCGGCCGCCGACGCCTTCTTCCTGGGTTCCTACCCGGTGACGTTCGCCGCGCTGGTCCTGCTGGCCCAGCGCCGCGACGCCCGGCACGGGCGCGCCCTGTGGCTGGACGGCGCCGTCGGCGCGCTCGCCGTGGCCGCGATCGCCTCCGCGGCGCTCGTGGCCCCGATCCTGTCGGTGCAGGGCTCGTGGGCGGCGGTCGCCACGACCAGCGCCTACCCCGCGCTGGACCTGGCGCTGCTGCTCGTGCTCGCCGCGGTCGTCTCGCTGTTCGGCTGGCGCCCGCCGGCGGGGCTGTGGCTGGCGGCCGGCGGCCTGCTGCTGTTCGTCGTCGCCGACGTCGCCTACCTGTTCGCCACGGCCCTGGGCACCTACGTCTCCGGCGGGCCCGGCGACGGCGTGTGGGTGCTCGCCGTGGTGCTCACCGCGTTCGCGCCGGGCTGGCCCGCCACCCCCGTCGGTCCCCGGATGCCGGCGTGGGCGCGCACCGCCCTCCCCCTCACCTGCGCCGCCAGCGCCCTCGTCCTGCTCGTCGTCGACCACGTGCACCGCCTGCACCCGGTCACCGTCGCGCTGGCCGCCGCGACCGTCGCCCTCGCGCTGGCGCGGCTGGTGGACACCTACCGGCAGGTCAGCGAGCTCGCCGAGAGCCGCGAGCTGGCCCTCACCGACGAGCTGACCGGGCTGGGCAACCGGCGGGCGCTGTACCGCCGGCTCTCCGAGCGGCTGCACCGCGCGCCCGCCGAGGAGGAGGTGGCGCTCGTGCTGCTCGACCTCGACGCCTTCAAGGAGGTCAACGACGGCCTCGGGCACAGCACCGGCGACGCCCTGCTGCACGCCCTCGGGCAGCGCCTGCAGCACGTGGGCGCCGGCGTCGTCCCCGCGGGGGCCGACCCCCGCCACCGCGCGCTCGTGGTGCGCCTGGGCGGCGACGAGTTCGCCGTCGCGCTGTTCGGCGACTGCGCGCGGCAGGCGCACCGGGTCGCCGAGCGCGTGCACGCCTCGCTGCTGGAACCCGTCGAGCTCGACGGCCTGCAGGTGCGCGCCCGCGCCAGCGTCGGCATCGCCGTCCTGCCGGCCGCGACCGCGGAGCCGGCGGCGCTGCTGCGCCAGGCCGACGTGGCGATGTACCACGCCAAGACGCGCCGGCTGGGCACCTTCACCTACGAGCTGGCCGTCGACGAGTTCGCCTCCGGCGACCGCTTCGCCACCGCCGACCTGCTGCGCACGGCCATCGACGAGCGCGCCCTCGCGCTGCACTACCAGCCGAAGGTGGACCTGCGCACCGGCCGCGTCGACAGCGTGGAGGCGCTCGTGCGCTGGCAGCACCCCACCCGCGGCCTGCTGTTCCCGGACGTGATCCTGCCCGTCGTCGAGGCGGCGGGGCTGATGGAGGACCTCACCACGGCCGTCCTGGAGCAGGCGGTGGACCAGGCCGCCGCGTGGCTGGCCGCCGGCCGCCCGCTGGCCGTGGCGGTCAACCTGTCCGCGACCTCCCTGGACGACGCCGGGCTGCCCGAGCGCGTCGCCTCGCTGCTGGCCTCCCGCTCGCTGCCGGCGCACCTGCTCGAGGTGGAGATCACCGAGGACTTCCTCATGGCCGACCCCGAGCGGGCGCGCGGCATCCTCGACGGCCTGCGCCGGCGCGGGGTGCGGGTGGCCGTGGACGACTACGGCACCGGCTACTCCTCGCTGGCGTACCTGCGCCAGCTCTCCTTCGACGACCTCAAGCTCGACAAGAGCTTCGTCACCGACCTCGTCGTCGACGGCGTGGAGGACCCGCGCGCGCTGGCGATCGTCAGCTCCACCACCGCGCTCGCGCACTCCCTGGGCCTGCGGCTCGTGGCCGAGGGCGTGGAGGACGCCGCCACCTGCGCGGCGCTGGCCGCGGCCGGCTGCGACCTCGTGCAGGGCTGGCACTTCGCCAAGGCGCTGCCGGTGCCGGCGCTGGAGCGGTGGCTGGCCGCCCGCGACGGCGCGGGCGCCGGCAGCGCGGCGGCGGCGCCCGCGCGCGGAACAGCGCCCGCCGGCGCCGGGTTGCCGCTGGGGTGAGCACCCCGCCCGGTCCCGCGCCCGAGCCCGCGAC
>NZ_JAAALL010000225.1 GCF_009906315.1 Kineococcus vitellinus | reverse complement strand
GGTGCGGGTGGGCGAGGTGGACCTGGGCACGCTGCCGGTGGTGGCCGCGGTGCCGCAGTCGGTCGGAGGAGGCCCCGCGCTGCTGCTGCCGGCCGGTCTGCTGCCCGCCGAGCTGCTGCGGGGTTCGCAGGTGCGCACCTTCGTGCAGCTGCAGGAGGGCGCCGACCGCCAGGAGGTCGCCGCCGGCCTGGTGGCCGCCGCGGGTGCGGGCGCGCACGTCAGCGACGTGCAGGACTGGCGGGCGCGCTCGGCGGCGCGGGCGAGCGCCGGCGACACCTCGATCCTCGTGGTCGTGATGGGGCTGGGAGCGCTGTACGCGCTCATCGGCGTCGTCAACGCCGGTGTCGTGGCCACCTCCGCGCGGCGGCGGGAGTTCGCCACCGCCCGCGCCGGGGGCCTGACGCGCCGCCAGGTGCTGGGCAGCGCGCTGCTGGAGACGTGGGCGGTCAGCACCGCCGGGCTGCTGCTGGGCGCCCTGGCCGCCGCGGGCACCCTGGCCGCGGTGGCGATCGCCACCGCCGCCGCCACCGGCACGGCGAGCGTCGACCTGCCGTGGCCGCTGGTGGGTGCGGTCGTGCTCGGGACGTTCGCGGTCACGGGTGCCACCAGCGCGTGGACCACCTGGTCGGCGACCCGCACCGCTCCGGTGCAGCTGCTGCGCGCCCGCGAGTGACGCCGCCCCGGCCGCGGTGACCGCGGCCGGGGCCCGTTCCGCGGAGAGGGCGCACCGGGAGCGGGCAGCGGGTCAGCGGTGACCGCGGCCGGTCGGCCACGTCCGCGCGGCGACCACGTCCTGCGCCAGGGCGCGCACGCCGCGGCCCTCGGCGTAGGCCCGGGCGCGCAGCAGCAGCAGGGCCGTGCCGGTGCTGACCCCGGCGCTCGCGGACACCACGCCGGTGGCCTGGTGCACCACGGCCCGGTCGTCGGCCAGCACGATCCCCGCGGCGGCCGGGGGAGCGGCGGCCGCGGTGCCCGCCCGGTCCACCGGCCCGCGAGCCGCCCCGGTCGCGGGCAGCCGGGAGTGCAGGTGCAGCAGCAGGGCGACGGCGGCGGCGGCGAACTGCAGCGCCTCGGCGTGCACGGCCTCCTCCAGCCCACCGGGCCGGTCGCGGTGCAGGCCCAGCACGCCCAGCCGCAGCGGGCCCACCTGCAAGGGGTAGGCGAAGACCGCGGCGATGCCGGCCCGTGGCGCCTCGGCCGCGAGGACCGGCCACCGCTCGCGGCCGTCACGGGCCAGGTCGGCCACCAGCACCGGCTCCCGGGAGCGGGAGGCGTCCAGGCACGGACCCTCCCCGAGGTCGAACTGCAGGTCCTCGAGCGCGGCGGCGTTCCCGCCGCAGGCGGCGACCAGCCCACCCAGGTCGCCGGCCGCCGACGTGAGCGACAGCGCGACGCCCGTGACGGGCAGGGCGCGGGCGCAGGCCCGCACGAAGCGCGGCGGCACGCCGTCGGGACCGGGAGCGGCCGAGACGGCGGTGAGGATCCGCGCGGGACGCCCCCGCAGCATCAGGCGGGCCGCGGCGAGGGCGCCCGGTGCGAGGTGCCGGCGGCCGCGCCACCGGCCCCGGTCACGAGCGCAGCTGTGCGGCGAGGGGGCAGGAGTTCCGCCGGCGGCCGGCGAGACCGACCGCGTTGAGGTGCGCGACCACCGCGGCGAAGGCGCCGGCGAAGGAGGCCTCGGTGTAGGGCACGCCCACCTCCGCGCAGTGCCGGCGCACCATCGGCTGCACCAGCTTCAGGTGGGGGCGCGGCATGCTGGGGAAGAGGTGGTGCTCCACCTGGCGGTTGAGCCCGCCCATGAAGAAGTCGACCAGCAGGTTCCCGCCCACGTTGCGCGAGGAGAGGACCTGGCGGTGCAGGAAGTCCATCTTCCTGCCCCGCGCCAGGATCGGCATGCCCGTGTGGTTGGGGACGAACGCCCCGCCCAGCAGCACCCCGAAGCAGGCGAGTTCGGCGACGACGAACAGCACCGCCTTGGCGGGCGACATCGCCAGCAGCAGCACGCCCGCGTACACCGCCCAGCGGGCGGCGAGCATGAGGACGTCCACGTGGCGCCGCTTCACCTTCCCGGGGCGCAGGACGGCGCTGGCGCTGTCGACGTGGAGGTTGAACCCCTCCAGCAGCAGCAGCGGGAAGAGCCAGAAACCCTGGTGGGTGAGGAGCCAGCGGTGCAGCCGGCCCCTGCCCTCCAGGGCGTCGGGGTGGAAGGCGAGGACCTTGGAGTCGATGTCCGTGTCGCGACCCACCTGGTTGGGGGCCGCGTGGTGGACGTTGTGCTTGCCCAGCCACCACCCGTGGCTCAGCCCGGCGATCAGGCTGGCCAGGCAGCGGGAGGCGATCGCGTTCCAGCGCGGGGAGCTGAACACCTGCTGGTGGGCGGCGTCGTGGCCGAGGAAGGCCACCTGGCTCAGCGTCGTCGCCACCAGTGGAGCGAGCAGCAGCACCCACCAGGAGTCGCCGACCAGCTGCACGGCGGTGGCCAGGACGGCCAGGGCTAGGACGACCGCGCAGATGCGCCGCCAGTAGTAGCCGCGGCGGCGGCGCAGCAGCCCCGCCTCGCGCACCCGCTGGGCCAGCGCCGTGTAGGAGCTGATCGAGCGCTGCGCGGGACGCGCCGCGGGCGCGGCACCGTCGGGGCCCCCCGCCGGGTGCGGCGGCACGGCACCGCTGGTGGCGGAGGGGTGGCTGATGCTCATGGTCGTCCTGTCCGGTTCGCGTGCGGAGGCAACGCGTCACCGGGTCCAGGGCGACACATCGAGTGCTCGGTCAGGACACCACCGCAGCGACCGGGCTGCAACCGCGACGCCCGGATCCGGCGCGCGAACCGGTGACGGGTGCGTCACACCGCCGGGCCGGCGGCGGTCACCCGCGTGCGGCGGCGGGCCCGCCCTCGCCCCCGCTGCCGCCCTCGTCGTCGCGCTCGGGTCGGGCGGAGGCGTGCTCCAGCACCACGCGGGCCGGCAGGTCGCCGTGGACGACCCACCCGGCGACGGTGCTCAGCTGCTGCTGGTGCTCGCCGGCGTAGCTGCGCAGCAGCTGGAAGGCCGCCTGCGGGCTGGTCCTGCCGGAGTAGGCCAGCAGGCCCTTCGCCTGCTCCACCACGACGCGGGCGTTGAGCGCCGTCTGCAGCTGCAGGCTCACCGACGGCGAGTCCACGCCGGTGTCGTGCTGCACCAGGGCGACGCTGGCCACGTCGGCCAGCGCCTGCGCGAGGTTGAGGTCCTCGGCGTTCAGCCGCCCCGGCCGCGTGCCGAAGAGGCCCAGGGCGCCGAGGGTGCGGGTGCGCAACCTCATGGGCACCGCGTGCACGGAGGAGAAGCCGTGCCGCTCGGCGGCCCGGGCGAAGCGCGGCCAGCGGCCGCTGCCGGACAGGTCGGGGGCGCTGACCGGCGCGCCGCTGCGGTAGCAGTCCTGGCACGGGCCCTCCAGGCGCTGGATCTGGAAGAGCTCCAGCTCGCGGGCGTGGTCGGAGGAGGCCGCCATGACGTGCAGCACCCCGCGCTGGTCGCCCAGCACCAGACCCGCCGAGGCGACGTCCAGCAGGTGGGCGCAGTCGGTGGTCAGCCGGGTCAGCAGCTCCACGATGTCCGCCCCGAGCGCCAGGGCGGTGGCCAGGGAGACGAACGACCGGGTGACCTCGCCCTCCCGCTCCTGGGTCACGAGTCGCCTCCCCGGCCGGGCTCGTCCCCGTCCGCGTTCCGGTGCGCGGGATGGTCGCCGTCGTGGTGCCAGCTGCCGTCGGGGTCGATGCGCAGGCGGTGCTCCAGGACCTCCTGGGCCACTTCGGCGGCCGTCTGACCGGTGCTGAAGGCCCTGGCGCGCAAGCGGACCAGCGCTTCGCTGGGGCTCGTGGCGGTCGGGCCGAGCTGGGCGATGAGGAAACCCGTGGCCTGGTAGATCTCCACCCGCTCCAGCGACTCCAGCTCGCTCCAGGGGTCCTCCTCGGCGCCCTCGACGATGCCCGCCTCGGCGCGCACCCCGAGCTGGGCGATCAGGTCCAGCAGCGGCAGGGCGGCCAGGTCGGCCGCCTGCAGGCCACCGCTCATGGTCTCCCCCGGCAGCGGGCCGGAGCGGTGGCGGAAGAGGTCCAGCGCCCCGATGCTCTCGGTGGCCACGACGACGGGCAGGGCGAACACGGCGCGCACCCCGGCGTCGACGGCGCTGGCGGTGAAGGCGGGCCAGCGCCGCTCGGCGGCCGCGGTGAGGTCGTCGGCCAGCACCGGGCGGCCCTGCTGCACGGCGTCCAGGCAGGGGCCCTCGCCGAAGGTGAACTGGTAGGCGTCCAGGCGGCGGCTGAGGGCGTTGCTGGAGCCGAACGTGCCGCGGGTGGCGCCCTCGTGCACCAGCGAGATGGCCGCGCCGTCGACGTCCAGCAGCTGCACGCAGGCGTGGCACAGGGCGTCCGCCGCCCGCAGCGCGGTGCCGGCGCCGCTCACCGCGGCCGCGAGCTCACCGCGCAACCGCTCGCGGGAGCTCATCGGCGCGCCGTTCGCGCTGGGGTGTCCACCTGCTCATCGTGGCAGCCGCCGGGGCGGACGTCAGCTCGGCCCCGGTCCGTCGTGCTCCGGCCTCAGCGCCGCTGCCGGGGTGCCGCCGGTGCGCCGCGTCGGCGCAGGTCCCGGGCGGTGAGCTCACCCGTGGTGAGGCCGGTGGCCACGTGCTTGAGGCTGAGGTGCTGGGTGCGGGCGTGGTCGCGGATGAGGGTGAAGGCCTGCGCCATGTCCAGGCCGAGCTGGGCCGCGACGACGCCCTTGGCCTGCTCGATGACGATGCGCGAGTCCAGGGCCTGCTGCAGCTGGGCGCTGACGGTGCGCGAGTCGTGCACGGCCTGCTGCTGCAGGACGGCGATGGTGGCGATGTCGGCGAAGGCCTGCGCGACGTCGACGTCCTCGCCGCTGGGCACGTGCTCGCGCCCGCTGAAGAGGCCGAGGGCGCCGAGCCTGTGCTCGCGCAGCCGCAGGGGGACCGCCGCCACGCTGCGCAGGCCGGCCGCGGCCATGTCGGCGGCGAAGCCGCTCCAGCGCGCCTGCACCTCGGCGAGCTCACCGGCCACGACGCGCTCCGCCAGGGAGTACGCCTGCAGGCACGGACCGTCGTCGCCGCGCACCTGCAGCAGCTCCAGCGCCCGCACCCGCTCGCTGGAGGCGGCGGCCACCTGCAGCGTGCCGTCGCGGCCGGCCAGCAGCAGCCCGGCGGCGTCGACGTCCAGCAGCCGGGTGCACTCGTCCACCAGCCGCTGCAGCAGCTCGGAGGGCTCGTAGTCGGCGACCAGGCTGTCCGCCAGGTCCACCAGCGCCCGCATGACCCGACCGTGCTCCGCCGTGCTCACGGCACCTCCTCCTCACCCGCCACCGCACCGCCGTCGGTGCGCGGCGTCCCACCGCCCGCCCGGGGCGGCCGCGGAGCCATCCTCGCAGCTCGCGGGCCCGGGTGCCGATGGCGGGGGAGCGGACCGCGCGCGGGGTCCGGCGGGTGGCGACCGCGGCGGCGGAACCCGACCCCGCCAGCTGCTTCACCGGGGTCGGGCTCCCCCCTTGCACCACCCGCACCGCCGCGGCGGTGCGGGATCACCCAGGGACCTGGACCTCGAGAGCCGGGCCGAGCCACATCGTCGGAGCCCTTCACGGCGACAGCTTCGAGGACCAGCTCACCGAGCTGATCGGTCGCCGCGCCGGGTCCGGGGCGCGAACGCTGCAGTACACCACGGCCCCGGGTCGCGGGCAACGACCCCGTCCCGTCGTGGGTCCGTCATGGGTCCGCGACGGGGCGCGCGCCTACGGTGTGCCCGGTGCCGGCGCGCCCGGGGCCGCGGGCGCCCCCGGCGGCGGGACGGCGTCCACGCTCAGGGTGATGCGGACCCGCGTCCCGCCGGGCAGGAGCTCGACCTCCTCGCGCGGCCGGTCCCGGACGAGCAGGCCGCAGCGGCGCATCTGCTCGTCGAGGACCGCGCGGCTCGAGGCGAGCACCTGGTGGCTGCCGCTCTCCCACGCGGTGCGCGTGACGACGGTCGCCAGGACGAAGTGCTGGTCGTCAGCCATGGTGTGCCCTCGGATCGACGTGGCCGGTGGTCGCCGGCGGCGCGCACGGGGGCACGCCCTCCAGCGCTGCGTCCGACGGGTCCGGGCCGACCACAACACCCGCATCCTGCCCCACGGACCACCCGGGTGCCCGGCGGTCGGCCGCGGCCGACCGCGGTCGACGGTGGGCACGCGCCTCGTTCAGTGCGCCGGGGTGGACAGCGGTGAGAGGCTGGGGGCTCCGGCGGCCCCCTCCCGCGTCGGCGAACCGACAGGAGAGTGGTCGACGTCGTCGCCACGCTGGTCCTCGCGCACGATCCCGCCGGCGCCCCCGCGAGCCCGGCGTGAGCGCACCCCCCGACGGCCGGCGCCGCGACGCCCCCGCCGCCCCCGGACAGCGGCCCGCGGACCCGGCGGCGCCCGCCCAGGTGCCGGCGCAGCGGGTCCTGCTCGAGCTCGGCCGGCTGGTGGCCGACCGGGCGCCGCTGGAGCGCGTGCTGGAGCGCGTGGCCGAGCTGGCCGTGGCGCACGTGCCGGGCGCCGAGGAGGTGTCGGTGACGCTGCTGGAGGAGGCGGGTGCGCACACCGCCGCCTCCTCGGGCGGCCTGGCCGCCTCGCTGGACGAGCGCCAGTACCGCCTGCGCTCCGGCCCGTGCCTGGACGCCGCCCAGAGCGGGCGGGTGGTGCGCATCGACGACACCACCAACGACGTCGCCTACCCCGACTTCTCGGCGGTCGCCGCCCGGCAGGGGGTGCGCAGCGTCGTGTCGGTGGGGATGCAGGTGCCGCAACGGGTCCTGGGCGCCGTCAACGTCTACTGCTCCGAGGACGAGGCGCTGGACGCCGGGGCCGAGCAGCTGCTGCAGGTCTTCGCCGGGTGCGCGGCCGTCGCGCTGGCCAACCACTCCCTGTACGCCTCGGCGCAGGCCCTGGGGGAGGACATGCGGGCGGCGATGGCCTCGCGGGCGGTGATCGAGCAGGCCACGGGGGTCCTGGTGGCCGCTCTGCGCTGCACGCCGGCGGAGGCGTTCGCGGACCTGGCCCGCCGCTCGCAGCAGGCCGAGCGCGGGCTGCGGGAGGTCGCCGTCGAGATCGTGCAGCGCGCCGGCCGGGGCTGAGGCCCCGTCGTCGCACCGGGCACCCGGCCCGCACCACCCGTGACGTCCGACGAGAGGCAGTGCACGGTGACAGCCCCCACCTCCCGGCCGCTCCCCGCGGAACTCTTCCGGGACCCCTTCCGCGAGCTCTTCCGGCACGGGAAGGAGCACGGCTCCGTCGACGCGCGGGCGCTGCACCGCGCCTGCGAGCACGTCCACCTGCCCACGCGGCGCGTGAGCGCCGTGCTGCGCGCCTTCGCCGACGCCGGGGTGCGCGTCGACGTCGTCGCCG
>NZ_JAAALL010000224.1 GCF_009906315.1 Kineococcus vitellinus | reverse complement strand
GCACTGGCGGCGGGCCCCCGACGACCTCAGCCGGTGGCGACCCGCGGCCACCTCCTCCCCCGGCGCCGCCGGGGACGCGCTCGCCGCGCTGCGGCGGCTGCGCGTCGAGACCGCCGAGCTGGCCGAGCACCTCGGCGACCTCGCCTGCGGGGTCGCCCGCGCCCGCGACCTCGGCGACCCGCCGGACTGGGACGGCCCGGCTCCGCGGGGGCGCAGGCTGAGGGCCAGCTACAGCGCCACCACGACCACCACCGGCGCGCCGCGCGACGGCGTCGACGCCCTGCTCCTGACGCTGCCCGAGACCGGTCAGCGGCACTCGCGGGTGCCGCTGGCCGAGCCAGGAGCGGGCGAGGACCCCGGCCGGGGCGCGGAGCCCTCGCCGCAGGGCGCTCCGGAGGGTGGTGCACCGCGCACGTGGGCACCCTCCCGGCCGCGGGGGCAGCGCGCCCGCGCGGGCTGGGAGCGGCTGCTGCCGTGGGCCTCGCAGCCGTCCGGGGCGCCGGTGAGCACCGGGGACCTCGACCGGGCGCTGGTGCGCGCCGGCTGGCACCGCGTCATGCCCTGGAGCACCGGCAAGGACGGGGCCTCGGTCTCCACCAGCGTCGAGCGCACGAGCCGCGCCGGCTGAGCGCGGGCGGCGGGCGTCGACGCGTCGGGCTCGTCGCACGAGCTCGAGGGCTACCGCCATCAGCCCAGGAGGACGACACGACCGCCGAGCCCACCCGCTACCTGCGCACCGGCGGCGGCACGCTCGCCCACGACCTCGCCGGCGAGGGCCCGCTCGTCGTGCTCGCGCACCGCACCGCCGTCCTGGCGGCCGACGAGCCGGGCGAGGCGGTGGAGTGGGCCGTGCAGGGCCGCGCCGGCTCGACCGCCCTAGAGCGGCGTCGTCGAGCGCCGCGCCAGGTCCACCAGCCGTGCGGGACCGCCGAACGGGGAGCGGGTGACCACCTGCTCCCCCGGGTGCAACCGCTCGTCGCCGCGGTAGCGCGCCGCCAGGTCCGCCTCGGCCGCCTCGTCCCCGCCGTCCGCGAGCACCAGCAGCCGCGCCAGCTCGTCGACCTCCTCGAGCGCCAGCGACCCCGGGTCCTCCACGGCGCCCCAGCCGTCCCACAGCAGCAGCTCGTCGCCGTGGCGGTGCGCCAGCTCGTGCAGCACCTCGTCGCGCACGAACCCGGGACCGCACCACGGCGCACCGGGCGCCACCCCGTAGCGGGAGGCGTCGCGCTCCCCCGCCCGCCAGCCCAGCCACGCCTGCGCGGCCGTCTCGAACGGCGCCCCGTCCCCGACCGGCAGGTCGAGGACGTCGAAGGAGCCGGCGCTCGCCGTCAGCTCCGGGTCCGCGCGCCGCCAGCGCCCCCGTTCCCACCGCTCCACGACCACGTGGTCGTGCGCCCAGCCGGGGGTGAAGCAGTGCGCGAACCCGACCCGGCTGCGCGCGGGCACGCCCCGCTGGCGCAGCGCACCGACCACCAGCAGCGCGTGGTCGCGGCAGCACCCCGCCACCCGATCACCGAGCACCCGCGGCCGCTCCAGCCCCGTGCCGTGGCGCTCCTGGTCGACGTCCAGGACGACCTCCAGCCAGCGGCTGTCCACCTCCCCCCGCCGCTGCGGGGGCAGCTCCCCCAGCTCGGCGCGGTAGTGGGCGATGACGTTGCGCGAGGCGGCGCACAGGCTCGCCAGGTCCCCGGGCAGCGCCCCGAGGAGCGCGGCGTGCCGGCCGGGGTCCGAGTACGGGCTCTGGCGGGTGGAGTCCTCGAGCGCCACCACGGGCGTCTCCTCTCGCGTCGGCGGTCTGCACCTGCTGGTCCTGCTGACCGCGCACCGCGCGCAGACTCATCGCCGCCGGGCCTCCAGGGCGGTGCGCACCCCCCACAGGTGCTCGTGCGGGCGCTCCCAGGCCGCGAAGTGCCCCCCGCGCTCGAACTCGCGCCAGGCGACGACGTCGAAGAACCGCTCGGCGAACCTGCGCGGGGCGTTGACCAGGTCCCGGGGGAAGGTCGTGACGACCGTGGGGACCTCGATCCTCGGCCACTCCTTCGCGCCGGCGGCGGCGTAGGGCGTGAAGGAGGTGCCGATGCTCGCGCTCACCCAGTAGGCGCTCACCCACGTCAGCGCCTCGTCGAGGCTGAAGACGTCGGTCAGCGAACCGTCGCCGTCGCTCCAGCGCAGCAGCTTCTCCACGATCCACGCGGCCAGGGCGGCCGGGGAGTCGCCCAGGCCCACCGCGAGGGTGTTCGGCCGCGTGGACTGCTCGTGCATGTACCCGCCCTCCGCCGCCTGCCAGCGGTGGCCGCGCTCGACGTACGCGCGCTCCTCGGCGTCCAGGTCGCCGGGCGGGTCGACCAGGAAGTGGTACTGGGAGACGTCGGTCAGGTGCAGGGCGGCCACCAGCGCGGGGTGGCGGGCGGCGAGGGCCTCCGCGACGTCGCAGCCGACGTCGCCGGCGGAGACGACGCAGCGCTCGACCCCGAGCTCGGCCAGCGCGTCGGCGACGGCGTCGGCCATCGCCACCGACGACAGCCCGCCCTGCGCCACCGGGGCGGCGAAGGGGAAGCCCGGCAGCGCCGGGACGACGACGGTGACGTCGCCCAGCAGCGGCAGCAGCCGCTCGAAGCGCAGGACGGAGTCCGGCCAGCCGTGCAGCAGCACGACGACCGGTGCGGCGGCGGCCGCGACGGAGGAGGCGCCGGCCGCCGGGGAGACGACGGCTCGCAGCGGGACCGGTGCGCGCTCGGTCTCCCACCACGGGAGCGCGGCGATCCGCTCCTCCTGCACCCGCCAGTCGAAGCCGTCGCGCCAGTGCTCGAGCAGCGCGCGCAGCAGGGGCTCCGGAACACCCGGTGCACCGTCGAGCCGGACCCCCGGCACGCTGCGGAAGCGGCGCAACCGCTCGCGCAGGTCGTCCAGGACGGCCTGCTCGGTGCGGGCGAACGCGTGCCGCCTCACCGGGACCCCAGCTGCCCGCCCGAGCCCGCGAGCTCGCCGAAGAAGGCCCTGATGTCCGCGGCCAGCAGCTCGGGTTCCTCGTGCGCGGCGAAGTGCCCGCCGCGCGGCATGGGCGTGTAGCGGGTCAGCCGGTAGCGGCGCTGCACCCAGCTGCGCGGCGCGGGCGCGCCGAGGTCGGCGGGGAAGAGCGCCACCGCGGTCGGGACGTCCACCCGGTGCAGGGTGGGCGCCAGGCCGTGGGCGCGTTCGTAGTAGGGCCGCAGCGAGGTGGAGATCGTGTTCGTGAACCAGTACAGCGAGGCCTGCGTGAGCAGGTAGTCGTCGCTGAAGCGGGTGGAGACGTCGCCGCCGCAGTCGCTCCAGGCGCGGTGCTTCTCCAGGATCCACGACAGCAGGCCCGCCGGGGAGTCGCTCAGCGCCGGGGCCAGGGTGAGGGGGCGGGTGCTGTGCTGGTGGGCGTAGGCGCCCTCGGCCTGCGACCAGGCGTCCAGGGCGTCCAGGTAGACGCGCTCCTCGGCGGTCGGTTCCGGTTCGTCCTCGCGCACCCGGCGGTCCACGTCCAGCACGTGGATGCCGACCACCGCCTCCGGGTGGGCCTGCGCGAGCCAGCCGGTGATGGCCGAGCCGAGGTCGCTGCCGTGGGCGCCGTAGCGCTCGAAGCCGAGGTGCTCGTGCATCAGCCGGTGCCACAGCTCGTGGGTGGGCAGCGCCCCCTCCAGGCCGGGGCGCTGCTCGGAGGAGGGGAAGCCGGGCAGCGAGGGCACGACGACCGTGAAGGCGTCCCGCGCGTCCCCGCCGGAGCGGGAGGGGGTGGCCAGGCGCTCGGCCAGCCCGACGAGCTCGTAGAAGCTGCTGGGCCAGCCGTTGGTCAGCACGATCGGCAGCGCGGCCCCACCACCGGTCGCAGCACCGGCCTCGGCCTCGAAGCGCAGGTACTGCACGCGGGTGCCCTCGACGTCGGCGTGGTGCACGGGCAGCGCGTTCAGCTCGGCCTCGTGGCGGCGCCAGTCGTAGCCGTCGGCCCAGCGGGCGACCAGGCGCCGCAGCTCGTCGCCGTCGGTGCCGGCCCGCCAGCCGTCGAGGGGCCAGGGGCGGGGCCAGCGGGTGGCGCGCAGCCGCGCCCGCAGCTCCTGCAGGTCGGCGTCGGGCACCCGGATCCAGGGGCGGGCGTCGGGAGTCGGGTTCTCCGGTGAATTCGACACCAGTGGAGCGTATGACCGGTGTCGCGAGCGGTCAACACCATCTATCGCGTAAGATGGTGTCGTGCTGGGAGCAGCGGCGGGCGCCGCGTCGAACGCCGGACCCGAGGTCGACCCGCAGGTCGAACCCGGGGCCGCGCCGGGGTCCGGGGCCCGGGTCGTCGGGGACCTCGTGCTGGTCGAGCGGTTCCTCAACACCCTCGACGAGAGGACCTTCCAGCGCCACGGGCAGCAGCACGTCGCCACCGACCGGCTCACCTCGCCGCAGGCGCTGTCGGACTGGCTGCGGGCGCACGACCTGCCCACCCCCGCGCCGGGCGCGGACGCCGCCGACCTGGACGCCGCCCGCTCGCTGCGCACCGCCCTGCGCGCAGCACTCACCCCCGGCACCGGCACCGGCACCGGCACCGGCACCGGCACCGGCTCCGGCACCGGCACCGGCACCGGCTCCGGCAGCGGCTCCGGCACCGGCTCCGGCAGCGGCTCCGGCACCGGTGCCGCGCGGACCGCCGGCCTGCTGGCCGCCTTCCCCCTGCGCCTGGCACCGGACGCCGAGGGCCGCCTGCGCCTGGTCGCCGGCACGGGCGCGGCCGCCCTGGACGTGCTCGTCGAGACGGTGGCCGCGCAGGTGGCCGCCGGGGGGTGGAGGCGCCTGAAGCTGTGCGCCTCACCGGACTGCCGCTGGGCCTTCTACGACACCTCCCGCAGCGGCGGCGGCCGCTGGTGCTCGATGGAGGTCTGCGGGAACCGCCACAAGACGCGCAGCTACCGCCGGCGCCGCGAGGACTGAGCGCCCGATCCCGGGACCCGGTGGCACCGGCCCGGGAACCCGGCTCCCCCGGGGGCTCGGCGCGCGGGGCCTGCGCTGGGAGGGTGGACCCCGTGAGCATCGACGCGCTGCTGGCCTTCGCCGCCCTGTGCCTGCTGCTGGAGCTGACCCCGGGCCCCAACACCTTCCTGGTCCTGCGCCACAGCCTGCACGCGGCGCGGTCCGGAGCGCTCGCCGCGGTCGGCTCGGCCACCGGTGCCGTGGTCTGGGCGGGAGCGGTGGCCCTCGGTCTGGCCGCGCTGCTGCAGCAGTCCGCCGACGCCTACCGGGTGCTGAAGGTCCTGGGGGGCCTGTACCTGGTCGTCCTCGGCGTGCGCGCCTTCACCGCCTCGCGCCGCACCCGGGGTCCGCAGGAGCAGGGAGGACCCGCGCAGCGGGCGGTGCGGGCGCGCGCGGCGTTCGGCGCGGGGCTGCTCTCGTGCCTGCTCAACCCCAAGGTCGGCCTGTTCTTCCTCGCCGTGGTCCCCCAGTTCGCCCCCGCCGGTTCGGGCGTGGGCGCGACCCTGCTGCTCGGCCTCGTCGAGGCCGGCGTCGCCCTGTGCTACCTGCTGGTCCTGACCACGGTCGCCGCCCGCGCCGTCACCTGGCTGCGCCGCCCGCACGTGACCCGGGCGCTGGAGCGCACCAGCGCCGTGGTCCTGACCGCCTTCGGGGTCGGCACCGTCGCCAGCGCCCGCTGACACCACCGCCGGTGGGGCTCAGGCGGAGCGGGTGGCGGTGATGCCCCCGTCCACGGCGATCTCCGCGCCGTGGACGTAGCCGGAGGCCTCCGAGAGCAGCCACGCCACCGCGTCGGCGACCTCCTCGGGCCTCCCGGGGCGCCCGGCGGGGGTCCCGGCGGTCATGGCGGCGACGACGTCGCCCGCGGAGGCGTTGACCGGGGTGCGGGTGGCGCCCGGGGAGACGGTGTTGACCCGCACCCCGCGGGGTCCGAACTCCGCTGCCCAGCTGCGGGCGAGCTGGATCTCGGCGGCCTTCGTCGCCGAGTACAGGCCGACGAAGGGGTGCCCGAGGTGGGCCATCCAGGAACCGATGACCACGATCGCCCCGTGGCCGCGCTCGGCCATCGCGGGGGCCAGCGCGGCGGTGAGGACGTGGGGGGCGCGGACGTTGACCGCGAGGGTCGCCTCCAGGTCGGCGTCGCTCAGGCTCACGGTGTCCACCGGCGGGCACAGCGCGGCGTTGTGCACGACGGCGTCCAGCCGGCCGCCGGCGGCCTCGACGGCGGCGGCCGCGAAGGCCCGCAGCGCCTCGGGCGTCCCGGTGAGGTCGGAGGGGAGGAACACGGCCCGAGCGGCACCGGCGTCGGCGCCGGCGACGAGGTCCGCGACGACGGCGTCGCCGCGGGTCCGGTCGCGGCCGGTGACGAGGACGCGCCACCCCTGCGCGGCCAGGGTGCGGGCGGTGGCGGCGCCGATGCCGCTGGTGGACCCCGTGACGAGCACGGTGCGGTGCTCCTGGGTGACGGACCGGGTGGACTGGGTGGACTGGGTGGTGGTCACGGGGACCAGTCGAGCGGGCCCGCGGCAGGCGCACCAGGGCGCGCGCTGCCTGGTCACGGCGTGACCGGGTCCGCGCCGGGTCCGTCCTCCTACGCTGGCCCGGTGCCCGCCGACCGCTCCGCCCTCGGGGCGTTCCTGCGCTCGCGGCGCGACCGCCTGACCC
This sequence comes from Kineococcus vitellinus, assembly GCF_009906315.1. Classification (GTDB taxonomy): domain Bacteria; phylum Actinomycetota; class Actinomycetes; order Actinomycetales; family Kineococcaceae; genus Kineococcus; species Kineococcus vitellinus. The sequence continues at coordinate 809 of NZ_JAAALL010000224.1, read as the reverse complement.
CCGCGCAGGCGGGGATCGCGCCCTTCCCCGGGCCGCGGCGCGTGCCGGGGCTGCGCAAGGAGGAGCTGGCCGTGCTGGCGGGCCTGAGCCCGGACCACTACAGCCGCCTGGAGCAGGGGCGCCAGCACACCGTCACCGACGAGGTGGTGCAGGCGCTGTCGCGGGCGCTGCAGCTGGACGAGGTCGAACGCGCCCACCTGCGCGACCTGGCGGCCCCCTCCTCGCGCCGGCGGTGGGCCGGGCCGGAGGCCGCGCAGCGACCCGACCCGGGGTTGCTGCGCCTGGTGGACGCGCTGGAGCACGTGCCGGTGCTGCTGCTGGGGCGCAGGACGCAGGTGCTGGCGCGCAACGACCTGCTGAGCCGGGTGCTGGGGACGGCGGTGGACCCCGGGACCTCGTTCGCGCGGTGGCTCTTCCTCGACCCCGGTGCGCGGACGCGGATCGTCAACTGGGCCGACTTCGCCGCCGCGGCGGTCGGGGCGCTGCGCTACGAGGTGGGCCGCCACCCCGACGACCGGCGCCTGGGCGCCCTGGTCGAGGAGCTGCGCCGCGGCGACCCCGACGTCGAGCGGTGGTGGGCCGACCAGCGGGTCACCTTCCGCACCTCGGTCACCAAGCACCTCGACCACCCGGTCGCCGGACCGCTGAGCTTCGGCGTCGAGTCCGTCGTCGGGCCGCACGACCCCGAGCAGCGCCTGGTCGTCTACACCGTCGAACGCGGTTCCCCCACCGCGCAGGTGCTGCCGCTGCTCGCGGGGTGGAGCGCGGCGAGCGCCGGGGACGGCGGGAGCGGCGGTGCGCGGTGGGGG
>NZ_JAAALL010000223.1 GCF_009906315.1 Kineococcus vitellinus | reverse complement strand
GAGCACGGCCCGCGCGCCCCGCCGGGCGCCGCGGGCCGTGCTCGGGGCGCTGGCCGGCGCGGCGGCCCTCGCCGTCGTCGCCCAGGTCGTCGCCTCGGCCGTGCTGGACGTGCGCCAGGGCCGGCCGTGGGTGCTCTCGGCGATCCAGACCAACTACGCCACCCCCGCCCAGTACGCCGCCATCGGCGCCGACCTGGCCGCCATGGACGTCGGCCTCGTGGAGTCGCCCGGCGAGATCGGGCACCTGGCCTACGCCTGCGACTGCGTCGTCGACATCTTCGCCGACCCCGCGCGGCTGCGGCCGCTCGTGGAGGCCCAGCGCGAGCGCACCAGCGGCCTCGCCCGCCGCGCCCTCGACCTCAACCACCGCCACTACCCGGGAGACAGCGACCCGTTGCCCACCACCGGACGCCTCGCCTACTTCGCCGACGCGGACGTGCCCACCGAGGGCGTCGTCGCCAGCTGGCCGGCCCGCACCGGCCACATCCTCGCCCCCGGGCGCATCGTGCTGCTGGAGGCGGGGCGGTGAGCGGGCAGCCGCGCGCCCTCGAGCGCGTCGCCGCCGCCGACCTCGCCGTGCTGCGCGCCGTGCAGTCCGCCGTGCGCTCGCGGACCGCGGTCGCCGCGGCCACGGGCCTCTCGCACGCCGGCGAGCACGCCGCCGCCTGGATCGCCGTCGGCTCCGCCGGCTTCGCGCTGGACCGCCGCCGGCGCCGGGAGTGGGCGGTCGCCACGACGGCCGTCGTCGCCGCGCACGGCGCCAGCGTCGTGCTCAAGCGCGTCGCGCGCCGCCACCGCCCGCTGGAGCACACCGTCAGCGTGCGGGTGGCCACGCCCAGCCGCTGGAGCATGCCCAGCTCGCACGCCACGTCCACGACGGCCGCGGCGATCGCCTTCGCGCCGCTGCTGGGGGTGCCGACGTGGCCGCTGGTGCCGGCGATGGCGCTCTCCCGCCTCGTCCTCGGCGTGCACTACCCCTCCGACGTCACCGCCGGGGCGCTGCTCGGGGCGGCGACGACCGCCGTCGTGCGCGGGGGCGCCGCGCGCCTGAGCACCCGGCCGGCGCCGTGAGCCGGACGCAGGAGCAGCCGGTGACCCCGCCCACCCGCGCCGCGCGCCGCGCCGTGCTGCCCGCGTGGCTGCGGGCGATGCGCCCGCGCCAGTGGGTCAAGAACGTGCTCGTCCTCGCCCCGGTGTTCCCGGCGGGGGAGCAGGTCGGCCTGGACACCCTGCTGGGCGTCGCGGTGGCCTTCGCGCTGTTCTGCCTGGTCTCCAGCTCGATCTACCTCGTCAACGACGCCCGCGACGTCGAGGCCGACCGGGCCCACCCGCGCAAGCGGTTCCGGCCCATCGCCGCCGGTGAGCTGGGCGTGCGCGCGGCCGTCGCGCTGGCCGTCGCGCTGGCCGTCGTCGGCATCGGGACGGGGCTGTGGTGGCAGCCCGCGCTCGGCGTCGTCCTGGCCGTCTACTTCGTCGTCCAGCTCGCCTACTGCTTCGGCCTCAAGCACGAGCCGGTCCTGGAGCTGGGCTGCGTGGCCTCCGGCTTCCTGCTGCGCATGCTCGCCGGCGGCACCGCCGGCGGCATCCCGCTGTCGGGGTGGTTCCTGCTCACGGCGGCGTTCGGGTCGCTGTTCATGGCGGCCGGCAAGCGCTACGGCGAGGCCCGGCGCGGCGAGCTCACCGGCGAGCCGGTGCGCCGCGTCGTGCAGAAGTACTCCACGACCTACCTGCGCTTCGTGTGGACGCTGGCGGCCACGGTCGTCGTCACCACGTACGCGCTGTGGGCGGTGGAGGTCCTCGTCGTGCAGACCGGCACGATGCTCTCCACGACGACCATCGTCCCCTTCGTGCTGGCGGTGCTGCGCTACGCCGTCGACGTCGACCGCGGCAACGCCGAGGAGCCCGAGGAGATCGCGCTGCACGACCGGGTGCTGCTGGCGCTCGCGGTCCTGTGGTGCGCCTCGCTGCTGCTGGCGGTGTGGCTGTGAGCGGCGGGCGGCTGGCCGCCGCGGTCTCCCACGAGCGGGTGCGCGAGGTGGGGCGCTTCCTCGTCAGCGGCGGCATCGCCTACCTGGCCGACCTGCTGGTCTTCAACGCCCTGCTGTTCTCCGGCGTCGGGTCGCTGACCTCCAAGGTCGTCTCCAGCGTCATCGCCATCGCCATCGCCTTCCTCGGCAGCCGGTACTACACCTGGCGCGACCGGCGCAGCGAGCACCCGGGCCGCGAGTACGCGATGTTCTTCCTGCTGAGCGTGATCGCCGCGGGGCTGCAGCTGCTGTGCCTGGCGATCACCCACCACGGCCTCGGCTGGACCTCGCCGCTGGCCGACAACCTCTCCGGCAACGTCGTGGGGATGGCGATCGCCATGGTCTTCCGCTTCGTCACCTTCCGGACCCTCGTCTTCCCGGACCGCTCCGCGACCGGTGCCTGAGCACCACCGCCCGCACCGCCCGCACCGCCCGCGCCGCGCCCCCGCGCCGGCCGTCGCGCTGCCCCTGCTGCTGGGGGCGCTCGCGGCGGCGGCGCTGGTGGCGAGCGGGCTGGGGCAGCAGTCCTGGCAGCCGGGCTACGACCTCGCCGTCTACCGCGACGGGGCCCGCGACCTGCTCGCCGGCCGGGACGTCTACCTGCGCGAGACCTGGCGCGGGCACTGGTTCGTCTACCCGCCGTTCGCGGCCGTGCTCTTCCTGCCGCTGCTGCTGCTGCCCGCGGCGGTGGACCTGCTGCTGTGGGACGCGCTGCTGCTGGCGCTCACGGCGTGGGCGGCGGTGCGGGTGCTGCGCGCGGCGGGCGCCCCGGCGCTGCTCGTGGGCTGCGGGGCGGGTGCTGTGCTGCTCAGCGACCCCTTCCGCGAGGCGCTCGTGCTGGGGCAGGTCAGCCCGCTGGTCGTCACCGCCCTCGTCGTCGGCTGCCTGCGCGGCGGGCGGGGCGGGGCGGTGCTGGCCGCGCTGGCGGGTGCGGTGAAGGTGACGCCCGCGCTCGTGGTCGCCGCGGTGCTCAACCGCCCGGCGCGGCGGCGGTTCGCGCTGCCCGTCGTCGCGGTGGGGGCGGCGGCCACGCTGCTCGGCGCGCTGGCCGCGCCCGCCTCGGCGCGCAGCTACTTCACCGACCTGCTGTGGAACTCCGCCCGCGTCGCCGCCCCCGGGACGACGAGCAACAACTCCCTGGCGGGGGCCTTCGCGCACGCGGGCCTGGCGGACGCGGCGGCGGGTGCGCTGGGCCTGGTGTGCGCGCCGCCGCTGCTGGCGCTCGCGGCGCTCGCCGCGCACCGCTGCGACTGGTCGCAGCCGGTGCACCGGCTGCGCTTCGGGCTGCTCGTCAGCCTGGTGACGTGCCTGGTCTCGCCGGTGACGTGGTCGCACCACGCCCTCGCGGCGCCGCTGGCCGCGGGGGTCCTGCTGGCCGGCCGCCGGCGCGCCGCGCCCGCGGCGGTGGCGGCGCTGGCGGGGGTGCCGTGGCTGCTGCCGGTGCTGCAGGCCGCCGACGCGCTCGGCGGGGCGGGCGGGGCGCTGCTCGCGCTGACCCGCCCGGTCTCGCTGCTCGTGCTCACCGCGCTGCTGGCCGCGCCCCTGCTGCGCCGCGCTCCCCGCTCCGCCCGGTGAGGTCGACCCCCGCTCCCGCGGTGATCCCGCACGGTGTCACGTGCGGGATCACCGCGGGAACGGGGACGGGAGCAGGGGGAGGGCCCGTCAGCTGCGGGTGATCGTCCCGGTGGCGGGGTTCCAGGTGAGGGTGCCGCCCTCGAAGCGCTGCACGAGGACGCCGCCCACCCACGTCTCGTCGCTGGCCGGGAAGCCCAGGGAGCCGTTCTCCCAGCCCTGCGCGCCCCAGGTGTCCAGCAGCCCGCCGCGCACGGCGTGCGCACCCGTGGCCGGCGACCAGTAGATCGAGCCGCCCTGGAAGCGGGTGTAGGAGCCCCGCCCGTTGGGGGTGCGCACGTCACCGGTCGCGGGGAAGCCCAGGGCGCCGTTCTCCCAGCCCAGCTGCGCCCACCTCTCGCGGATCGCGCCGCGCACCTCGCGGGCGCCGGTGGCGGGGGACCAGTAGATCGAGCCGCCCTGGAAGTGGGTGTAGTAGCCGGCGCCGTTGGGGGTGCGCACGTCACCGGTGGTGGGGAAGCCCATCCCGCGCTCCCAGCCCAGCTGCGCCCAGCGCTCGCGGATCGCGCCGCGCACCTCGCGGGCGCCGGTGGCGGCGGAGTAGTAGATCGAGCCGTGCTCGAAGTGGGTGTAGAAGCCCGAGCCGTCCGGGGTGCGGCTGTCGCCGCCGGTGGGGAAGCCCAGGCCGTTCTCCCAGCCCAGCTGCGCCCAGCGCTGGCGGATCGCGCCGCGCACGTCGTGGGCGCCGGCGGCCGAGGCGTAGATCGAGCCGCCCTGGAAGTGCTGGTAGCTGCCGCGGCCGTTCGGGGTGCCCAGCTCGGCGCTGGTGGCCGCGCCCAGCGGGCCGCCGGTCCCGCCCAGGCGCTGGTGGGCGAGCTGGACGGCGCTGACGATGCCGACGAAGTCCGAGCGCAGCCCGCCGAGCTGGCGCAGCTTCGTGCCGGTGACCTCGACCGTGCCGTTGGTGCACAGCAGCCTGGCGGTCCTGACGCGCCCGCCGAAGTCGCCGCGCCCGTCGCGGCCGGTGACGACGATCCCGGTGGCCGCACCGCCGGGGGCGCAGCCGCCGTCGAGCGTCGACGCCGCGACGGTCGCCGTCCAGGCGGCCACCGGGTCGCCGGCGACCGCCCTGCCGGGTGCGGAGAACGGGTCCTCCTTGGCGACCAGGTACGGCTTGGAGCCCGCCACGCTCCAGCCGCCGTTGGAGGAGGAGAACTGGGTGAAGGCGACCTCGCCGCCGTGGGCGCGGACCTCCCCGGCCGTCGCGGCGATGGCGGCGTTGGTCGAGGCGGGCGTCGTCCAGGTGGTGCGCCCGGCGGCGTCGCGGCTCTCGGCGCCGCGGTAGACCTGGCAGGCGGTGGTGTCGCAGATGTCGGTCTGCGCCTGCGCGCGCAGCACCGACAGCGCGTAGCTGCGGGCCGCGACGGCCTGCGCCTTGAGGGCCTCGGCGTTCCACGACGACGGGGACTCGGCGGGGACGACGCCGCGCAGGTAGGTCTCCAGCGGGACGTCGTTGACGACGGTGAGGTTCGGGCTGCCGGGCACGATCCGCACGGTGCCCTCGTAGCGCACCGAGGTGCCGTCGGCCTTGACGAGCAGGACGCCGTCGGGGCCGCTGACGGTCACGGCGCCGCCCCAGGCCTCCTGCCAGGCGCCGCCCACCCCGGCGGCCAGCCCGCCGCCGGCGCCGGTGACGACCAGGCGCTGACCGGGCTCCACCTTCCGCCCGCTCGTGGACAGCGACAGCGCGGCGCCCGTGGGGGCGGCGACGGTCACGGCGGGGGTGCTGAGGGCGGTGAGCCCGACGCGCAGCGTCCGGTTCTCCCGGCTCGCCACGGCGGTGCCGGGGTAGTAGAAGTCCAGGATCGTCCGGTAGCCCTGCCCGGCGACGGCGCGGGACTGCGCGCCCCACTGCGACATGCCGATGCCGTGCCCGTAGCCGTGGCCGACGAACGTGAAGGAACCGCCGACGGCGGGGCGCACCTCGTCGGCGGAGGCCGGGGCGGCGCTCAGCGTGCTGGCGGCCAGCGCGGCGGCGGTGCCGGCGACCAGGCCGGTGGTGAGGCGGAGGAGGCGGGAGCGGGGGCGGGGCATGGTTCTCTCCTGGTCGACGGTGATCAGCGGTTCAGCGAGACGGTGGTCGTGCGGGCGGTGGCGCTCCAGGTGATCGAGCCGCCCTGGAAGTCCAGCCGCAGCCCGCCGGGGACGGGGCGCTCGTCGGCGACCGGGAAGCCGAGCGGCCCGTTCTCCCAGCCGGTGGCCGCCCAGCGCTCGCGCAGCGCGCCGCGGACGGCGTGCGCACCGGTCGCCGGCGACCAGTACACCGATCCTCCCTCGAAGTGCGTGTAGGCACCGGGTTTCACCGGAGTCCGCTCCTCACCGGTGGTGGGGAAGCCCAGGCCGCCCTCCCAGCCCAGCTGCGCCCAGCGCTCGCGGATCGCGCCGCGCACCTCGTGGGCCCCGGTGGCCGGGGACCAGTAGACCGAGCCGCCCTGGAAGTGGTTGAAGGCGCCGGCGCGGCGGGGGGTGGGGACCTCGTCGGTCAGCGGCAGCCCGAGGACGGCCGTTCCGCCGAGGGCGTGGAAGCGGGCGCCGATGAGCCCGTGCACCTCGCGCACCGGGGTGGCGGGCGAGGAGTAGACGCTGCCGGAGCGGTAGTCGCGGCGGCTGACGCCGGTGGCGGCCGTCGTGCGCGTGCCGCCGACCTCCGGGCCGAGCGCGGAGCGGGTGCCGCCGAGGGCCAGCCAGTGCCCGACCAGCGGGTCGGTCGCGCCCGTCCACCAGGAGGTCTCGCGCGCCGCGCCGGAGAAGGACAGCGACACGTGGACGTGGTCGGTGTGCGGGTCGGCGCCGGTGTACGGCTGCCAGCCGTCGGCGGGGCGGTAGGCCTTCCAGACCCGCCCGTCCCAGATGACGTACATGACGCCGAGCCGGCGGGCGGCGGCCGCCGCGTTCCCGCGGTCGTCGGGAGCCAGCAGCCAGTCGGTGAACTCGCGCGCCAGCGCCGCCTGGGCGGGGTCGGCGGCGTCGAGCACCCAGTCCAGCGCCCGGCCCTCGTGGTGCTCGGAGGTGGGCGCGCCGCCGACCGGGCAGGTGCGGGCGGTGCCGACGCTCTGCCGGCCCCAGGTGTCCAGGACCAGCTGCCGCAGCGCCAGCGTCCCCGGCTGCGGTGCGGCGCAGCCGAGGGGCGCCTGGTAGCGCGCGAAGGCGTCCACGCCCGCCGGCAGCCCGGCGGGCGGGCGCGGCGCGGCGGCGGTGGCCGCGGGTGCGGCGGCGGTGACCGTCAGCGCCGCGGCCGCCACGGCGACCGCGAGGACGCGCAGGGCGCGGCGCCGACGGGCCACGTCAGCTCCTCCTGGCCGTGATCTTGCCGGTGGACCGGCTCCAGCTGAGCGTCCCGCCCTGGAAGTCCATGCGCGTCCCGCCCTCGACGGAGTACTCGTCCTTGGTGGGGAAGCCGAGCCAGGAGTTCTCCCAGCCCATCGACGCCCAGGTGTCGCGGAAGCCGCCGCGGACGGCGTGCGCGCCGGTGGCCGCCGACCAGTAGATCGAGCCGCCCTGGAAGTGGGTGTACCAGCCCTTGCGGTTCGGGGTCGGGGTGTCGTCGGTGGTGGGGAAGCCCATGCCGCCGCGCTCCCAGCCCATCGCGGCCCAGCGGTCGCGGATGGCGCCGCCGGTGAAGTGCGCACCGCTCGCGGGGGAGTAGTAGATCGAGCCGCCCTGGAAGTGGGTGAACCAGCCGCCGAGGGCACGGGAGTCCCCGGTCACCGGGAAGCCGGCGCCCACGAGGTGCGCGGCGCGATCCGCGAGAAGTGGGCGTCGATGGGCTGGGAGGGCGGCGGCATGGGCTTCCCCACCACCGACGACACCC
>NZ_JAAALL010000222.1 GCF_009906315.1 Kineococcus vitellinus | reverse complement strand
GTCCCCGCCCTCGAGGAGAACCGTCATGAGCACTCCCACCGGTCCCGGCGGCGCGCACGCCGCCGGCGACTCCGGGAACCCCGGCACCGGCGGCCACCGTCCGCCCTCGTCCGGGCGCCCCGCGCAGCAGGCCCAGGCGGACCCCCGCCTGAGCGTGCAGCACGGCCAGCAGCACGGCCAGCAGCACGGCCAGCCCATGGACCGCCAGTCCGTGCTGGAGCGCGAGGAGAACGCCTTCGGCGGCATGAAGTTCGGCTCGGCCTTCTTCGGGTGGCTCACCGCGACCGGCACCGGCGTCCTGCTGACCGCGCTGCTGGCCGCAGCCGGTGCCGCCGTCGGGCTGGCCACCGGCACCGCCGTCGGGGAAGCCGTGGGACAGGCCACCTCCAACGCCGCCGGCGTCGGCATCGCCGGTGCCGTCGGCCTGCTGGTCGTCCTGCTCGTCGCCTACTTCTGCGGCGGTTACGTCGCCGGCCGCATGGCCCGCTTCAACGGCGCCAAGCAGGGCGTGGCCGTGTGGATCTGGGCCGTCGTCATCGCGATCGTGCTCGCCGTCGCCGGCGCCGTCGCCGGATCGCAGTACAACGTGCTCTCGCAGCTGAACACCCTGCCCCGGCTGCCGATCGGCGAGGGGCAGCTGAGCACCGGCGGCATCATCACCGCGATCGCCGCCGCAGTGGTCAGCCTGCTGGGCGCGGTCCTCGGAGGCGTCGCGGGCATGCGCTTCCACCGCAAGGTCGACAAGGCGGGTCTCGGCCGCTGACGCGCTGACCACCGAGGCAGCGGACGAGGCAGCGGAACCGCGTCGAGGGGCGGCAGGGGCGGACCGCCCCTGCCGCCCCTTCGGCGTTCCCCCCTCGCGCGAGGCGCTGCGGCGAGGTGGGCCGGAACGGACGCGGCTCGAACGGAGTTCCGGGTGCGGGTCTCCGGCGGGCGGGGCAGGGTGTGGTCGTCAGCGACGTCCGAACGCGAGGAGGAACAGCACCGTGCAGATCCCCAAGGAGATGATCCTCCAGCTCATCCGGGAGAAGTTCAACGACGACGGCAAGGCGCAGGAGGCCGACGCGCAGCTGCCGGGTCAGGTCGACACCGACCAGCACGCCGACCTGCTCAGCCGCTTCGGCGTCGACCCGGGCGAGCTGATCGCCAAGTTCACCGGTGGTGGTGGCGGCGACGACAAGGGCGGCGGCCTCGGCGGCCTGGCCGGCAAGATCGGGTTGTGAGCAGCGGGGTGCTGCGGCGCTGAACGCCGCAGCACCCCGCCGAGCCGCACCCCGCGAACGCCCCCGGACGAGATCGTCCGGGGGCGTTCGCGCGTCGCCCGACGGCTCCCGGCGGCCGGCCCGGTGCCGTCACTCGCCCTCGGTCGCCGGGTCCTCGAGGTAGACCAGGTCGTTGCCGTCGGGGTCGCTGAAGTGGAACATCGCCGGCACCCCCTCCCAGCGCAGCACCTCCTCGTTGTGCAGCACCACGCCCTCGACGTCCGCGGTGCCGCCGCCCAGCCGGGCGTGGGCGGCCCCGGCGTCGGGAGTGCCCAGCCGCACCGCCATCGGCAGCGGGCTGCCGGGCGGCAGCAGCACCAGGCCGACGTCAGAGCCCGGTGGCACCACCTCCACCATCCGGACCCCCGGCCACACCTCCACGTCGTGGCGCAGCCGGCAGCCGAGCACACCGGTGTAGAAGGCCAGCGCCGCGTCCTGGTCGGCCACCGGCAGCGCCACGCTGAGCACCCTCGTCGTCATCGCCATGCCGGGTGGACGCCCGGGCGGGCGGGAACTCATCGGTCGGGGGACGAGGACGTCGGTGGCGGGACCGTGCGCGCCGCCGATGACTTCCCGCCGCGGTGCGGGTCGTGGAGGGAGCGGGGAACACGGGCCCCCACGACGTCAGGAGCAGACGATGCCGGTCACACCACGCGCGGTCGTGCACTTCGAGGTCACCGGGGAGGACGCGGCGGGCCTGCGCGGCTACTACGGGCGGTTGTTCGGGTGGGAGTTCGACACCTCCTCCCCGGTGGCGCCCGAGGTCTCCGCTCCCGGCGAGTACGGCTTCACCGATCCCGGCCGCACGTCGCGCGGCGCGGGCATCCCCGGTGGTGTGGGCGGCGGCGCCGGCCACGGCCCGCGCGCGGTGTTCTACGTCGGGGTGCCCGACGTCGGCGCAGCGCTGGAGCAGGCCGAGGCCCTGGGCGGGCAGCGGGTGATGGGACCCGTGCGGGCGCCCTCGGGGCTCGTCGTCGCCCACTTCCGCGACCCGGCGGGCAACCTGGTCGGCGTGGCCGCGGTGGGCTGACGCCGCCGGCGCGCCCGGAGGCCGGTGCACCGATGAGCTCCGGCCCCCGGCGCGGTCCTCCTCCCGGCACCCTCCGCACCCACCCCGAGGAGCACTCCGTGATCATCGTCGCCGGACACCTGATCGTCGACCCCGCGGACCGCGGGGCCTTCCTGGCCGGCTGCGAGGAGGTGGTGCGCCGGGCCCGCGCCACGGAGGGCTGCCTGGACTTCAGCATCGCCGCGGACGTGGTGCAGGACGACCGGGGCGACGTCTTCGAGCGGTGGGTGTCGCAGGCGGCGCTGCGGGCCTTCCGGGGCAGCGGACTCGGCCCGGAGCAGACCGCGGTGATCAGGGCGGCCTCGGTGCTGGAGCACGACGTCTGGGGTGAGCGCCCACCGGGGTGAGGGCAGCCGTGCCGCGGCGCTCAGGTGCCGGTGAGGACGACGGCGTTGCCGTCGGGGTCGCTCAGGCGCAGGATGCGTGCGCCGCCGCCCGGTTCGGGGCCCTCGTGCCGCACGGACGCCTCGCTCAGCCGTGCGGCGGCGGCGTCCAGGTCGTCGGCGTGCAGGACCAGCGAGCCGCGCCCGGCGCGGTCGGGGTCGCGGTAGACCTGCACGCCGCTGCCGCCGGGCAGGTGCCACTGCAGCAGCCCCTCCATCGGCCGGGCGTCCGGCGCCCGCTCGAAGAGGGTGGTGTACCAGGTCTCGGCGGCGCTCAGGTCGCTGACCAGGGCGCCGGCCAGCACGTGGGTGAAGGTCATGGCGGGTGGACCCGCCGGACGGCGCGAAGTCATCGGTGCGGGCCGTGCGGGCCGTGCGGGCCGTGCGGGCCGTGCGGGCGCCGCGGGAGCGACCGGCGACGGCTACGCCGCGGTCTCGATCGCGTCTCGGTTCCCGCGCACGGCCTCCTCGCGTAGCGCGGGGGCGGGCTTCGTGGCTCCATGGGGGGTGCGCGAGAAGCGCGAACCGTGACCAGCACGCGATCAGGAGGACGCGATGCCACGAGCAGCCGAGACAGGTCACCCTCCCCGACGTCACCACCGGCCACCGGATCCGCTGCTGCTCGGGCTCGGTGCCCGGCACGGCGGTCAGCCCACCGGTCCGCACGACCCGTCCGCGAACCCCGAGCAGGCCCTCGCCGGCGACGAGCCGGCGATGCTGCGCGGCAGCGACGGGCTGACGGACGTCGAGCGCGAGGCGCTGGCCCACCGCTACGACGTCCCCGTCCGCACCACCCGCTGAACCACCCGCACGTCGAGCACCCGAGTTCCCCCCGCTGAGCCCCCACCGGCCCTGTCGGCGATCGGCGCACCGCCGGCCGCGCAGGCCCTTCCCGCCGGTGGGGACGGCGCTCCCCGAGAAACCCCCTCCACACGCGCAGCGGTGCGCGCACCACGCCGACGTGGGCCGTCGAGCACCGCCGCCGCGACCACGGGCGAGCACACCGCCCGTGCAGTCCGCTATCACGAGGCCTCCACGCGCATCTCCCATGGTGCGTCGACTGCCGCCGCTGGACGGCGGCACCGACGTCGGGTCGTCGACCACGACCCTTCCGCCACCGCGAGCGCAGAGGTGACCCGTGGAACTCCTGTCCCGCCCCCGTCCCGGACCCGACACCGACCGACGTCTGCCCACCGCCACCGGCGCCCGGCGGGGGAGGTGAGCCGGAGGTGGTCGCCATCAACGGGTTCGCCGTCTCCGCGGACCGCGGCGCGCTGGGCATCACGACGTTCACGGTTCCCGGCACCTCCGTGCAGCTGCCCGTCCGCGCCGACGTCGCCCCGCTGCTGATCGGCTTCGCCCGCGACTTCCACGAGCGCGTCGAGCGGCTGGACCCGGCGAGCTGCTGGGGGTACGCCTACCGCGCGGTGCGAGGCTCCAGCTCACCGTCCTTCCACGCGGCCGGGATCGCCGTCGACCTGAACGCACCGCGCCACCCGCTGGGCGCGCGGGGGACGTTCTCGTCCAGGCAGGCCGCCGAGGTGCGCCGGCTGGCCGGTCACTACGGCCTGCGCTGGGGGGGTGATTACCAGCGCCGCGCCGATGAGATGCACGTGGAGGTCATCCTCGGTCACCGGCAGGCCCTGGAGCGCGTCACCGCCCTGGGGGGCGCGTCCTCGTCCGCGGGGGCGCACGGCCCCTCCTCGCCCCGCGAGCTCCCGCAGCAGTACGAGGCGTTCGTCGCCGGTTCCGCTCCCGGTTCGCGGGTGCTGCGCCGGGGACGTGCGGGCGACGACGTGGCGTTCGTGCAGCGCTGGAACGGCGTGGCCGACGACGGACGCTTCGGGCCGGCCACCGAGGCCGCGGTGCGCCGCTACCAGGCCGCCCAGGGTCTCACGGCCGACGGGGTCGTCGGCCCGCTCACCTGGTCGCGGATGGGCGTGCGCGTCCCGACCTCTTGAAACCCGCACGGCCCTGAGACCCGCACCGCCCCCGCCGACCCGGTCGACCCGTCGGCGGGGGTGGTGCGCCACCCGGCACGACGGACCACCACGGACGAACCGCTACGGACGAACCACCACGGGCGAACCACGACGAGGGAGGAACCACCATGGGGGACGAGGCCGCGACCGTGGCACCAGCGCATGAGCCGTCCGCAGCACCACGGGCGAGCCGGCACCCCACCCGCAAGTGGCTGGTCGCGCAGATCACCGCGCTGGGTGCGCTGCTGACGCTCCTGCTGACCACCGGCGGCTGGGGCGCCGAGGAGAACGTCGCGCTGGTCGGCTACCTGGTGCAGGCGCTCACCACCTACCTGGTGCCCAACCTCGACACACCCGGTGGCGTGCCGCTGCACCGGTGAGGTCGCGACGGTGAGCTCGCTGCTGCCCCGCCCCCCGCGAACCCCGTCCGCACCGCGCCACCGCTGCCCTCCGACGGGCAGCGGTGGCGCGGTGCGGACGGGGTGGTGCTCACTGCGAGCAGTTCGGCATGGTGGGTTGTTCGGTACCCGTGTCGACGAGCACGTCGGGCACGAAACCGCCGTCGGTGGTGAAGTTCCACAGGCTGCTCGTGAGGCCGGTCAGGGGAGAGGTGACGCTCTCGCCCATCGCCGTGCAGAGGATGTGGACGAGGGCGCCGTCGTCGATCTCCGTCAGCACCGGCGCCTCGCTGCTGGGGGCGGCGAAGACGTACGCGGTGGACCCGCTGCCGGCCAGGACGTACCCGGGGGCCGGCTGCAGCGGGACCGGTGGTTCGGGTGCGGGCGGTTCGGGTGCGGGCGGTTCGGGCGCGGGCGGTTCGGGCGCGGGCGGGAGTGGTGCGGGTGGTTCGGGGAGTTCGTCCCGGCTCGTCGTCGGCGCCGGGTCCGGCGGTCGCGCCCCTGCTTCCCCGGGAGCGATCAGCACCAGCCCCAGGGCGGTGAGCAGCAGCACGCCGCCGACACCGAAGCAGAGGACCCGGGAGGTGTTCCCCACCTTGGGCATGACGGAGCCCGAGAACTGGAAGTCCCCGCCGACCAGCCCGACCAGCAGCAGGACGCCGCCGAGCGTGCCGATGATCCCTGCGATCGTCACCATGGTGTCCACCGTCTCCTCGCTCGATGCTCGTTCGAGGCGGAACCGCCGCCCCGGCCGGTCGGTGCGCGGTGCCGCCCCCTGCGGCGGGCACCGCGGCGCTCCTCAGCTCGCAGCGGGCAGTTCCCGGTCCTCGTGCTCCAGCAGCAGGCGCAGGCGCTGGACGGCCCGGCGCCGCACCGGGCCGATGGCGCCGACCGGCATGTCCAGGCGGTGGCTGATCTCGCGGTACGTGGGTTCACGGGGGTCCAGCAGGGCCTCGACGAGGCGACGCTCGCGCTCGGGCAGCAGCGCCACGCAGGGCCGCAACCGGGACAGCGCCAGGCGCTGCCGCACGGCGCGGAACACGTCGTCGCAGTCGCTGGAGGGTTCCGCGGGGAAGGGTTCCGCGCAGGGCAGTTCCCGACGGCCGCGGCGCGCGGCGGCCCAGGCCTCGCGCCGGCTGGTGGTGACGAGCCACCCGGGCAGGGCGGCCTGGTCGCGGATGCAGTCGATGCCGGTGAACAGCCGCAGCCAGACCGTCTGGACGACGTCCTCGCACTCGCCGGCCCCGAGGCCCTGCTGGCGGACCGTCGCGGCCACCAGCGGCTGCCAGCGCTGCACGAGCAGTTCCCACGCTCCCGCCTCCCCGCGCTGCGCGGCTGCGAGCGAGGGGGATCGCGGCTGCGAGCGCGTCGTCCCGCTCGTTCTCGTGTTCTCGGTCATGGGGACCTCCCGATCGACTCGGTGGTGACCGCCGTGGTCGCCACCGCAGAGGCTTCTCCCCTCGATCGAGCCGGTCGTCCCCGTGGGAGGTGATCCACGGGTCCGCTCCAGGTGGCGACCGCCCCCGCGACGTCAGCCCGGGGTGCAGCCGTCGTCGTCCCGGGGTGCAGTCGTCGTCCCGGGGTGCGGCCGCCGGGCTCCGGTCCGGCAGCTACCGCGCGCCCGGGAACCGTTCCCGGCGCGGCGAGCTCGGGAGCGGTTCGCCGGCGCGGACCAGCCCGGCCTGGTAGGCGAGCGCCACCGCCTGCGCCCGGTCCCGCAGCCCCAGCTTCATCAGCACCCGCGCCAGGTGCGTCTTGACGGTGGCGCCGCCGATGACCAGGTGGGAGGCGATCTGCGGACCGGACAGCCCGTGCGCCAGCAGGACCAGCACCTGGCGCTCACGGGCGGTGAGCACCTCGAGGTGCCCCGCCGCCGGCGCGGCGGGTGGGGCCTGCACGGCGAAGTCGCTCAGCAGGCGCCGGGCGACGGCCGGGTCCAGCCACGCCTCGCCCGCGGCCACCGCCCGGACGGCCAGGACGAGCTCGTCGGGCGCGGCGTCCTTGAGCACGAAGCCCGAGGCGCCGGCGCGCAGGGCCTCGTAGACCGCGTCGTCGACGTGGTAGGTCGTCAGGATGATCACCCGCACGACGCGGTCGGGGTCCTCCGGCGGCGGGTCCACCGCCAGGCGCCGGGTCGCCTCCAGACCGTCCATGCCGGGCATGCGCACGTCCATCACGACGACGTCGGGGCGCAGCGCCTCCAGGTGGTCCAGGACGGCCTGGCCGTCGGAGACCTCCCCGACCACCTCCAGGTCCGGTTCGGCGTCCAGCAGCATCGCCAGGCCGGCGCGCACGAGCGGCTGGTCGTCGGCCAGCAGCACCCGCACCCGCGCCGCGCCCCCGGGGCCGGGGGGTCGCGGGTGGGGGCTCACCGGGCGCCCGCCCG
>NZ_JAAALL010000221.1 GCF_009906315.1 Kineococcus vitellinus | reverse complement strand
GGACCGCCCGCCGCTCGCCCGGCGGGCGCGCCGCTGGCCCGCCGGCGCGCCCGCTTGTCCTCGTACATGCGCGCGTCCGCCTCCGCCAGCACGGCCTCCGCCGGGCGGGTGCGGTCGTCGGCGGCCCAGCCCACCGACATCCGCACCGGCACCCCCGCCGCGCGGCCGACCCGGCTGCGCAGCCGGCGGGCGAGCGCCTCGACGTGCTCGGCCGGCACGCCCTCGACGAGGACGACGAACTCGTCGCCGCCCAGGCGGGCGACGGTGTCGCCGGGGCGCACCTCGGCGGCCAGCCGCCGGGCGGCCCGCACCAGCAGCGCGTCGCCCACGCGGTGACCGCGCTCGTCGTTGACCTCCTTGAGGCCGTCCAGGTCGCACACCAGCACGAACGTGCGCAGCCGCGGGTCGGCGTGCGCGCGGCGGCGGGCCGCCTGCCAGCGGTCGGCGAGCAGGCTCCGGTTCGGCAGGCCGGTGAGGCGGTCGTGCCCGGCGCGCTCGGCCAGGGCGCTCTGCGCCGCCAGGCGCTGCGCGACGTCCCAGCCGGCCACCACGAGGTGGACGCCCGAGCGGGTGCGCGCCTCGACCTCCACGAGCGCGTCCGGTCGCGCGGCCGGGCGCAGCCGCAGCGGCCCCAGCCGGCTGCCCGGCCGGCGCAGGGCCTCGTGCAGGGCGGTGCGGGCGCGGGCGCGGTCGGCGGCGAGCACCAGCTCCAGGGCGTCGGTCCCCGCGAGCGCGGCGGTCTCGGCGCCCACCAGCTCGCCGACGGCGTCGGAGGCCCACAGGACCGTGGAGCCCGAGAGCAGGAGGGTGGCGGGGGCCCGGGCGGCCAGTGCCCGCCAGTCCGGACCGGCCCCGGCGGGGCTCACGACCCGCCGGCGCCCCGGCGCGCGAGGGCGTCGCCGACGCCGGCCAGGACCGAGGCGGCGGCCGTGGTGGCGAGCACCGCCGGCCGGGGGCCGACGCGGTGCGCGAGCGGGTGCGAGAGGCCGACCAGACCGACGGTGCCGGCGCCCAGCGCCGCGGCCAGCAGCGGGGAGGAGCGCGTCCAGCGGGGGAGCGCGGCGCCGAGACCGGCGAGCAGCGCGGCGCCGGCGAGCGCGCGGTTCCCGCTGCGCCGGCCGGCGACGTAGCCGCCGAGGACGGCGGAGCCGATGAGGACGGGGCCGGGGACGCTGCGCACGGCAGCGAGGTTAACGGGCGCCGCCGACGGGCGCGGCAGCGCGTCCGGCAGCCCCGGGGACGACGAAGGCCCCCGGGATCCGGGGGCCTGGTGCGGGGTGGAGCACAGGTGGCCAGGAGCGGGGTCGAACCGCTGACCTTCCGATTTTCAGTCGGACGCTCTACCAACTGAGCTACCTGGCCGTGCCGGGCCGGTGGAACCGGCACGACGAGCGACCCCGACGGGACTCGAACCCGCGACCTCCGCCGTGACAGGGCGGCGCGCTAACCAACTGCGCTACGGGGCCTCAGAGAGGCCTTGTCTTGCTGGCCTTGCTTGCTTGCAGAGAAGACCTTACCCGATGTCGGGCGGTGCTCGTGACACCCGGCTGGGCCGGACGGTGGAGCGGTCCTGCTCGTGCGTACCCCCAACGGGATTCGAACCCGTGCTACCGCCTTGAAAGGGCGGCGTCCTAGGCCACTAGACGATGAGGGCGCGGCCCCCGGCGCGGCGGGAGCCGTTCCAGCATAGGGGACGGGCGCCGGTGCGCGCGGGCCCAGGGCGCGGGGTGCGCGCGCTCAGGCGGCGGCGCCGCCGGGCACCGACAGCCGCCGCGAGGGCACCGGGGGCCTGCGGCCGCGCGCGATGGAGCGGGTGACCGCGACCGGGTCGGTGTGCAGCAGGTCCTGCACGGCCCGCTCCACCTCGCCGTGGGTGGCGGGGTGGCCGAAGGAGGCGCCCTCGCCGAGCTGGTCCAGGGCGGGGGCGATCGTCACCCCGTCCTCGAAGAGGTCGATGACGCGGGGGTCTACGTAGCTGCTGCGGCACACGCTCGGCGTGTTGCCCAGGTACTCCGAGACCTCCGTGACGGCCCGGGTGACGGCCCGCTTGCGCCCGCTCGGGGTGCCGGCGGCCGGCAACGACACCGCCAGGGCGACCGCCGCCAGCACGGTCGCGTGCCAGGTGCGGAAGTCCTTGGCGCTGACGTCCGGCCCGATCGTCTCGTGCAGGTAGGCGTTGACGTCGTCGCTGGTGACGTCGTGCCAGCGGCGGCCCTCCTTCCACACCAGCAGGTCCTCGCCCCCGCCGCGGCGCCGCTTCAGCGAGCGGACCACCTCGCGCACCGCCGGGTCGGCGATGACGGCCGTGCGGTCCTTGCCGGACTTGGCGACGTAGCGGAAGACCAGCTCGTCGCCGTGCTGGTGCACGTGCTGGCGCTGCAGCGTCGCCAGGCCGTAGGAGCCGTTCTCCTCGGCGTAGCTGTCGCCGCCCACCCGGAAGAAGCCGAGGTCCAGCAGCCGGAAGGCGGCGGCCAGCACCCGCTCGCGCGGCAGGCCCGGCAGCCGCAGCTGCTCCTCGACGACGGCGCGGGCCGCCGGCAGCCGCGCGGCCACCTCCAGCACCCGGTCGTGCTTGGCGCGGTCCTGCTGGCGGCGCCACTCCTCGTGGTAGCGGTACTGCCGCCGCCCGCGGTCGTCGGTGCCGACGGCCTGCAGGTGCCCGTTGGGGTGGGGGCAGATCCACACGTCGGTGTAGGCGGGCGGGATGGCCAGGGCGTCGATGCGGGCGACGACCTCCGGATCGGTGATCCGGGCGCCGGTGGTGTCGTGGTAGCTCCAGCCCCTGCCCCGCCGACGGCGCGTGAAACCCGGGGAGGAGCTCGAGACGCGGCGCAGGCGGGGCACCCAGCGATGGTGCAGAGTGGATCGGCCGGCCGCACCCCGAACCGGTCCGCCCACCGGCTGGAGGAGATCCGTGGATCCCGTGCAGGCGTTGCGGCGCACCGCCTTCCTCATGGAGCGCGCCCGGGCCGACACCTTCCGCGCGCAGGCGTTCCGCCGGGCCGCCGCCGTGCTGGGCGCGCTGCCCGCCGGGGAGCTGGAGCAGCGGCTGGCCGCCGGCACCCTCACCGCGCTGCGCGGCATCGGCAGGGCCTCGGCGGAGGTCGTGCAGCAGGCCGCGGCGGGCGCGGTGCCCCGCCGGCTGCAGGCCCTGGAGGAGGCCGCCGGCCCGCTGGTGGCCGGCGGCGAGGCGCTGCGCGCGCAGCTGCGCGGCGACCTGCACACCCACACCGACGCCAGCGACGGCGGCAGCCCGCTGGCGGAGATGGCCGCCACCGCCGCCGAGCTCGGGCACGAGTACGTCGCCGTCACCGACCACTCCGAGCGGCTGAAGGTCGCCCGGGGCCTGGACCGCGCCCGCCGCGAGCGCCAGCTCGCCGAGGTCGCCGCGCTCGCGCCGACGCTGCTGCCGTTCCGGCTGCTGGCCGGCATCGAGGTCGACGTCCACGCCGACGGGAGCCTGGACTGCCCGCCGGACCTGCTGGAGCGCCTCGACGTCGTCGTCGCCTCCGTGCACTCGCAGCTGCGGATGCCGGCCGAGCAGATGACCCGGCGGCTGCTCACCGCGGTCGGCGGCGGCCGCGCCGACGTGCTGGGGCACTGCACGGGGCGGTTGCTGACGGGCGGGCACGGCGGCGCCGGCGCGCAGGGCCGCCCGCCGAGCGAGTTCGACGCCGCCGCGGTGTTCGCCGCCTGCGCCGAGCACGAGGTGGCGGTGGAGGTCAACGCCCGCCCCGAGCGGCTGGACCCGCCGCGGGCGCTGCTGCGCCGGGCCGTGGAGGCCGGCTGCCTGTTCGCGCTGTCCACCGACGCGCACGCCCCCGGCCAGCTGGACTGGCAGCCCTACGGCTGCGCGCGCGCCGAGGAGTGCGGGGTGCCCGCCGAGCGGGTGGTCACGACGTGGCCGGCCGAGCGGCTGCTGGAGTGGACGGCGCGTCGACGGGCAGCCCACCGGTGACCCGCAGGAACTCCAGCTTCTCCGCGTCCGGGGTGCCGGCCGCGGCGGAGTAGAGGACCAGCCGCACGTCGCTGTCCGGGACGGTCAGCACGTCGCAGTCGCAGGTGACCTCCCCGACCTGCGGGTGCTCGATCGTCTTGCGCGACGAGACGTGCCGGCCGACCGCCCCCTGGCTCCACAGCCGCGCGAACAGCGGGTTGCGCGCCCGCGTCTCGGCCACCAGCGCGGCCAGGGCCCGGTCGCGCGGGTGGTCCACCAGCGCGGTGCGCAGGTCGCGGACCAGGGCCGCCTCCATCCCGGGGTCGGCGCCGTGCACCGGCCAGGCCGCCAGCCCGCCCGGGCCCGCGGTGAACACCGCCCGCACCAGGTTGCGCTCCGCGGCGGGCAGGCGGGTCGGGTCGCCGAGCAGCGCCGCCCAGGACGGGGTCCACGACAGCAGCGTCCAGTCGGCGCCGAAGACGCCCACCGGCAGGTCGCCGAGCCGGGCGAGCACCCGCTGCACGCCCGGCGGCACGTGGTGGGAGACCACGCCGTCCGCGGGCGGCAGCAGACCGGCCAGCCGGTGGGCGTGGTCGCGCTCGGCGGGGCTCAGCTGCAGCGCCCGCGCCAGCGTGGCGACGACCTGCGCCGAGGGGTTGCTCGCCCGGCCCTGCTCCAGGCGCACCACGTAGTCGACCGACAGCCCGGCCAGGTCGGCCAGCTCCTCCCGGCGCAGCCCCGCGGCCCGGCGCCGCGCGCGCTCGGGCAGCCCGACGTCCAGCGGGGACAGCCGGTCGCGCCAGCGCCGCAGGGCCGTGCCGAGGTTCTCGCCGTCCGTCACCGGGCCATCCTCCCCCCGCCGCGCCCGCGCAGCCTGGTACCGCCCGTCCCACCGTCGCGCAGGGCACTGGCCGACCGCCGCCCCGGGGCCGAGGGTGGGGGCCATGACCACCACGTTCATCACCGGCGCCAACAAGTCCCTCGGCCGCGAGACCGCCCGCCGCCTCGTCGAGGCCGGGCACACCGTCGTCGTCGGGGCCCGCGACCCCCAGCGCGGCCGGGCGGCCGCCGAGGCCGTCGGCGCCCGGTTCGTCCAGATCGACGTCACCGACGACGCCTCCGTCGAGGCCGCCGCGGCCGACGTCGCCGCCCACGAGGGCACGGTCGACGTCCTCGTCAACAACGCGGGCGTCAGCGGGCCGCAGACCCCGGCCGAGGAGCTCACGGCGGCCGACGCCCTCGCCGTCTACGACGTCAACGTCTTCGGGATCGTGCGGGTGACCCGGGCGTTCCTACCGCTGCTGCGCAGGTCGGCGAACCCCCTCGTCGTCAACCTCACCAGCGGGCTGGGCTCGTTCGCCGCCACGCACGACCCCGACCGCGTCGAGGGCCGGGTCGTCGCGCCGCTCTACACGTCCTCCAAGTCGGCGGTGACGATGCTGACCACGCAGTACGCCAAGGCGCTGCCGGGGATCCGGTTCAACGCCGTGGACCCCGGCTACACGGCGACGGACTTCAACGGCCACAGCGGCCCGCAGACCCTCACCGAGGGCACCGACGCCGTCGTCGAGCTCGCCACGGGCGGGCCCGGCGGGCCCACCGGTCAGCTGCGCGACCGGCACGGGGTCCTGGCCTGGTGAACCGCTAGGGGGTGTCCCCGGGTCCCTGCGGCCCGGGGACCTGCGGCGCCGGCAGCAGCGCGGCGCCGAGGGCGGCGAGCAGCTCGACGACCTCGGCGCGGTCCAGGCGCACCGTCGAGACGCAGGTGGCGTCCTGCCACGTCGAGAGCACGACCCGGCCGGCCTCGGGGTGGGCGCTCACCCGCAGCGCCCGCCCGGGGCGGTCGGCGTCGCGCACGACCCCGGTGCGCAGCCCGTGCGCGGCGGTGGCGGTGGGTTCCACCGTCCGAGTCTGCGCCGCCCGCCGGGAGGTGTCCAGGTCGGTCCGGGTCCGTCCGGGTCAGGGGATGCGGGCCAGCCAGTCGCGCGTGGCGAACTTGGCGGCCACCAGCTCCTCGGCCGCCGCCAGCTCGGCGGGGGTGAGCTCGGAGGCGGTGAGCCCGTGCTGGCGGCGGAAGGTGGCGACCATCGAGTCGATGACCTCCCCGCGCGGCAGGCCGGTCTGGCGGCGCAGCGGGTCGACGCGCTTGGCGGCGCTGGCCAGGCCCTTGCCGGACAGCTTCTCCCGGCCGATCCGCAGCACCTGCAGCATCTTCGCGGCGTCGATGTCGTAGGACATCGTCACGTGGTGCAGGACGGTGCCGTCGGCCAGGCGCTTCTGCGCCGCCCCGGCGATCTTGCCCTGGTCGGTGGCGATGTCGTTGATCGGCTGGTACCAGGCCCGAACGCCCAGGTCGCCGAGGGCGACGAGCACCCAGTCGTCCAGGAACGCGTACGACTCGGTGAACGACAGGCCCTCCACGAGCGAGCCGGGCGCGTAGAGGGAGTACGTGATGGTGTTGCCCGGCTCGACGAACATCGCCCCGCCGCCGGAGACGCGGCGCACGACCTCCACGCCCAGGCGCTGGGCGGCCGCCGCGTCGACCTCGTTGGCCAGCGACTGGAAGCTGCCGAGGACGACGGCCGGGCTCGCCCACTCCCACACCCGCAGCGTCGGCGGCCGGCGCCCGGCGGCGACCTCGCGGGTGAGCACCTCGTCCAGGGCCATGTGCGTCGTCGGCGGCTGCGGACCGGTGTGCACGAGCTGCCAGTCGTGGTCCAGCCAGCCGCTCGCCCCGCCGACGGCGCGGCGCACGGCCGTCGCGACGGCCTCGGGGGTGAAGCCGAGCAGCACGGCACCGGCCGGCAGCGCCGAGCGCACCCGCTGCGCGAGGTCGGCCGCGTCGGCGTCGGCGGGCAGGCCCGTCAGCGCCGCGTCGACGGCCTCCAGCGCGTCGTCGGGTTCCAGGAAGAAGTCGCCGCTGAGGCGGACGTCGGCCAGCCGGTCGTCGACGACGTCGAGGTCGACGACGACGAGCTTGCCGCCCGGGACCTTGTACTCACCGTGCACGCGGCGAGGCTACGGCTCCGCGCGCCGGTCGCGGTCACCGGCGTCCGCGCCCCGCCCGCGGTGGGCGCGCTTGTCCGCGTACATCCGCCGGTCGGCCTCCGCCAGGACGGCCGCGAGGTCGCCGCCGCGACCGCCGGGATCGGCGGGATCGGCGTCGACGACCCCGAGGGAGGCGCCGACGCGCGCGCTCGCGCCGTCGGCGAGCGGGACGGGGACGGCCAGCGCGCCGCGCAGCCGCTCGAGCAGCTCGCGCGTGCGCGGCGCCCCCGGCCCGCCGCAGTGCAGCCACAGCACGAACTCGTCACCGCCGAGGCGGGCCACCAGGCCGTCGTCGCCGACGACCCGCGCAGCGCGCTCGACCACCACCTGCAGCACGCGGTCCCCCGCGGCGTGGCCGCGGGTGTCGTTGACGGCCTTGAACCCGTCGAGGTCGAGGACCACGCACGTGCAGCCGCCTGCCGCCGCCGGGCGCGGCCGGGGCAGCGCCCGGCGGCGGCAGGCGGCTGCACGTGCGTGGTCCTCGACCTCGACGGGTTCAAGGC
>NZ_JAAALL010000220.1 GCF_009906315.1 Kineococcus vitellinus | reverse complement strand
CCGCCTGCACGTGACGCTGCTCGGGGCGCCGCTGCTGCCGGCCGCGGTCGCGCGCATCACCGCCGTGCTCGCCGAGCAGGGCGCCAACGTCGACCGCATCCGGCGCATGTCGGCCGAGCCGGTCACGAGCGTCGAGCTCGACGTGTCCACCCACGGCTCGCCCGCCGACGTGCTGGCGCTGCGGCGCACGCTGGCCGTGGAGGCCGGCCGCCACGGCCTGGACGCCGCCGTCTCCCCCGGGGGGCTGGCGCGCATGGGGCGGCGCCTGGTGGTCATGGACGTCGACTCCACGCTCATCCGCCAGGAGGTCATCGAGCTGCTGGCCGCGCACGCCGGCCGCGAGGCGGAGGTGGCCGCCGTCACCGAGCGCGCCATGCGCGGCGAGATCGACTTCGCCGCCTCGCTGCGCGAGCGCGTCGCCTGCCTGGAGGGGCTGGGCGTGGAGGTCCTCGACAGCGTCCGCGAGGCCGTCGAGCTCACCCCCGGGGCGCGCACGCTGTGCCGGACCCTGCACCGGCTGGGCTTCACCCTGGCGCTGGTCTCCGGGGGCTTCCTGGAGGTCGTGGGCCCGCTGGCGGCGGGGCTGGGCATCGCCCACGTGCGCGCCAACCGCCTGCAGGTCGTCCACGGCCGCTTCACCGGCCGGGTGCTGGGTCCCGTCGTGGACCGCGCCGCCAAGGCCGCCGCGCTGCGGGAGTTCGCCGCCGCGGAGGGGCTGCCGCTGCACCGCACCGTCGCCATCGGCGACGGCGCCAACGACCTGGACATGATCGGCGCCGCGGGGCTGGGCATCGCCTTCAACGCCAAGCCCGTCGTGCGCGAGCAGGCCGACGCCGCGCTCAACGTGCCCTACCTCGACGCCGTGCTGCCGCTGCTGGGCATCACCCACGACGACGTCGTCGAGGCCGACCTCGCCGACGAGGCGCTGGCCCCCGGCTGACCCCGCGCGGGGCCGGCCGGGTGCCGCTCAGCCGCGCTGCTGGGCCCAGGTGGCCAGCGCCGCCAGGGCGAGGATGCAGCAGACCATCACCACGGCGAGCACCAGCAGCCGGCGCCCGCCCGAGGGGGTGGGGTCCTGGGCCACGGGGGCTCAGGACCCCATCGCGTGGAAACCGCCGTCCACGTGGATCATCTCGCCGGTGGTGGCCGGGAACCAGTCCGACATCAGCGCCAGGCAGGCGCGCGCCGGCGGCTCGGTGTCCGTGACGTCCCAGCCCAGCGGCGAGCGCTCGCCCCAGGTGCCCTCGAGGGTCTCGAAGCCGGGGATCGAGGTGGCGGCCGTCGTGCGCAGCGGCCCGGCGGAGACGACGTTGACGCGGACGCCCTTGGGGCCCAGGTCGCGCGCCAGGTAGCGGGCGGTGGACTCGAAGGCGGCCTTGGCCACGCCCATCCAGTCGTAGACCGGCCACGCGACGCGGGCGTCGAAGGTGAGGCCGACGACCGCGCCGCCGCGGCTCATCAGCGGCAGCGCCGCGACCGCGATCGACTTCAGCGAGAACGCCGAGACCTGCACGGCCGTGGCGACGCTGGACCACTCGGTGTTGAGGAAGTTGCCGCCCATGGCGTCCTTGGGCGCGAAGCCGATCGAGTGCAGCACGCCGTCGAGGCCGTCGACGTGCTCGCGCACGCGCTCGGGCAGGGCCGCGAGGTCCTCCTCGCTGGTGGCGTCCAGCTCGATGACCGGCGCCGGCTTCGGCAGCCGCTTGGCGATCGTGGAGGTGATCTTCATCTGGCGCCCGAAGGACGACAGGACGACCTCGGCCCCCTCCTCCTGCGCCACCCGCGCGACGCCGAAGGCGATCGAGCGGTCGGTGAGCACTCCGGTGACCAGCAGTCGCTTGCCGTCCAGCAGACCCATGGGGTTCCTTCCGTCGTCGTTCTCGTGGTGGTCGTCGCCGCGGT
The DNA here is from genome assembly GCF_009906315.1 of Kineococcus vitellinus. Lineage (GTDB taxonomy): Bacteria > Actinomycetota > Actinomycetes > Actinomycetales > Kineococcaceae > Kineococcus > Kineococcus vitellinus. Next base: position 5,637 of record NZ_JAAALL010000220.1, on the reverse strand, counting down.
CGTCGTGCCCGCGCCGTGCCGTTCGTGCCGTTCGTGCGGGGGTGTCAGTGCCCCATGCCGAGGCCGCCGTCGACGGGCAGCACCGCGCCGTTGACGTAGCCCGCGTCGGCCAGGAAGAGCGCGGCCTGGGCGATCTCCTCGACCGCACCGAAGCGGCCGGCGGGGATGCGGCCCTTGTACTCGGCCTGGGTGGCCTCGGGCAGCCGGCGCGTCATGTCGGTGTCGACGAAGCCCGGGGCGATGACGTTGGCGGTGATCCCGCGGCTGCCCAGCTCGCGGGCGATGGAGCGGGCCAGGCCGACCATGCCGGCCTTGGAGGCGGCGTAGTTCGTCTGCCCGGGCGAGCCGTACAGGCCCACCACGCTGGACATGAGGACGATCCGCCCGCGCTTGAGGCGGACCATCCCGCGCACCGCGCGGCGCGCGACCCGCCAGGCGCCGGCGAGGTTGGCGTCGAGCACGGACTCGAAGTCCTCGTCGCTCATCCGCATGAGCAGCTGGTCGCGGGTGACGCCGGCGTTGGCCACCAGCACCTCCACCGGGCCCTGCTCGGCCTCCACGGCCGCGAAGGCCGCGTCCAGGGAGGCGCCGTCGGTGACGTCGGCGCGCACGGCGAAGAAGCCGGCGGGCGGCTCGCCGGAGCGGTGGGTGATCGCCACCCGGTCGCCGGCCGCGGCGAAGGCGGAGGCCACGGCGAGGCCGATGCCCCGGTTGCCCCCTGTCACCAGGACGCTGCGCGGGCGGCGGGCGGCGGGCGCCGCACCGGCGCTCTCGCTGCTGGAGGACGGGGTCTGCTCGGCGGGGTCGGGCACGGGGAGGAAAGCTAACGCATCGGGGCGCCGCCGCCAGCGGCGGCACGTGTCGGAGGGCGGGCTTACCGTGGTACGCGTGCCTCTGCGCCCCCAGCACGACCCGGCCAACAACGCCGACGACCCCGGTGTCTACCGCATCACCGCAGCTCCCACATCGCACACCGACGACATCGGCGTGCGCTACCGCAAGTACGTGGTCTCGATGGTGGTCCGCACCGCGTGCTTCCTCCTCTTCGTGCTCATCGACCACTGGACGCGCTGGCTGTTCGTGGCCGGGGCCGTCTTCCTGCCCTACGTCGCCGTCGTCCTGGCCAACGCCGGCCGGGAGTCCAAGGGCCCCCCGCCGAAGTCCTTCGACGTGAGCGCCGCCCCGCCGCCGCAGCTGCCGGCCATCGAGGCGCGCATCACGGACGTGCGCTCCCCGGGCGACGAGCCCACCGCCCACGAGGAGCCCACGCCCACCGGCCCCCGCTGACACCGGGGCCGACACCCGGGCGCCACCTCGCGCTCACCCGGGGTCGACCCGCCCGTCACGTTGGCCGCCGGGCCCGGCGAACCGGGTCACGAACCACCCTCCGACCTGCTGTGCAGCGCCCGCGGCTGCCACGAGCACGCCGACTTCGGCCTGCGCTGGAACAACCCGAGCCTGCACACCCCCGACCGGCGCAAGACGTGGCTGGCGTGCACGGCGCACCGCGAGCACCTGTCGCAGTTCCTGGGGGCGCGCGGCTTCCTGCGCGAGGTGGTCGACGCCACCGACCTGCCCGTCTGAAGGAGCGCGTGGCACCCTGCACGACATGACGGACCCCTCGACCGGCGAGCGCGTCCCCGGTTCGGTCCTGGGGCTGCTGCGCGAGCCGCGCTGGGTGCGCGGGCTCGCCCTGGCCCTCGCGGTGGCCGTGGTCTGCTGCGTGCTGGGCCGCTGGCAGTGGCACCGGCGCCAGGACCGGCTGGCCGCCAACGCGCCGCTGACGCAGAACTACGACGCGCCCCCCGGCGCCGTCACCGACGTCCTGCCCGCCGGCGAGCAGCTCGACGCGGCGGACGCGTGGACGCCGGTGCGCGTGGAGGGCACCTACGACGCCGGCGCGACGGTGCTCGTGCGCAACCGCCCCCGCGACGAGCAGACCGGCTACGACGTCCTCGTCCCCCTCGTGCTCGCGGACGGCGGTGCGCTGCTGGTGGACCGCGGCTGGGTGCCCGCCGGTTCCAGCAGCGAGCGGCCCGACAGCGTGCCCGCGCCGCCGCAGGGTCCCGTGAGCGTGGTGGCGCGGCTGCGGCCGTGGGAGCCGACCAAGCGCGGCGAGGTGCCCGCCGGCCAGGCCGCCTCCATCGCCGCCGAGGAGGTGGGGCGGCAGACCGCCGCCGCGGGCGCCCCGCCGCTGCTGGGCGGCTACGCGGTGCTGGCCGCGGAGACCCCGGCGCCGGCGCAGGCGCCGCTGCCCGCGGAGCGTCCCGACGTCGACGAGGGTCCGCACCTGGCCTACACGGTGCAGTGGTTCGGCTTCGCCGTCACCGCGCTCGTCGTGTGGGTCGTGGCCGGCCGCCGCGAGCTGGAGGCGCGCCGCTCCGGCGGCGCCCTCGGCGCGCCGCTCGGCGCGGGCGCGCCGCCGGTGCCCGGGGAGCAGGGGGCCGACGCACGGGAGCCCGACGGTCGGGAGCCCGACGGTCGGGAGCCCGACGGGCCGACGGCGGGTGGGCGCGAGCCCGCTGCGCCGGGCGAGCGCACGGGCGAGCGCACGGGCGGGCGGGCGGCCCGGCGCGGCCGCGCGCGCGGACGGGGCGCCCCGCCGCGCCCGGGCAGCGACGAGGAGGCCGAGGACGCCGCGCTGGACGGTCGGCACGGGGCGTCCTCAGCGCGCTGATTCCCCCGTTCGGGTGTACGAGATCATGCTGTGTTTCTCATCGGCCACTCTGCGCAACAATAGGCTCATGGACTTGGGCCTGACCGACCGCGTCTACATCGTCTCCGGCGCTTCCACCGGCCTCGGCCTCTCCTGTGCGAGGGTCCTCGCCGACGAGGGTGCGCTGCTGGTGCTGTCCGCCGGCGACGAGGGGGAGCTCGCGGCGGTGGCGCCCACCATCGGCGAGCCCTCGCGGATGCTGCTCGTGCCGGGCGACATCTCCGAGCCCGGCACGGAGACCCGCCTCGTGGCGGCCGCCAACGCGCGCTTCGGCCGCCTGGACGGCGCCGTCGTCTCCTGCGGCACCCCGCCCACCTCGACCGTCCTGGAGGCGCAGGACGCCGCCTGGCGCGAGGCCTTCGAGTCCAGCCTGCTGGGGCCGCTGCGGCTGGCGCGCTCGGTCGCCAAGGCGGCCACCGGCGAGGGCGCGTCGCTGGTGCTGCTGCTCTCGAGCACCGTGCGCACCCCCGCCATGGACGCCGGCGTCGCCAACGGCCTGCGACCGGGGCTGGCGATGGCCGCCAAGGCGCTGGCCGACGAGCTCGGCCCGCGGGGGGTGCGCATCAACAACCTGCTCGCCGGTCACGTCGACTCCGGCTCGCCGCTGGAGCTGGAGGACTCCGCCGACCTGGCGCCGGAGGTGCTCGAGCACATCCCGCTGCGCCGGGCCGGGCTGCCCGACGAGTTCGCCCGCGCGGCGGTCTTCCTGCTCTCGCCCGCGGCCTCGTACGTCACGGGAGCCTCGCTCACCGTGGACGGGGGCACCGACCGCTCGCTGTGACGCGCCGACGCCCGACCTGCGGAGGTCGGGACGCCGGCGCGCCGCAGCGGGCGGCGGTTCCCGGGCCGGTTCGCGCCCGGAGGGCCCTCAGCCCTCCTGACGGGCCTTGCCCCGGGTGGCACCGCCCCTGCTGCGCAGCGTCACGTCGTTCTCGCTGAGCAGCCGGTGGACGAACCCGTACGAGCGCCCGGTCTCCTCCGCCAGCGCCCTGATGCTCTTGCCCTCGGCGTAGCCCTTCGTCAGCTCCCCGGCGAGCTGCTCGCGCTCCGCACCGCTCAACCGGCTTCCCCGCTTGATCGTCTCGGTCACCCCGACCTCCTCACGTCGTCGCAGACCTCCTCCATGGTCACCACCGGAGGCCCTTCCGGCCACTCGAAGCGGCCGGTCGGGCGCCCCGGGTGCGCCGCGGGGTGCGCGGAGGCGGCTCAGGCGAGGGAGACGAGCTCGGCGTAGCCGGCGTTCCAGAGGTCCTCGACGCCGTCGGGCAGCAGCACCACGCGCTCGGGGTCGAGCGCCTCGACGGCGCCCTCGTCGTGCGTGACGAGCACGACGGCGCCCTCGTAGTGGCGCAGCGCGTCGAGGATCTCGGCGCGGCTGGCCGGGTCGAGGTTGTTCGTCGGCTCGTCCAGCAGCAGCACGTTGGCGCTGGAGACCACCAGCGTGGCCAGCGCCAGGCGGGTCTTCTCCCCGCCCGACAGCACGCCGGCGGGCTTGTCGACGTCGTCGCCGGAGAAGAGGAAGGAGCCCAGCACGGTGCGGACCCGGGTGTCGTCGAGGTCCGGGGAGGCCGAGCGCATGTTCTCCAGGACGGTGCGCTCGTGGTCGAGCGTCTCGTGCTCCTGGGCGTAGTAGCCGATCTTCAGCCCGTGCCCGGGCACGATGCGGCCGCTGTCGGGGCGCTCGACGCCGCCGAGCATGCGCAGCAGGGTCGTCTTGCCGGCGCCGTTGAGGCCGAGGATGACCACGCGGCTGCCGCGGTCGATGGCCAGGTCGACGGAGGTGAAGATCTCCAGGGACCCGTAGGACTTCGAGAGCCCCTCCGCCATCAGCGGGGTCTTGCCGCAGGGCGCGGGCTTGGGGAAGCGCAGCTTGGCGACCTTGTCCTGGACGCGGACGTCCTCCAGCTCGCCCAGCAGGCGCTCGGCGCGCTTGGCCATGTTCTGCGCCGCGACGGCCTTGGTGGCCTTGGCGCCCATCTTGGCGGCCTGGGCCAGCAGCGTGCCGGCCTTCTTCTCGGCGTTGGAGCGCTCGCGCACGCGGCGCTTCTCGTCGGTCTCGCGCTGCTTGAGGTAGTTCTTCCAGCCGACGTTGTACAGGTCGATCGTGGCGCGGTTGGCGTCGAGGTGGAACACCCGGTTGACGACGACCTCGAGCAGCTCGACGTCGTGGCTGATGACGATGAGCCCGCCGGCGTAGCTCCTCAGGTGCTCGCGCAGCCAGGCGATCGAGTCGGCGTCCAGGTGGTTGGTCGGCTCGTCCAGCAGCAGCGTCTCGCTGGCCGAGAAGAGGATGCGGGCCAGCTCCACGCGGCGGCGCTGACCGCCGGAGAGGGTCTTGAGCGGCTGCTCGAGGATGCGCTCGGGCAGGTTGAGGTTGGCGCAGATGCGCGCGGCCTCGCTCTCGGCGGTGTAGCCGCCCATGGCCACGAAGCGGGCGTCGAGCTTGGTGTAGCGGTCCATCGCCCGGTCGCGCACCCGGGCGTCCTCGCTGGCCATCTCCTGCTCGGCCCTGCGCAGGCGGGCGATGACGTCGTCGAGGCCGCGCGCGGACAGGATGCGGTCGCGGGCGAGCATCTCGGGGTCCCCGGCGCGGGGGTCCTGGGGCAGGTACCCGATCTCCCCGGAGCGGCTGACGGTGCCGGCCGCCGGCTGGGCCTCGCCGGCGAGGACCTTGGTCAGCGTCGTCTTGCCGGCGCCGTTGCGCCCGACGAGCCCGATGCGGTCCCCCGGGGCCACCCGGAAGGTGACGTGCTCCATGAGGAGGCGGGCCCCCGCGCGCAGTTCGATGTCGGAGGCGACGATCACGAGGGCAGCTCTCAAGGACTCGGAGGGGAGGGGACGGTGTCGAGTCTACGGCCCCCGCGCGGTGGCTCCGGTGCGCGAGGAGGTCCGCTAGGTTCCTGCCCGTGCCCACCCCCGCC
>NZ_JAAALL010000021.1 GCF_009906315.1 Kineococcus vitellinus | reverse complement strand
CCGCCCCCGGGCGGGGCGACGGGTTTTCCGGCGGCCCGCCCGGGGGCGGAACCTAGCCTCGACGCGTGCCCGAGAACCCCGAGACCGCGCCCGCCGCGCCGTCCGCACCCGAGGACCACCTGGCCGCCCTCGGCTGGGACGGCGGGTGGGCGCAGCGCTGGGACGACTTCCGCGCGCGGTTCCAGCGCGAGCACCCCGGTGAGCACGTCCTGCCCGCCCGCGTCGTGCGCGTCCACCGCGGCGCCTGCGACGTCGAGACGCCGATGGGACCGCAGCGCGTCGACGTGCCCGCGCAGGTCCCGGTGCCGCACCCCACGACGGGCGACTGGGTGGGCGTCCGCCTCGACGGCCCGGGTTCGCCCGTGGTCGTCGGGGTGCTGCCGCGGCGCACCGTCCTCGCCCGCGCCTCGGTGACCGGGCGCTCGGTCGACCACCAGCTCGCCGCGAACGTCGACACGGTCGTCGTCACCGTCGCCGCGGACGCCCGGTCCACCTCGGGGCGGGTGGAACGGCTGCTGGCGCTGGCGTGGAACTCCGGCGCCCAGCCGGTGGTGGCGCTCACCAAGGCCGACGTCCCCGCACCGCGCGAGGTCGCCGCGCGCGTGGCCGAGGTGGCCTCCGACACCGTCGGCGCCGAGGTGCTCGCCGTGAGCGCGCTGGACTCCGCGAGCGTGGACCGGTTGCGCGAGAGGCTGTCCGGGACCGTGGTGTTCCTGGGTTCCTCCGGTGCGGGCAAGTCCACGCTGGCCAACGCGCTGCTCGGCGAGGACAGGTTCACCACCGCCGCGGTGCGCGCGGTGGACGGCCGGGGCCGGCACACCACGGTGACCCGCGAACTCGTCGCGCTGCCCGGCGGCCTCGTCCTGCTCGACACGCCGGGCCTGCGCACCCTCGGCGTCGCGGACCTGGAGGAGGGTCTGGAGCGCACGTTCTCCGACGTGGAGGAGGTCGCCGTGGACTGCCGGTTCGCCGACTGCTCGCACACGGCGGAACCCGGGTGCGCCGTGCTCGCCGCCATCGACGCGGGGGTCTTCAGCGCCCGCCGGCTGGAGAGCTACCGCAAGCTGCAGCGCGAGCAGGAGTGGTTCGCCTCCCGCACCGACGCCCGGCTGCGCGCGGAGCGCCGGCGCGAGTGGAAGCAGCGGGTGAAGGTGGTGCGCGCGCACCACCGCTGAACCCGGGAACGCACCCGCCGGTGGTCCGGCGGGCGGTTCAGGCGGCGGTGCGGCCCAGCCAGGCGGCCAGCCGGACGTGCGCGGGCGCGTCGGCCGGGACCTCGACGACGGGGCCGAAGGGGACGGGCCCGCCGCGCGGGGAGGCGGGCAGGAACCGCGTGGAGACGTCGAGCATCCGCCGGGCGAGGTCCTCGTCGAGCAGGTCGGTGCGCCCCAGCGCCACCGCGAGGTCCCCGGCGTGCACGGTGAACTCCTGCACGTAGATCGTCCCGGCCACGGCGGCGGGCATCTCCCCGGCCGGGTGCACGACGGTGCGGGCGAGCAGGTCGTCGTCCGCCCACGCCGCCTCCAGGTCCGCGCGGCCCGCGCGCCAGGCGGCCGCCCAGTCGCCGCCGGGGACGGACTCGAGCACCGTCGGCAGGTCGGCGGGCCGGCCGCCGCGGGCGATGTGCGCGACGCGGCGGGTGACGGCCACGAGGTGGCCGAGCAGGTCGCGCACGTCCCACCCCTCGCAGGGCGTCGGCGCGTCGAGGTCGGCGGGGCCGACGAGGACGAGCAACCGCTCGACGACGTCCATCGCGGTGCCCATGAGGGGCCGCGGGTCGCTCGGCGGTGCGGCGGCGGCGGGGTCGGGAGCGGTGCCGGGAGCGGGAGCGGGGTTCGTCATGGCGGCAGCCTGCCGGGGAAACACGACACCTCCTGTCGTGTTCTGCTGACATCCTCGACGGGTGCGCGCCGACCGGTTGCTCTCCACCGTGCTGCTGCTGCAGACCCACGGCCGGCTGTCCGCGCCGGTGCTGGCGCAGCGCCTGGAGGTGTCGGTGCGCACGGTGCTGCGCGACGTGGAGGCGCTGTCGGCCGCGGGGGTGCCCGTCTACACCGAGCGCGGCCGCGGCGGCGGGATCGCCCTGCTGCCCGGCTGGCGCACCGACGTGTCGGGTTTCACCACCGCCGAGGCGCGGGCGCTGTTCTCCGGCGCCGGCGGCCCCGACGACCCGCAGCGGCCCGCCTGGGAGTCGGCGCTGCGCAAGCTCATGGCGGCCACCCCCGAGGGGCGGCGCGAGCCGCTGCAGCGGGCCGCGGAGCGGATCCTCGTCGAACCCGCGGGCTGGCGCAGCAGACCGCGCCCGGTCCCCTGGCTGGCGGCGCTGCAGGAGGCGGTGTTCGCCGCGCGCCGGGCGGTGCTGACCTACCGCTCCAGCGGCGCCGAGCGCCCCTCGCGCTGCACCGTCGACCCGGTCGGGCTGGTCGCCAAGGGCGGCACCTGGTACCTCGTGGGGCTGCACCGCGGGCGCGCGCGGCTGTTCCGCGTCGAGCGCGTCAGCGCGGTCGACGTCCTGGAGGCGGCCACGCCCGTGGACCTGCCGCCGCTGGCGCAGGTGTGGAGCGCGCTGCGCGAGCAGGTCGAGCGCCCGCGCGCGAGCACGCAGCCCGTGCGGCTGCTCGTGCACGAGCGCGCGCTGGAGGTGCTGCTGCGGGTGGCCGACGGCCAGCTCGTCGACGACCCGGTCCTCGGCCCCAGCGCCGGCGGCCGCCAGGAGCTGCTGCTGCGCTTCCGGGCCTCGCCCGCCGCCCGCGCCGTCCTGCTGGGGTTCGGCGCGGACGTGGAGGTCCTGGAACCCGCCGAGCTCGTCGCGGACCTCGTGCGGACGGCCCGCGACGTGCTCGGCACCTACGGCGCCGCGGGCCTCAGCCCTGCGCGTACGCCGGGCGGATGACCTCGGCCGCCAGCGCCAGGCGGTCGGGGAAGGGCAGGAACGACGCCGACAGCGCGGTGATGGTGGCGCGCTCGACGTCGGCCAGGTCCCAGCCGGCCTCGTCGGTGAGCAGCGCGAACTCCCGCGACAGCGAGGTGCCCGACATGAGCCGGTTGTCGGTGTTCACCGAGATCGAGAAGCCCAGGTCCTTGAGCAGCGTCACCGGGTGCTCGGCGACGCTGGTCGCCGCCCCCGTCTGCACGTTGCTCGACGGGCACAGCTCCAGGACGATCCCGCGGTCGCGCACCCACGTCGCCAGGCGGCCCAGCTTCGCGACCGGCAGCCCGAGGCGGTCGCGGCCCTCGCCGAGCTCGACGTCCTCGACGATGCGCACGCCGTGGCCGATCCGCTCGGCGCCGCAGGTGTGCAGGGCGTCGCGGATGCTCTCCGGGCCCACGGCCTCGCCGGCGTGGATCGTCACCGGGAAGTCGTCGGCGTGCAGCAGGTCGAAGGCCGCCTTGTGGTTCGAGGGCGGGAAGCCGATCTCGGCGCCGGCGATGTCGAAGCCGACGACCCCGGCGTCGCGGTGGCGCAGCGCCAGCTCGGCGATCTCCAGCGAGCGGTCCGCGTGGCGCATGGCCGTCACCAGGGTGCCGACGCGGATCGGCGTCCCGGCCTCGGCGGCCAGCCGCTCGCCGCGGCGCATGCCCTCCTCCACGGCCACGACGACCCCGTCCAGGTCCAGCCCGCCGCGCAGGTGCTGCTCGGGCGCGTAGCGCAGCTCGCCGTAGACCACGCCGTCGGCCGCCAGGTCCAGGACGGCCTCGGTGGCCACCCGGGCCAGCGACTCGGCGTCCTGCATGACGGCGATCGTGTGGTCGAAGGTCTCCAGGTAGCGCACGAGGGAGCCGGAGTCGGCGGCGTCGCGGAACCAGGCGCCCAGCTCGGCGGGGTCGGTCGTCGGCAGCGCGTGGCCGTTGGCGGAGGCGATCTCCACGATCGTCGCGGGCCGCAGGCCGCCGTCGAGGTGGTCGTGCAGCGACACCTTGGGCAGGCGGCGCACGCGCTCCAGGGTCGTCTCGGAAGTGCTCACCGGCCCATCCTGACAGCCCCCGGGGAGGCGCTCCTACGATCCGGTGGGTGCCGACCCGCCTGATCCGCCCCGCGACCGCCGCCGACGCGCCCGCCTGCGCCGACGTCTACGCGCCCCACGTGCGCGAGAGCGCCGTCTCCTTCGAGACCGAGCCGCCGGACGCGCGGGAGGTGGCCGCCCGCATCGAGGCCGCCTCGGCCCGGCACGCGTGGCTGGTGCTGGAGGAGGACGGCGAGGTCCGCGGGTACGCCTACGGCGCCCCGTTCGCCGCCCGCGCGGCCTACGCCTGGTCCTGCGAGACGAGCGTCTACCTGGCTCCCGGGCTGCGCCGCACCGGCGCCGGGCGCGCGCTGTACGAGGCGCTGTTCGAGCGCCTCGCCGAGCGCGGGTACCGCACCCTGGTCGCGGGGATCACCCTGCCCAACGAGGCCAGCGTCGGCCTGCACCGCGCGCTCGGCTTCGAGGTCGTGGGCACCTTCTCCCGCATCGGCTTCAAGCACGGGCGCTGGCACGACGTGCTGCGCCTGCAGCGGCCGCTGGGCCCGCAGGACGGCTCGGCGCCGGCACCGCTGCGCTGAGGCGGTCGCGCGCCTCGGCGCGCCGGCCCCAGGAGGTGCCCGCCAGCAGCAGCAGCGCACCGCACGCGGCGACCGGCCCGAGCGCCTCGCCGCCGAGCGCGACGCCGATCGCCACCGCCCACAGGGGTTCGGTGCCCAGCAGCAGCCCGGCGCGCGAGGCGGAGGTGCGCCGGATCGCCCACGACTGGGCGAGGAAGGCGAAGACGGTGCACCCCAGCGCCAGGTGGGCGATGCCGAGCCACTGGCCCGGGGTGGCGGCGCCGGCCGCGGCCGCCAGGCCCCGCGGGTCCAGGGCGGCGAAGAGCACCGCGCCCACGAGCAGCTGCACGAGGGTGAGGGCGCGCAGGTCCAGCGGGTGGCGCCGCGCGAGCACGCCGAGGGCGGTGACGTGCCCGGCGCGGACGACGGCGGCGGCCAGCACCAGCAGGTCCCCGGGCAGCAGGGCGTGCGGCCCGCCGCGCCCCACGAGCAGCCCGATGCCCACCAGGGCCACCAGCACGGCCGCGAAGAACGCCGGCGGCAGCCAGCGGCGGCGCACCAGCGACTCCGCGAGCGGGGTGAACAGCAGGGTGGAGGCGATGAGCAGCCCGGCGTTGGTCGCGCTGGTGCCGGCCAGCCCCTGCGTCTCCAGGCCCAGCACCGCGGCCTGGGTCAGGCCCAGCACCAGCCCGCAGCGCAGCTCCGCGCGCCCCGGGCGCACCCCCGCGAGCGCCGCCACGAGCCCCAGCGCGAGCGCGGCGCCGGCGTAGCGCAGCGCCAGCAGCGGGGCGACGCCGAGGCCGACGAGCAGCTTGGCGGACAGGTAGCTGCTGCCCCAGACGAGCGCCACGCCCAGCAGGACCAGGTCGACGCGGCGGTCGGTGCGCGCGGGGCGGGAGGTGCTCACCCCGCGAGCGTGGAGGACGGCGACGGTTCAGTACAGCCACCAGTTGCTGAACCCTTCCGTTAGCGTCGCTTCATGGACGTGCGTCAGCTGGTGGTGCTGCGGGAGCTGTCCGAACGCGGCAGCCTGGCCGCCGTCGCCCGCGCGCTGCACGTCACGCCGTCGGCGGTCTCCCAGCAACTGGCTGCGCTGCAGCGCACCAGCCCCGTCCCCCTCACCGAGCGCCGGGGCCGGCGGCTGGCCCTCACGCCCGCGGGCGAGGCGCTGGCCGCGGCCGCCGTCGACGTGGCGGCCGCCCTGGACGCCGCCTCCCGCGCCGTCTCCGAGCACCTGGACTCCCCCGACCTGCCCGTCGGCGTGGCAGCGTTCCAGAGCGCGGCGCTGGCCTGGTTCGGCCCGCTGCTGCGCGAGGTCGCCGCCGCCGGCGGGCCGCCGCTGCGCTGCAGCGACGAGGACGTCGCCCAGCGCGACTTCCCCGCGCTCGTCGCCGACCACGACGTCGTCGTCGCGCACCGCCCGCCGGCGGGCCCGCCCTGGCCCGAGCGGCGGCTGCGCGTGGTGCCGCTGCTCACCGAGGCGCTGCACGTCGCCCTCGCCGCCGACCACCCGCTCGCCCGGCGCCGGCGGCTCGCCGTGGCCGACGTGGCGGGCGAGCGGTGGATCTCCGTCCACGAGGGCTTCCCGCTCGCCGGGGCGCTGGACGCGGTCGCCGCCGCGGCCGGGCGGCCGCTGCGGGTGGTGCACCGCATCAACGACTTCTCCGTCGCCGCCTCCGTCGTGGCCTCCGGCGACGCCCTGGCGCTGCTGCCGGCCCGCACCGCCCGCCCCGGGCCCGGTGTCGTCGTGCGCCCGCTGGCCGACGCCGCCCCCGCCCGGCAGGTCGACGCGCTGCTGCGCCCGGAGGCGCTGGCGCGCCGGGGCGTGCGCACGGTCCTGGCCGCCCTGCAGCGCATCGCCGCCCGCCCGGCGGACGGGTCGCCGCGCGCACCTGGACCTGCAGCGCGCTGGAGCACCTAGCGTGCGGCGGGTGAGCACCAGCACCGCCCCGGCGCCGGGGATCTTCTCCCGCACCCACCTGAGCACCACCGTCGGCACGACGGCCCTCGTGTTCCTGACCGCCTTCGAGAGCCTGGCCGTCACGACGGTCATGCCGATCGTCAGCGCCGACCTCGACGGCCGCGGCGCCTACGCCACCGCGTTCTCGGCCACGCTCGCCGCGAGCGTGCTGGGGATGGTGGTCGCCGGCGGCTGGGCGGACCGGCGCGGGCCGGCGCGCCCGCTGCTGGCCGCCGTCGCCACCTTCGGCCTCGGCCTGCTGGCCGCCTCCCTGGCCCCCACGATGGGGGCCTTCGTCGCCGCGCGGTTCCTGCAGGGGCTGGGCGCGGGCGGGATCAGCGTGACGCTGTACGTCGTCGTCGCCCTCGTCTACCCGCCGCCGCTGCGCCCGGCGGTGTTCGGGGTGTTCGCCTCGGCGTGGGTGCTGCCCTCGCTCGTGGGGCCGCCGCTGGCGGGGCTGGTCGCCGAGTCGATCGGCTGGCCGTGGGTGTTCTCCGGCGTGCTGGTGCTCGTCCTCGCGGCGGCGGCGCTCGTGCTGCCGAGCGTCCTGCGCATCCCGGCGCCCGCCGCCGGCGTGCGGGCGGGCTCGCCGGGCGGCCGGTTCGCGCTGGCCGCCGGGGTCGCCGTCGCGGTCGTGGGCCTCAGCTCGGCGGGCGGCGCGGGCCCGGCGCGCTGGGCGGTGGCCGCGCTCGCCCTCGCCGTGCTGGCGGTGTGCGTGCGCCCGCTGCTGCCGCGCGGGACCCTGAGCGCGCAGCCCGGGATGCCCGCGACCGTGGCGCTGCGCGGCCTGCTCGCCGCGACGTTCTACAGCACCGAGGTGTACCTGCCGCTGATGCTGCACGAGCGCTTCGGGGTGCCGGTGTGGGGCGCCGGGGTCGTGCTCACCGCGGCCGCGGTCTCCTGGGCCTCCGCCTCGGCGGTGCAGGGGCGCCTGGGCCACCGCCTCCCGCACGCGCTGGCCGTGCGCCTCGGCACCGTCGCGCTGCTGGCCGGGGTGCTCGTCCAGGTCGCGACCGCGGCGCTGGACCCGGCCGGTGCGGCGGGCCCGGTGGCCGCGGCCGCCGGCTGGTTCGTGGCCGGCCTGGGCATGGGGTTCGCCTTCCCGCGCACCACCGTCGTCGTCCTGGAGCTGTCCCCCGCCGGTGCGGAGGGGGCCGGGTCGGCCGCGCTGAACACCGCCGACGCGGCGGGCGGCGCGACCGCGCTGGCGCTCACCGGGCTGCTGTTCGGCGCGTTCTCGTCCCTGTCGGGGTGGGCGGCGTTCGCCGGGACGTTCCCGCTGTGCGCGGTGCTGGCGGTGCTGGCGCTGCTGGTCGCCCGGCGGGTGCGCGTCCCCGCGGCGCACGGGGCGCCCGCGAGGACCTCACAGGGGACCCACTGACGGCGCAGGGCCCGGGCACGGGCGCCGCCCCGAGGGTGGGGGGCATGAGGAGCTCCCGCGACACCCGCCCCCGCTACCAGGGCCGCCCGCTGCCCCGTCCGCACGAGGACGTGGAGGACCAGGGCCTCGCCTTCGACATCGCCACGCTCACCAGCCGCCGCGGCGCGCTGCGCACCCTCGGCCTCGGCGCCGTGGCCGCCGGCCTGGCCGCCTGCGGCAGCGGCGCGCAGGCGGGCTCGGCGAGCGGCACCGCCGGCACCGCCGCGAGCGCCGGCGCGCTCACCGAGGTCCCCGACGAGACCGCCGGCCCCTACCCCGGCGACGGCTCCAACGGCGCGGACGTGCTGGAGCAGAGCGGCGTCGTCCGCAGCGACCTCCGCTCCAGCTTCGGCACCTCCACCACCACCGCCGAGGGCGTGCCGATGACGCTGACGCTCTCGGTCGTCGACCTGGCCGGCGGGGGCGCGCCCTTCGAGGGCGTCGCCGTCTACGTGTGGCACTGCGACCGGGAGGGGCGGTACTCGATGTACTCCGAGGACGTCGCCGATGAGAACTACCTGCGCGGCGTGCAGGTCGCCGACGCCGACGGGACCGTCAGCTTCACGAGCGTCTTCCCCGCCTGCTACGACGGCCGCTGGCCGCACGTGCACTTCGAGGTCTACCCCGACGCGGACTCGATCACCGACGTCGCGAACTGCATCGCCACCTCCCAGCTGGCGATCCCCGCCGAGGCCGCCGCCGCCGTCTACGCGACCGCCGGCTACGAGCGGTCGGTGACCAACCTCGCGGCGGTCTCGCTGAGCAGCGACGGCGTCTTCGGCGACGACGGCGGCGCCACCCAGACGCCCACCTGGTCCGGCGACGTCGCGAGCGGCTACGCGCTGGCCCTGACCGTCGGCGTGGACACCACGACCGCGCCGACGGCCGGGACGATGGCGGGGATGGGCTCGGACTCCTCCGGCCACCCCGCGGGCGGGCCGCCGCCGGCGGGCGCGGGCCCCGCCGCCGCCTGAGCGGGGCCGGGGCGCGCGCCGGCCCTCAGGCGGTGACGCGCTCGTGGACCAGCGGCACCGGGGCCGGGGCGGTGGCGGTGATCGGGTACCCGCCCGCCAGGGCCTGCAGCGCCCAGTCGAAGCGCTCGGGGGTGTCGGTGTGCAGCGTCATCAGCCGCTGCCCGGCGCGCACCCGCTCGCCGCGCACGGCGTGCAGCTCCACGCCCGCGCCGGCCTGCACGGCCTCCTCGCGCCGCGAGCGGCCGGCGCCCAGGCGCCAGGCGGCGACGCCGACCGCGAGCGCGTCGACGTCGAGGAAGCCGTCGGCGTCGGCGACGACGTCGGTGGTGTGCCGGGCCACCGGCAGCGCCGCGTCCGGGTCGCCGCCCTGGGCGGCGACCATGCGCCGCCAGGCGTCCATGGCCCGGCCGTCGGCGAGGGCGTCGGCGGGGTCGACGGCGTCGAGGCCGACGGCGGCGAGCATCTCGCGAGCCAGCACGAGGGTGATCTCGACGAGGTCGGCGGGGCCGCCGCCGGCGAGGACCTCCACGGACTCGCGGACCTCCAGCGCGTTGCCCGCGGTGCGCCCCAGGACCGTCGACATGTCGGTGACCACGGCCGTGGTCCGCACCCCGGCGTCGGTGCCGAGGGCGACCATCGTGCGGGCCAGCTCCAGGGACTGCCCGAGCTCCTTCATGAAGGCGCCGGAACCGGTCTTGACGTCGAGGACGAGCGCGCTGGTGCCCTCGGCGATCTTCTTGCTCATGATGGAGCTGGCGATCAGCGGGATCGCCTCGACGGTGCCGGTGACGTCGCGCAGCGCGTAGAGCTTCTTGTCGGCCGGGGCGAGGTCGCCGGTGGCGGCGCAGATCACCGCGCCGACGTCGGTGAGCTGGCGGCGGATCTCCTCCAGCGACAGCGAGGCGCGCCAGCCGGGGATGGCCTCCAGCTTGTCCAGGGTGCCGCCGGTGTGCCCGAGCCCGCGGCCGGACAGCTGCGGCACGGCCGCCCCGCAGGCGGCGACGAGCGGCGCCAGCGGCAGCGTGACCTTGTCGCCGACCCCGCCGGTGGAGTGCTTGTCCACGCTGGGGCGGGGCAGGTCGGTGAAGTCCAGCCGCGCGCCGGAGGCGATCATGGCCGCCGTCCAGCGGGAGACCTCGCGCCGGCTCATGCCGTTGAGCAGCACGGCCATCGCGAGCGCCGACATCTGCTCCTCGGCGACCTCGCCGCGGGTGTAGGCGTCGACCACCCAGTCGACCTGCTCGTCGGAGAGCTCCCCGCGGTCGCGCTTGGTGCGGATGACGTCGACGGCGGCGAACTGCTGGCTCACTTCTGCGGGGCCTTCCTCGCGGGGTCTTCCAGGTCGTGCGGGCCGAACGCGTCGGGCAGCACCTCGGTCATCGGCAGCACCCCGCGCGGGGTGTCCACGAGCAGCTCGGGACCGCCGAACTCGAACAGCAGCTGGCGGCAGCGCCCGCACGGCATGAGCACGTTGCCGACGGCGTCGACGCAGGCGAAGGCGACGAGCCGGCCGCCGCCGCTCATGCGCAGCTGCCCGACGAGGGTGCACTCCGCGCACAGCGTCACGCCGTAGGAGGCGTTCTCGACGTTCGCGCCGGTGACGACGCGGCCGTCGTCGACGAGCGCGGCCGCGCCGACGGGGAAGCCGGAGTACGGCGAGTAGGAGCTGCTCAGCGCCTCGCGGGCCGCGGCGCGCAGCGCGTCGAAGTCGTGGCGGGCCTCGGGTGCGGGGGTGCTCATGCCGGGTACGGCTCCCCGCTGGCCGCCGGGGGGCGCACCCGCCCGACGAAGCCGGCGACCGCGAACAGGGTCGCCAGGTACGGCAGCGCGGACAGGAAGCTGGAGGGCACCGCCGAACCGTACGGCAGGACGCCCACGAGGGTCTGCAGGGCGGCGAAGAAGCCGAACAGCAGCGAGGCCGCGACGGCCCCCTTGGGCGTCCAGCGGCCGAAGATGACCGCGGCCAGCGCGATGAACCCCTTGCCGGCGGACATGTTCTCCGTGAACGGGCCGATGGTGCCCACCGACAGGAACGCCCCGCCGAGGCCGGCGATGCCGCCGGCGACGACCACGTTGACGTAGCGGATGCGCAGCACCGGCACGCCCAGGGTGGCGGCGGCCTTGGGGTGCTCGCCGACCGCGCGGGTGCGCAACCCCCAGCGGGTGCGGAACAGCACGACCTGCAGCGCCACGATGAGCGCGTACATCACGTAGACGACGACGTTGGCCTCGAACAGCAGCGGGCCCAGCACCGGGATCTCCGAGAGCACGGGGATCGGCACCGCCTGCAGCTGCCCCGGCGCGTTGAAGCGCTCGGTGTCGGACTGCATGAGCGCCTTGTACGCCCAGCCGGTGAACCCGAGGGCGGCCGCGTTGAGCACCACGCCGAGGATGACCTGGTTGACGCGGTAGCGGATGGCGAACACCGCGAGCAGCCAGCCGACCAGCGCGCCGGAGAGGACCCCGCCGACGACGCCGGCGCCGAGGCTGCCGGCCAGGGAGCCGACGAGCGCGGCGGTGAAGGCGCCGGTGAGCAGCTGCCCCTCGATGGCGACGTTGACGACGCCGCTGCGCTCGCCGAGCACGCCGGCGAGCGCGCCGAGGATCAGCGGGGTCGCCAGGAACAGGGTCTGGCGCAGCAGCCGCACCACGTCGATCGAGGCGGCGTCGCCGCCGCTCATCGCCCAGCACAGGAACGAGACGATGAAGGCGGCCACGGCCACGCCCACCAGCAGCGGCCCGCGGCGGGCGCGGAAGCCGCGCACCAGCTGGAACAGCCCCAGCACCACCACGAGCGCGCCGAGGACCACCGGCGTGAGGGTGCCGGGGACGGTGAGGTCGGGCACCCGCACGGCGGTGTCGCCGCCGAAGGCGAAGGTGGCGTCCCCGCGGCCGGAGCCGAGGCCCCAGCCCAGGACGGTGACCGCGCCGGTCAGCACCAGCAGCGAGCCGGTCACGACCCGCTTGCGCAGGCCCACGGGCTGCTCGAGCACCTCGTGGACGACGACGGCCTCCGGGCGCGCCCGCTGCTCCGCCGCGCTCACCTGCTCCACCCCCCGGCCAGCTCGGTCCCGACGCCGCCGCCGCCGGCGCGCAGCCGGAAGACGGCCCGCACGAGGGCGGGGGCGGCGATGAACAGCACGATGAGGGCCTGCAGGACCCCCACCAGGTCCACCGGCACGCCGGTGGTGGACTGCATCTGCACCCCGCCGGCGCGCAGGCCGCCGAAGAGCAGGCCGGCCCCGATGACGCCGTAGGGGTTGTTGCGGCCCAGCAGGGCCACGGTGATCGCGTCGAAGCCGATGGTGCCGGCCACGCTGCCGGTCACGCTGCCGCTGACGCCGAGCACCTGCGAGGCGCCGGCCAGCCCGGCCAGCCCGCCGGAGAGCGCCATCGCGACGACCTGCAGGCGGCCCACCGACATGCCCGCGGTGCGGGCGGCCTCCGGGTTGGCGCCCACGGCGCGCAGCCGGAAGCCGAGGCGGGAGCGGCTGAAGAGCCAGTGCACGGCCACGGCCGCCAGCAGCGCCAGCAGCAGGCCGGCGTGCACGCGCAGCGGGCTGCCCAGCAGCAGCGGCAGCCGCGCACCGGCGTCGACCTGCTCGGAGATGGCCTGCCCGTAGGGCGGGCGCTGGAAGCCGCGCGTGCTCAGCAGGAAGTTCAGCAGGTTCAGCGCGACGTAGTTGAGCATGATCGAGGTGATGACCTCGTGGGCGCCGGTGCGGGCCTTGAGCCAGCCGATGAGCCCGCCCCACAGCACGCCGCCGAGCAGGCCGCCGAGCAGGGCCAGCAGCAGGTGCAGCCCGACCGGCAGGTCCCAGGCGAACCCGATCCAGGCGGCGCCGACCGCGCCGAGGACGACCTGGCCCTGGCCGCCGATGTTGAACAGGCCCACCCGGAAGGCCAGGGCGACGGCGAGGCCGCCCAGGACCAGCGGCGTCGCGTTGACCAGCGTCTCCGAGATCGGGCCGAGGGCGCCCTTGCCGGACAGGTCGGGGCTGTAGACCGCGCCCTCCAGCAGCGCCACGTAGGCGTCGCGCACCGCGTACCAGGCGTTGGAGAACGTGTCCCAGGGGTAGCTGAGGAAGTAGCCCGCCGCGGCGCGGGTGCGCGCGTCGCCGACGGCGATGAGGACCGCCCCGACGAGGGCGGCGCCGACGACGGCGCAGACGGTGACGAGCCAGGTCCGGCGCGGGGCGGGCCGCCGCGGCGCGGCGCCCGCCGGGCCCGCGGGCGGGACCTCCTTCGCGGGGGTCTCGGTGCTCACGCGGTTCCCTCCTGCGGTCGCGCGCCGGCCATGAGCAGGCCCAGCTGCTCGGAGTCGGCGTCGGGGCCGACCTCCCCGGCGATGCGTCCGCGGTACATGACGACGATGCGGTCCGCCAGGGCGCGCACCTCGTCCAGTTCGGTGGAGACGAGCAGGACGGCGGCACCGCGGTCGCGCTCGGCGACGATGCGCTGGTGCACGAACTCCTGGCTGCCGACGTCGACGCCGCGGGTGGGCTGGGCCACCACGAGCAGCTTCAGCGGCCGGGACATCTCGCGGGCCAGCACGACCTTCTGCTGGTTGCCGCCGGAGAGGGTGGACACCGCCGCCTGCGCGCTGGAGGTGCGGATGTCGAACTCCGCGACGCGCTCGGCGGCGTTGCGCGCCACGGCGGCGCGGTCCACGGAGGGGCCCACGGAGTACGCGGGGGTGTCCACGAGGTCCAGCACGAGGTTCTCGGCGATGCTGAAGGAGCCCACGAGGCCGTCGTGCAGGCGGTCCTCGGGCACGTACCCGACGCCGCGCTGCAGCACCTGGCGCACCGACAGGCCCGTGAGGTCCTCGCCGGAGACCCGCACGCTGCCGGCGTCCACCGGCTGCAGGCCGACGACGCAGCGCGTCAGCTCGCTCTGGCCGTTGCCGTCGACGCCCGCGACCGCGAGCACCTCGCCGGCGCGCACGGTGAGGCTGACGTCGTCGAGCAGCAGCGCGCCGGCGGGGTCGGTGACCCGCACGCCGGCCACCTCCAGCACGGGCGGGCCCGGCTCGGCCGGCGCCTTGTCCACGACCAGGCGCACGTCGCGCCCGACCATGAGGGCGGCCAGCTCCTCCTGGGAGGCGGTGGGCTCGGCGGAGCCCACGACGCGGCCGCGGCGGATGACGGTGATGCGGTCGGCGACGGCCCTCACCTCGCGCAGCTTGTGCGTGATGAAGACGATCGAGGTGCCGGAGTCGGCGAGCTCGCGCATGACGCGCATGAGGTCGTCGGTCTCGGCGGGCGTGAGCACGGCGGTGGGCTCGTCGAGCACGAGGACCTTGGCCTCGCGCAGCAGCGCCTTGAGGATCTCCACGCGCTGCTGCACGCCGACGGCGAGGTCGGAGACCAGCGCGTCCGGCGGCACGGCCAGCCCGAAGCGCTCGGAGGTCTCCAGCACGCGCGCCCGGGCGCGCCGGCGGTCCAGCAGGCCGCCGCCGCGGGTCAGCTCGGAGCCGAGGACGATGTTCTCGGTGGCGGTGAAGCCCGGCACCAGCATGAAGTGCTGGTGCACCATGCCGATCCCGGCGGCCATCGCGTCGCCCGGTGAGGAGAACCGCACCGGTTCGCCGTCGACGAGGACCTCGCCCTCGTCGGGCGCGTGCAGCCCGTAGAGCACGTTCATCAGCGTGCTCTTGCCCGCGCCGTTCTCGCCGAGCAGGGCGTGGATCTCGCCCTCCCGGACCGTCAGGTCGATCCCGTCGTTGGCGACGAGGGACCCGAAGCGCTTGGTGATGCCTCGGAGTTCCAGCTCCACGTGCGCGTCGTTCCCCTCGTGGCCTGCGTCGGTGGTGCAGCGGTGCTGCCTCGGTGCTGCGTGGTGCTGCGTGGTGCTGCGCCCGGCCGGGTGCGGGACCCGGCCGGGCGCGGGTGTCAGCTCGCGGCGATCGCGCTGGGCGAGGTGATCTGGATCGAACCGTCGACGATGCCCGCGCGGACGGCCTCCAGCTCGCTCTTGAGCTCGGCCGGGACCTGCGCGTCGAACTGGTTGAAGGCCGCCAGGCCGACGCCCTCGTTCTCCAGGGTGCCGACGTAGGAACCGGTCGGGGCCTCGCCGTCGGCGGCCGCGAGCACGTACTCCTTCACCGAGTCGGTGAGGTTCTTGGTGACCGAGGAGATGAAGTACTTGCAGTACTGCTCGGCGCTCTCGCAGCCGTCGGTGTCCACCCACACGAGGTTGAGGCTGCCGCCGGCGGCCTCGGCGGCCGCACCGGCGCCCAGGCCGGCCTGGCCGGCCACCGGCATGATGACGTCGGCGCCCTGGCCGGCGAGGGTCTCGGTGATGGACCGGCCCGCGGCCTGGTCCTGGAAGCTGTTGGCGAAGGTGCCGCCGCCGGGGTTGTTCTCGTCCCAGCCGAGGACGCGGACGTTCGTGCCCTTCTGCTGGTTGTGGTGCTGCACGCCCTCCCAGAAGCCGTCCATGAAGATGGTGACCGGCGGGATGGGCAGACCGCCCCAGGTGCCCACGACGCCCGTCTTGGTCATGCCGGCGGCCAGGTACCCGCCCAGGAACGCGGCCTCGGCGGTGTTGTACTGCAGCGCGTAGACGTTGGCCTCCTCGGAGGAGGAGTCGATCTCGGCGAAGGACTGGTCCGGGTTCGCGGAGGCCACCTCCTTCATGGAGTCGGCCATCAGGCCGCCCACGCCGATGATCGTGTCGCAGCCCGCCTGCACCTGGGCCTGCAGGTTCGGCGTGTACTGGGTGTCGTCGGCGGAGGGCACGTAGGAGATCTCGATGTCCGGGTTCTCCTCCTTGGCCGCCTCCATCCCGGCGTAGGAGCTCTGGTTGAACGAGCGGTCGTCGACGCCGCCGGTGTCCAGGACCATGCACGCCTTGAAGGCGTCACCGCCGCCGGAGCCCTCCGCCGAGCCGGCGGTGTCGTCGGGCCGGCTGCCGCAGGAGGCCAGCAGCAGGGCGGCGGCGCCCACGGCGGCCACCGGGGCGAAGCGGTGCAGGGTCTTCATGGGGGAGGTCCTCCAGGTCGGGGGCGGAGGCGGACGACGACGCGGAAGGCTGGATCGGCGAACGCGCGGACATCGTACGGTGCGAAAAGCGCCGTTCCGTCCGTGCGAGCGGGCAGGTTGTCCAGATCGAGACCATCCGGGCGAAGGGTCCGGGCGCGACGGGCGGCGGGCGCGCCCTCAGCCGGCGGGCCTGCGCGGGACCTGCAGCAGCGCCCGCCGGGAGACGGCCGTCGCCGCGAGGACCCCGATGCCGGTGGCCAGCGCCGCCTCGTCGGGGGCGTAGTCGCCGCGGTGCAGGTCGTAGGTCGTGCCGCCGGGCGTGCGCGTGCCCAGGCGCACCATCGCCCCCGGCACGTGGTGCAGGTACCAGGCGAAGTCCTCCCCGCCCAGCGACTGGCGCGTGGGCAGCACCGCGTCGTCGCCGAGCAGCGCGCGGGCGGCGTGCTCCAGCGCCGCGGTGGCGCGCACCTCGTTGTCGACCGGCGGCACCCCGCGCACGAGGACGACCTCGGCGGACACCGAGTACGGGCGCACCAGGTCGGCGACGACGGACTCCACGAGCTCGCCGGCGTGCTGCCACGCCTCCGTCTCCATGCACCGCAGCGTCCCGGCGGCGTAGCCCTCGGCGGGCACGGCGTTCGCGGCGTCGCCGGCGTGCACAGCGCCCCAGGTGAGGTTCACCCCGGCGCGCGGGTCGACGCGGCGGGCCAGCACGGCCGGCAGCTGGGTGACGACCTGGCCGAGCGCGAAGACGAGGTCCCCGGCCAGGTGCGGGCGGGAGGTGTGCCCGCCGGTGCCGCTCAGGCGCACGGTGACGTGGTCGGAGGCGGAGGTGATGGGCCCCGCCTTCAGGCCGACCGTCCCGACGTCCAGGGTGGGGTCGCAGTGCAGGCCGTAGACGGCGGCGGCCCCCTCCAGCACGCCGGTGCCGATGACGTCGAGCGCACCGCCGGGCATGACCTCCTCGGCGGGCTGGAACAGCAGCCGCACGCCGTGCGGCAGCTCCCCCGCCCGGTGCAGCGCCGCGAGGACGAGCCCGGCCCCGGCGACGGCCGCGGTGTGCACGTCGTGCCCGCAGGCGTGCGCGGTGCCGGGCACCGTCGAGGCGTAGGGCAGGCCCGTCGCCTCCTGCACGCCCAGCGCGTCGATGTCGGCGCGCAGCACCAGCCGGGGGCCCTCGGCCGGGCCGACGTCGGCGACCAGGCCGGTGCCCGGCAGCAGGCGCACCGCCAGGCCCGCGCGCTCCATCGCCTCGGCCAGCAGGCGGGTCGTGCGGTGCTCGGCGCGGGCCAGCTCGGGGTGGGCGTGCACGTCGCGGCGCAGGGCGCGCGCGGCGGGCTCGTGCTCGGCGACCAGGGCAGCGAGCTCGTCCAGCCCCGCGGTCGGGGCCGCGGGGCTGCTGGTGTCGCTGCTCACGCCGGTCGACGGTACTCCGCGCCCCGCGCGGCCCGCAGGGCGCACCACCCGGGCGGGCGCTCACACGATGGAGTCGAGCCCGGCCTCCCTGGCGCGCGCGACGAGCTTCTTGACCTCCTGGGCGCGGGCGCGGGTGGTCACCAGCAGCGCGTCGGGGGTGTCCACGACGACGAGGTCGTCGACGCCGAGCAGCGCCACGACGCGGCCGTTGGCCGGCACCACCAGGCCGCCGGCGACGCCCTCGGTGATCACGAGGTCGGCGTCGCCCAGCACCTTGGGCTGGTCCACGTCGGCGGGCAGCAGCTCGGCCAGGGAGGAGAAGTCGCCGACGTCGTCCCAGCCGAAGGTGGCGGGCACGACGGCCACCCGGCCCTCCTCGGCGGCGGGCTCGGCGACGGCGTGGTCGATGGCGATGGAGGGCAGGGCGGCCCAGTGCTCCTCCAGGACGGCGTCGCGCCGGGGGGTCTCCCAGGCGTCGGCGATGCGCTGCAGCCCGGCGTGCAGGGTCGGCGCGTGCGCGGCCAGCAGCTCCAGCAGGACGTCGGCGCGGGCCACGAACATGCCGCCGTTCCAGCGGTAGTCGCCGGTGGAGAGGTAGGCCGCGGCGGTGCGCGCGTCGGGCTTCTCCTTGAACTGCACGACGCGGCGGGCGTTGGGGGCGCCCTGCAGGCGCAGCCGCTTGCCCAGGCGGATGTAGCCGAATCCGGTCGCCGGGTGCGAGGGGGCGATGCCGATGGTGACGACGAAGCCGCGGCGGGCGGTGACGACGGCCTCCTCCACGGAGGACTCGAAGTCGTCGCGGCCGGAGATGTTGTGGTCGGCGGCGAAGGAGCCCAGGACCGCGTCGGGGTCGCGGCGCACCAGGACGGCCGCCGCCAGGCCGATGGCCGCGGCGGAGTCGCGCTGGCACGGCTCGCGCAGCAGGTTGGCCGGCGCCAGGTCCGGCAGCTGGGCGGCGACGGCCTCGGCGTGCGAGCGGCCGGTGACCACGAGGGTGCGCGAGGCGTCGGTCAGCGGCAGCAGGCGGTCCCAGGTGGACTGCAGCAGGGTGCGGCCGCGGCCGGTGAGGTCGAGCAGGAACTTGGGGCGGTCGCTGCGCGAGAGCGGCCACAACCGGGTGCCGGCCCCTCCGGCGGGCACCACGGCGTGGAAGTCGGACAGGTCGATCGTCGCGTCCTCGAGGTCGTCCGCCGACCACGTTCCCCCGTCAGTCATGGTCCGGAACCTACCGGTGCGCCGCGCCGCGCCCGGGGTCCTCGCTCCGATCGGGTGGACCGGCTCACCCGATCGGTGCCCGCGCGCGCCCCCGGGCTTCCCGGCCACCTCCCGTACCGTCTAGGGTAGGCAAGCCTGGCCTGCGTGACCGCTGCCTCACGGTGCCGTGAGTCCTTCGTCACAAAAGGTCCGCACGGCCTCCGCGGGGCGCTGCCGCGACGCCTGCGCGCCTACAGTGGATCCAGGACGCCGCCGCCCGAGCGCCGTAGCCCGGGGAGCCGGCGTCGAGGACACTCGAGGAGGACGCCGGTGGCCACGAGCCTCACCCCACCCGGACAGGGGACCCCTGTCGGCAAGCTGAAGCCAGCGGGCACGCTCTACCGCGGCCGCGAGGGCATGTGGTCGTGGGTGATGCACCGCATCACCGGCGTGGCCATCTTCTTCTTCCTGTTCGTGCACGTCCTGGACACCGCGACGGTGCGCGTGTCCCCGGAGGTCTACGACGGCGTCATCGCCCAGTACAAGAACCCCGTCATGGGCCTGGGCGAGGCGGGTCTCGTCGGCGCGGTGGTCTTCCACGCGCTCAACGGGATCCGCATCATCCTCGTGGACTTCTGGTCCGGCGGGACCAAGCACCAGCGCAAGCTCTTCTGGGGCGTCGTCGCCCTGTGGACGGTCCTCATGGTCCCCTTCCTGATCCGCCACCTGACCATCGTCTTCACCCACTGAGGGCCGAACCGTGAGCGCACCCGAGCAGACCCCCGGCGGCTCCTACGCCCCGGCCCTGGAGACCCCCCGGTCCCCCTACCGGCGCAGCCGCTCCACGCACACCAACTGGGAGCTGTACGGCTGGCTGTTCATGCGGATGTCGGGCGTCGTCCTGATCGTCCTGGTCTTCGGCCACCTCTTCGTCAACCTCATGACCGGCGAGGGCATCCACCAGGTCAACTGGGGCTTCGTGGCCGGCAAGTGGTCCAGCCCGTTCTGGCAGGTCTGGGACCTGCTGATGCTGTGGCTGGCGCAGCTGCACGGCGCCAACGGCGTGCGCACGATCATCAACGACTACGCCGAGCGCGACGGGACCCGCTTCTGGCTGAAGATGGCCCTGTACCTGGCCAGCGCCATCGTCATCGTCGTCGGCACGCTCGTCATCTTCACGTTCGACCCGTGCGCCGACCCCAGCCAGACCTTCGACTTCTGCCGCCCGGCGATCGACAACGTGCCCACCGTCACCAGCCCCAACAGCTGACCGGCGAGCGAGGAGGAGCTAGACCATGCAGACGCACCAGTTCGACGTCGTCATCGTCGGCGCGGGTGGCGCGGGCATGCGCGCCGCGCTCGAGTCCGGCCAGCGGGCCCGCACGGCCGTGCTCACCAAGCTCTACCCGACGCGCTCGCACACCGGCGCGGCCCAGGGCGGCATGTGCGCCGCGCTGGCCAACGTCGAGGAGGACAACTGGGAGTGGCACACCTTCGACACCGTCAAGGGCGGTGACTACCTCGTCGACCAGGACGCCGCCGAGGTGATGTGCAAGGAGGCCATCGACGCGGTCCTGGACCTGGAGAAGATGGGGCTGCCGTTCAACCGCACCCCCGAGGGCCGCATCGACCAGCGCCGCTTCGGCGGCCACACCCGCGACCACGGCAAGTCGCCCGTGCGCCGCTCGTGCTTCGCCGCCGACCGCACCGGGCACATGATCCTGCAGACGCTCTACCAGCAGTGCGTCAAGCACGAGGTCGAGTTCTTCAACGAGTTCTACGTCCTCGACCTGCTGCTGGTGCCCGCCGCCGAGGCGAGGACGGGCACCGAGATCGAGGGCGCCGCCGACCAGCCCGGCCTGGCCACGCCCCCGACCATCGGCGTGCCCGGCGACAAGCGCGTCGCCGGCGTCGTCGCCTACGAGCTGGCGACCGGCGAGATCCACGTCTTCCAGGCCAAGTCGGTGGTCCTGGCCACCGGCGGCGCCGGCAAGGTCTACAAGACGACGTCCAACGCCCACACCCTCACCGGTGACGGCATGGGCATCGCCTACCGGCGCGGCATCCCGCTGGAGGACATGGAGTTCTTCCAGTTCCACCCGACCGGCCTGGCGGGCCTGGGCATCCTGCTCTCCGAGGCCGCCCGCGGCGAGGGCGGCATCCTGCGCAACGCCGACGGCGAGCGGTTCATGGAGCGCTACGCCCCCACCATCAAGGACCTCGCGCCGCGCGACATCGTCGCCCGCTCGATGGCCAACGAGGTGCGCGAGGGCCGCGGCGCCGGGCCGAACAAGGACTACGTCCTGCTCGACCTGACCCACCTGGAACCCGCGCACATCGACGCCAAGCTGCCGGACATCACCGAGTTCGCGCGCACCTACCTGGGTGTGGAGCCGTACACCGAGCCGGTCCCGGTGTACCCGACGGCGCACTACGCCATGGGCGGGGTGCCCACGAACGTCGACGCGGAGGTCCTGCAGGACAACACCCGCGTCGTGCCCGGCCTCTACGCCGCCGGCGAGGTCGCCTGCGTGTCCGTGCACGGCTCGAACCGGCTGGGCACGAACTCGCTGCTGGACATCAACGTCTTCGGCCGCCGCGCCGGCATCGCCGCCGCGGAGTACGCCACGAAGGCCGAGTGGATCGCGCTGCCGCAGGACCCGGAGGCGGACGTCGTCGCGCAGCTGGCGACGCTGCGCGACCGCCCGCAGGGCGAGCGGATCTCCGACATCCGCCGCGACCTGCAGGAGACGATGGACCTCAACGCCCAGGTGTTCCGCACCGAGGCGACGCTCAAGCAGGCGCTCACCGACATCGAGCGGCTCAAGGAGCGCTACGCCCGCGCCTCGGTGCAGGACAAGGGCAAGCGCTACAACACCGACCTGCTCGAGGGCCTGGAGGTCGGCTTCCTGCTCGACCTCGCCGAGGTGATGTGCCTGGGCGCCCTGGAGCGCAAGGAGTCCCGCGGCGGGCACTTCCGCGAGGACTACCCCAACCGCGACGACGTCAACTACATGCGGCACACGATGGTCTACCGCGAGAAGGACGCCGCCGGTCAGCAGACGTTGCGCCTGGACTTCAAGCCCGTCGTCCAGACGCGCTACCAGCCGATGGAGCGCAAGTACTGATGTCCACCTTCGAGACCAGCCCGTCGGAGACGAACGCCGAGTCCGGCCCGGCGAAGTCCGCCGCCCGCGCCGCAGAGGGCTCGGGCGGCGCGAAGCCCCGCCCGGGCGGCAACGAGTCGAAGACGGGCGAGATCCCCTCCTTCGACGTCACCCTGCGCATCCGCCGCTACGACCCGGAGGCCGACTCCGAGCCGCACTGGGAGGACTACCACCTCACCATGTACGGCACCGACCGCGTGCTGGACGCCCTGCACAAGGTGAAGTGGGAGCACGACGGCGCCCTGACCTTCCGCCGCTCCTGCGCGCACGGCGTGTGCGGTTCGGACGCCATGCGCATCAACGGCCGCAACCGGCTGGCGTGCAAGGTGCTGCTGAAGGACCTCAACCTCGACAAGCCCATCACCGTCGAGCCCATCAAGGGCCTGCCGGTGGAGAAGGACCTCGTCGTGGACATGGAGCCCTTCTTCGCGGCCTACCGCGAGGTCATGCCGTTCCTCATCACCAAGGGCGCCGAGCCCACCCGCGAGCGCGTGCAGTCCCAGGCCGACCGCGAGCGCTTCGACGACACCACCAAGTGCATCCTGTGCGCGGCGTGCACGTCGAGCTGCCCGGTGTTCTGGACCGACGGCCAGTACTTCGGCCCGGCCGCGATCGTCAACGCGCACCGCTTCATCTTCGACAGCCGCGACGCCGGTTCCGACCTGCGCCTGGAGATCCTCAACGACAAGGAGGGCGTGTGGCGCTGCCGCACGACCTTCAACTGCTCGGAGGCGTGCCCGCGCGGCATCCAGGTCACCCGGGCGATCAGCGAGGTCAAGCAGGCGCTCATCGCCCGCAGGATGTGAGTCGTCCCGACCGCCCGAGGGCCCCGTTCCGCGACGCCGGGACGGGGCCCTCGGGCGTTCCCGGCACCGCTGGGGGACACTTGACGGCGGTCGGGCCGCCGGTCCGAGAGGGAGGAGCCGGATGCGCCACCAGGACCGCTACCTGCAGATCAGCCGGATCCTGTCCCGGCACGGTTTGGGGTTCCTCATCGACGCCCTGGGCCTGGAGCGCTGGGTGCGCACCGACTTCGAGCTGCTGGGGCTGCGCTCGCGCGACCGCGAGCGGCACTCGCGCGCCGAGCACGTGCGCATGGTCATGGAGGAGCTCGGCCCGACGGCGGTGAAGCTGGGGCAGATCCTGTCCACCCGCCCCGACCTGCTCTCCCCCGCCTTCCAGCGCGAGCTGGAGAAGCTGCAGGACTCCGCGATGCCGGTGCCCTACGACGACGTGCGCCGCGCGGTCGTGGAGGAGCTCGGCGAGGACCCCGAGGCCCTGTTCGTCGCCTTCAGCCGCGAGCCGCTGGCCAGCGCCTCCATCGGCCAGGCGCACACCGCCGTCGTCGAGGACGGCACCCAGGTGGTCGTGAAGGTCCGCCGGCCCGGTGTCGTCGAGGAGGTCGAGGGCGACCTGGAGATCCTGCGGGCGCTGGCCGTGCAGGCCTCGCGCCGCTGGTCGGCGGCCGCGGACTACGACGTCGTCGGCCTGGCGACCGACTTCGCCGACACGCTGCGCGCCGAGCTGGACTACCTGCAGGAGGGGCACAACGCCGAGCGGTTCGCGCAGAACTTCGCCGGCGACCCCGACATCCACGTGCCGAAGGTCTTCTGGGACACCACCACCTCGCGCGTCATCACGCTGGAGCGCCTGCACGGGGTGAAGATCAGCGACGTCGAGGGGCTGGCCCGCTACGGCGTCGACCGCTCCGACCTGGCGGCCCGCGCGACGCGGCTGCTGGCCGACATGGTCTTCGAGCACGGCTTCTTCCACGCCGACCCGCACCCGGGCAACTTCCTCATCGAGGAGTCCGGGCGCATCGGCCTGCTCGACTACGGCATGGTCGGGACGGTCGACGAGCGCTCCCGCGAGCACCTGGCGATGCTGCTGGCCGCCTTCGACCGCCGCGACCCGGCCCGCATCGCCGCCGCGTTCGCGACCGTCGGCGTCACCGAGCACCGCGTGGACCGGGTGCGGCTGACGGCCGACTGCGCCCACCTGCTGCGCACCTACGAGGGGCTGCCGCTGGGGCGCATCAAGGTCGGCGACGTCGTGCGCGACGTCTTCGAGATCCTGCGCCGCCACCACCTGGCCCTGCCGCGCAACCTCGCCCTGGTCGTCAAGATGATCGTGATGACCGAGGGCCTGGGCGCGAGCCTGGACCCGGACTTCCAGCTCGGGCGCGCCCTGAACCCCTACGCGCGCCGGCTGGTGCGCCGCCACCTCGATCCGCTGTCGGTGGCCAAGAGGCTGCGCCAGGCCGGGATCGACGCCGCCGCGCTCGGCGTGGAGCTGCCCGGCCAGCTCGGCCGCGTCCTGGACGTGCTGGACCGCGACGGGATCTCGGTGTCGCTGCGCACCGAGGACCTGGAACCGCTGGTGACCCGGGTGGAGCGCATCGGCAACCGGCTCGTCGTCGGGCTCATCGTCTCCGCCGGCGTGGAGGCGCTCGCGGTGATCGCCTCCACCGACCCCGACCGGCTGAAGCCGTACGAGACGAAGGTCGCCGCGGTCGGCGTCGCCGCCCTGGGGGCCCTCACCGGCTACCTGGGCTGGACCGCCCGCGGCCACCGGGGCCGGCGCCGCCGCTGACGAGCGCCCCTGTGGACGACTCGTGATCTTCCGCGGTGCACCGTGGAAGATCACGAGTCGAGGGGTGGGGTCAGCTGAAGCTGGCCTGCACGACGCGGTGGCCGCCGGGGCGGGCGAAGCGCGAGCGGCGCAGGTCGCGCACGACGAAGCCGCGGGTGATGAAGCGGTCGGTGCCGTCGAAGCGGGGGGCGAACGGCGAGCGGCCGTGCATGGCGCGCAGGTTGTCCAGCAGCAGCACGTCGCCGGGCTGCAGCACCACGGCGTGCCGGTGCGCGACGTAGAGCTCCAGCACGCGCTCCAGCAGCGCCTGGGCGTGCTTGGTGATGCCGTGCATGAGGTCCTGGTCGACCAGCATCGTGGGGTCGTCGGCGTCGCCGGACAGGATCGAGAACGGGCCGCGCACCTCGCGGGTGTCGAGGAAGTCGGCGAAGGACTCGTCCACCAGCGTCGTCCACAGCGGGCGGAACAGCTCCATGACGTCGGTGGGGTCGACGTGGGCGAGCAGGTCGCGGGCCGGGAAGGCGTAGGTGGCCGCGTCGGCGTCCCCGCGCAGGCAGCCGAGGACGACGTAGTCGGGGCGCAGCGCGGAGAAGCACTGCTCGGTGTGCGCCTCCAGCTCCACGCGCGAGCCCTGCGACTGCTGGGTGGCGGCGAGCCGGGCGTTGGGGACCATGTCCTGCAGCAGGTGCCCGTGCCCCTCGGCGGCGTAGCCGAGCATGTGGCCGAGCGCGTGGCTGACGACGGCCTGCTGGCGGGCCAGCAGCGTGCGCCCGCCGACGCCGCCGGTGTTGTCCGGCGGGGTGGGCGGCAGCTCGCCGACCTGCAGACCGCGCAGGACGAGCACCCCGGAGTCGGAACCGCGCTCCTCGAAGGCCCACAGCGTCTCGGCGAGCCCCGCCGGCAGCTCGCGCGCGAGCAGGCGCGCCTGCCGGCCGAAGGCGTCGGGCTCGCGGACGGGGTCGGCGCTGAGCCGGGCGCCCAGGGCGGCCAGCTGCTCGCGCTCGTCCGCGGCGAGCTCGCGCAGGGTCGGCACGGTGGCCGAGGAGTCGAGGAACACAGAGGTCATGGCGGTCTCTCCATCGTCGACGAACCAGTTCGTGCCCACCGTAGCGCTTGCGGGTGGGCAGACTGCCCAGATCGACGTGCGCGATCCGGGCAGTCTGCCTGGGGCAGGCGATCAGCGCGGGATGAGCCCGTGCGGGTCGATGACGAACTTCTTCGGCGCGCCGGCGTCGAACTCGGCGTAGGCGGCGGGCGCCTCGTCGAGCGAGATGGGCGTCGCGCCGACGGCCTCCGCGATCTGCACCCTGTCGTGCAGGATCGCCATCATCAGCTGCCGGTGGTACTTCATCACCGGGCACTGCCCGGTGGTGAAGGCCAGCGACTTCGCCCAGCCGGTGCCGAGGTCCAGCGAGAGCGCCCCCTTGCGGGCCGCCTCGTCGACGCCCCCGGGGTCGCCGGTGACGTACAGGCCGGGGATGCCGAGCGCTCCCCCGGCGCGGGTGATCTGCATGAGGGAGTTCAGGACGGTGGCGGGGGCCTCGGTGGCCGACCCCGCGCCGTGGCCGCGGGCCTCGAACCCGACGGCGTCCACGCCGCAGTCGACCTCGGGGACGCCGAGGATCTGCTCGATCTGGTCCTTCGGGTCGCCCTGCGAGACGTCGACGGTCTCGCAGCCGAAGCTGCGGGCCCGCTCCAGGCGCTCGGCGTTGAGGTCGCCGACGATGACGACGGCCGCCCCGAGCAGCTGCGCACCGGCGGCCGCCGCGAGCCCGACCGGGCCGGCCCCGGCGACGTAGACGGTCGAGCCGACCCCGACGCCCGCGCTGACGCAGCCGTGGAAGCCCGTCGGGAAGATGTCCGAGAGCATCGTCAGGTCGAGGATCTTCTCCATCGCCTGGTCCTTGTCGGGGAACCTCAGGCAGTTGAAGTCCGCGTAGGGCACCAGGACGTACTCGGCCTGACCGCCGACCCAGCCGCCCATGTCGACGTAGCCGTAGGCGGAGCCGGGCCGGTCGGGGTTGACGTTGAGGCAGATGCCGGTCTGGCGCTCCTTGCAGTTGCGGCAGCGGCCGCAGGCGATGTTGAAGGGCACCGAGACCAGGTCGCCGACGTCGAGGAACTCCACGTCGCGGCCCTTCTCGACGACCTCGCCGGTGATCTCGTGGCCGAGGACGAGGTCCGGCGGGGCCGTGGTGCGCCCGCGCACCATGTGCTGGTCGGAGCCGCAGATGTTGGTCGCCACGAGCTTGAGGACGACGCCGTGGTCCACGTGCCGGCCGACGTTGGCCGGGTTGACCCCGGGTCCGTCCCGCAGCTCGAAGGTGGGGTAGTCGATGGTCTGCACCTCGACCCTGCCGGGGCCGAGGTAGGCGATGGCGCGGTTGCCGCCGGGTGCGCTGGTCGTGGTCACGTGCGGACCTCCTCCGGGAGGGGCCGGCTCCGTCGCCGGCCCGCGGAGCACACCCAACCCCCCGAGCGCGGAGCGGCGCAAGGAGGCACCGGCCGCGCGGGGGCGGGGCTCACCCCCGCCGGGTCGACCGCGCCCCCCTGAGCCCGCGGACCCCGAGCACGGCGATGGCCGTGCCGAGGACCAGGCTCACGACGACGAGCACGAGGTGGACGAGGAGGAAGGGCTGCGGCCCGTCCTCGAAGGAGCGCGGGTCGGCCCAGATGTTGCGCAGGAAGTTCGGCCAGATGAACCAGCTCCACACCCCGAAGGCGACGAGGAACCAGCTGGCGGGCTTGGAGAGGACCACGTCCCGATCCTCCCGCCGCTGAGGGCGCGGTGGGAGGA
>NZ_JAAALL010000219.1 GCF_009906315.1 Kineococcus vitellinus | reverse complement strand
GCGGTGCGGCCTCGGTGCTCGGCATGGTCGTGTCCTTCGACAGGGGGGTGGACCGGCGCCCGCCGGTCACCGGGTGCATCGGCACCCCCCGTCCGGCCCTTGAGCGCGGGCCCGGCCGGTGCCTCCTCAGCGCTCGCGGTCGCGGTCGCGGGAGGGCTGCACCCGCTTGGGCTCGCCCGCCACCTTCGGGTGGTTCGGCGGGTAGGGCAGGTCGCCGAGGCCACCGGCCTCGTCGCGCGCGGCCAGCTCCAGCAGCGCCTCCAGGGAGCCCGTGCGCGCGCGGCGCCCGGCCCACAGGTCGCCGACGGCCGCGAAGCGCTCGGGGAAGCTCGTCAGCGTCAGGTCGTCGGGGTCGACGTCGGTGTCCAGCTCGGCCCACGTCAGCGGGGCCGACACCGTCGCCCGCGGCGTGCGCCGCAGCGAGTACGCGCTGGCGATGGTGCGGTCGCGGGCGTTCTGGTTGTAGTCCACGAACACCTGCGCGCCGCGCTCCTCCTTCCACCACGCCGTCGTCACCCGCCCACCGGCCCGGCGCTCCACCTCGCGGGCCAGCGCGATCGCGGCGCGGCGGACCTCGGTGAAGCTCCAGCGCGGTTCGATGCTCGCGAAGACGTGCAGCCCGCGGCCGCCGGAGGTCTTGGGGGAGCCCTCCAGGCCCAGCTCCGCCAGCAGCGGGTGCAGGACCTCGCGGGCCACCTCGCGGGCCTGCGCGAACCCCGTGCCCGGCTGCGGGTCGAGGTCCACGCGCAGCTCGTCGGGGTGGTCCACGTCGGGGGCGGTGCAGTGCCACGGGTGGAAGGTGATCGTCGACTGCTGGGCGCCCCACACGATCGCCGCCGTGCTCGTCGGGCGCAGCGCGTCGGCGCTGCGCCCGGAGGGGAAGGTGATCCGGACGGTGTGCACGAACGGCGGCGCGGAGCGCGGGACGCGCTTCTGGTAGACCTCCTCGCCCTCGGTGCCGTCGGGGAAGCGCTGCAGGTACGTCGGCCGGTCCCGCACGGCCTCCAGCAGCGCGGCCGCGACGAGGCGGTAGTGCTCGACGACGGCCCGCTTGGTGCCCCGCGGCCCCAGCTGCGGGTAGTACGCCTTGTCGGGGGAGGTGAGGCGCACGGCGACCCCGTCGACGTCGAGCTCCTCGGCCGGTGCCCCGGGGGCCATCAGCGCGTCCCCGACAGGACGTCGGCCAGGTCGTAGCCGGCGGGGACCTCCAGCTGCTCCAGCGTGCAGGAGGCCGGTTCCCGGTCCGGCCGCCAGCGCAGGAACCGCGGCGAGTGCCGGAACCGCCGGCCCTCCAGCTGGTCGTACTCCACCTCGCACACGAGCTCCTGGCGCACCGGCACCCACGAGGAGTCCGCCCGCGCGTGCCAGCGGTTGGGCTCGCCCTCCTCGCGCACGTCCTCGCCCAGGCGCAGCGCCGACAGCTGCTCCAGCAGCTCCGCGCGCCGCGCCGCCGTGAACGCGCTCGCCCCGCCCACGGTCACCACCTCCGAGCCGGTGTGCAGGCCCAGCAGCACGGAGCCGACGCCGGGCAGGCTCTTGTGCTCGCGGTAGCCGACGACGACGCAGTCGGCGGTGCGCCGGTGCTTGACCTTGACCATGACGCGCTCCCCGGGCAGGTAGGGCGAGGCGAGGGGCTTGGCGACCACCCCGTCGAGCCCGGCGCCCTCGAAGGTGGAGAACCAGCGCGTGGCGAGCTCGGTGTCCAGCGTCGCCGCGCTCACGTGCACCACCGGCCCGCAGCCGGCCAGCGCGCTCGTCAGCGCCTGCCGGCGCTCCCCGCACGGGCGCTGCGTGAGGTCCTCCTCGCCGAGGGCGAGCAGGTCGAAGGCGACGAACTGCGCGGGGGTGTCGCGGGCCAGCGCCGCGACGCGGCTGGCGGC
Organism: Kineococcus vitellinus; assembly: GCF_009906315.1. GTDB lineage: Bacteria > Actinomycetota > Actinomycetes > Actinomycetales > Kineococcaceae > Kineococcus > Kineococcus vitellinus. Next base: position 5,705 of record NZ_JAAALL010000219.1, on the reverse strand, counting down.
CGGGTGGATGCGCTGGGACAGCAGCTCCCAGGAGAGCCGGCCGCCGTCCGGGGCGGGCACGAACAGCTCGCCGTCCACGACGCAGCGCTCCGGCAGCTCCGCGCGCACCGCGGCGACGACCTCGGGGAAGTACCGCGTCAGCGGCTTGGTGTTGCGCGAGCCCAGCTCCACCTCGTCGCCGTCGCGGAAGACGATGCAGCGGAAGCCGTCCCACTTGGGCTCGTACAGCCAGGCCGGGGCGCCGGCCGGCTGGGCGGGCACCGCCTTCGCCGCCGTGGCCAGCATCGGCTCCAGCGGTGGGCGCACCGGCAGGTCCATGGCGCCACTCTGCCGCAGCGGGCCCTGCTGCTCCAGCGCCCCGCCTCTGCTCTACTGCCCCGGTGACGACCTCCGGAACCGCTGCGCCGAGGACCGTGGTCCTCGACGACGACCCCACCGGCACCCAGTCGGCCACCGGTGTGCGCGTGCTGCTCGACTGCGACGCCGACCTGCTGGAGGCCGCGCTGCGCACGGCGGCCGGCGTCTACGTGCAGACCAACAGCCGGGCCGTCGACGAGGCGAGCGCCGTCGCCCTCGTGGCGCGCATCCGCGAGGACGCCCTGGAGGCCGGCCGCCGGCTCGGCGCCGAGGTGCGCTTCGTGCTGCGGGGCGACTCCACGCTGCGCGGGCACGTCTTCGCCGAGGTGGACGTCTTCGCCGCCCCCGACGACGTCGTCCTGCTGGTGCCGGCGTTCCCGGCCGGCGGGCGCACGACCGCCGGCGGGGTGCACCTGGTGCGCACGGCGGCGGGCGAGCAGGTGCCGGTGGGCGCCACGGAGTACGCCGCCGACCCCGTCTTCGGCTTCCGCAGCTCCTCGCTGGCCGACTACGTGACCGAGAAGTCCACCCGCACGCCGGTGCCGGTGCCGCTGGAGGTCGTGCGCGACCCGCGCGCCCTGCTGGAGCGCTTCCTGGGCGCGCCCGCCGGGTCGGTGCTGGTGCCCGACGCGGTGGACGACGACGACGTGCGGGCGCTGGCGGCCGCCGTCGACGCCGCCGGCGCGCGCGGGCGCCGCCCGCTGGTGCGCTGCGCCGCCCCGCTCGCCGCCGAGCTGGCGGGCGTGGCCAGCGCCGGCCTGCTGCCCCGCCCGGTCCTCGCGAGCCCGCCGCGCGTGCTCGTCGTCTGCGGTTCGCACACCGAGGGCGCGCGGGCCCAGCTGGAGCTGCTGGCCCGCGAGCACGGGCCCGCCGAGGTCGTCGCCACCGACTCCGCGCTGCAGGACCCGGCCGCCGCAGGCCGCGAGGTCGCCGCCCGCGCGGCCCGCCGGCTGGCCGGGGCGCCGCTGGTGGCGGTCGCCAGCGAGCGCGTGCGCTCGGCCGGGCACGGCACCCTCGCCCACGGCGAGAAGGTGATGGCGGCGCTGACGAGCGCCGTGCGCGAGCTGCTGCCGCTCGTGGACGTCGTCGTCAGCAAGGGCGGCATCACGGCGGCCGAGGTGGCCCGCACCGGCATCGGCGCCACGAGCGCGCTCGTCGTCGGGCAGGTCGCCGCCGGGGTCTCGCTGTGGCGGATGAGCGCCGCCGCCGCCGGCAGCAGCAGCGCCGTCGTCTCCAGCGTCAGCCCGGACAGCGGGTCCACCCCGCCGCCGGCGCGCGCCAGCCGGTTCTTCAGCAGCCCGTAGGAGGCGAAGGAGACGGCGACGGTCAGGGCCATCCACGGCAGCCGGCCCAGGTCGGCGGTGATGACGACCACGGCCACCAGGCCGGTGCCGACGGCCACCCACTGGCTGCGCCGCAACCGCTCCCGCAGCACGAGCACGCCCAGCAGCACGGTGATGAGCGGGTTGACGAAGTAGCCGAGCGAGGCCTCCAGCACGTGCCCGGTGACCACGGCCAGGCCGTAGACCCCCCAGTTCACGGCGATCGCGGCGGCGGCCAGGGCGAGCAGCCCCCGCTGGCGGGCCGAGCGGACCACGGCCAGCGCCCGCGCGCCCCGGCGCAGCGCCACCACGAGCACCAGGCACAGCACGAAGGTCCACACCACCCGCTGGGCCAGCAGCTCCAGCGCCCCGGTGGGCCGCAGCGCGTGGAAGTAGAAGGGGAACAGGCCCCAGAGGGCGTAGCTGGTGAGCCCGGCGGCGACGCCGGTGCGGGTGCGGTGCTGGTCCACACCGGGCATCGTCGCGTCGGGCGCCCGCCGCCGCGGCGTTAGGCTTGCCTACGCACGTCCGCACGAGCCAGCACCGCACCGAGCACCCACCCAGCACCCACCCAGCACGAGAGGGACACCCCCCGCTGTGAGCGATTCGAACCGTCCGCTGCGCGTCGCCGTCGTCGGAGCCGGACCGGCCGGGATCTACGCGTCGGACATCCTCTCCAAGGCCGACCTGGGCGCCACGGGGTTCGACGGGGTGTCGATCGACCTCTTCGAGCGGCTGCCCGCGCCCTTCGGCCTCGTGCGCTACGGCGTCGCGCCCGACCACCCGCGCATCAAGCAGATCGTCGTCGCGCTGGAGAAGGTCCTGGGCCGCGGTGACGTGCGGCTGCTGTCCAACGTCGACTTCGGCACCGACGTGACGCTGGAGGACCTGCAGCGCCACTACGACGCCGTCGTCTTCTCCACCGGCGCGATCAAGGACGCCGCGCTGGCGATCCCCGGCGTCGAGGCCCCCGGCAGCCACGGCGCCGCGGACTTCGTCTCCTGGTACGACGGCCACCCCGACTACCCGCGCACCTGGCCGCTGGAGGCGTCCACGGTGGCCGTCCTGGGCGCCGGCAACGTCGCCCTCGACGTGGCGCGGATGCTCGCCAAGCACGCCGACGACCTGCTGCCCACCGAGATCCCGGACAACGTCTACGAGGGCCTGAAGGCGTCGAAGGTCACCGACGTCCACGTCTTCGCCCGCCGCGGCCCCGCGCAGGCGAAGTTCTCCCCGCTGGAGCTGCGCGAGCTCGGCCACGTCCCCGACGTCGACGTCATCGTGGACCCCGAGGACTTCGAGTTCGACGAGGGCTCGATGACCGCGATCCAGAAGTCCAACCAGACCAAGCAGGTCGTCAAGACCCTCACCGACTGGACCCTCAAGGAGGGCGAGTCGACCGCCTCGCGGCGCATCCACCTGCACTTCCTGCACGCCCCCGCCGAGGTCCTGCTCACCGACGGGCGCGTCAGCGGCCTGCGCACCGAGCGCACCCGCCTCGTCGGCGACGGCACCGTCGAGGGCACCGGCGACTTCCACGACTGGGACGTGCAGGCCGTCTACCGGGCCGTCGGCTACTTCGGCTCCCCGCTGCCCGGCATCCCCTTCGACGACCTGGCGGGCGTCATCTCCAACCACGAGGGCCGCGTGCTGACCCCCGAGGGGGAGGACTTGCCCGGCGTCTACTGCACCGGCTGGATCAAGCGCGGCCCGGTCGGGCTCATCGGGCACACCAAGTCCGACGCCTCCGAGACCGTCCGCCACCTCGTCTCCGACGCCGCGCAGCTGCGCCGCGCCCCCGAGCCGGACCCGCAGGCGGTCCTGGACACGCTGACCGCCAAGGGCGTGGACGTCCTCACCTGGACGCACTGGGAGGTGCTGGACGCCTACGAGCGCTCGCTGGGCGCCCCGCACGGGCGCGAGCGGGTCAAGGTCGTCTCCCGCGAGGAGATGGTCCAGCGCTCGCGCGAGGCCATCGAGCAGGCCGAGCAGGAGGCCGAGCAGGAGGCCGAGGGCGCCGCCGAGCAGGAGGCCGGGCGCGCCGTGCAGGACGAGGCCCGGCGCGCCGTCGAGCACGCCGAGAGCGGGGCCTGAGGTGCGGGTCGTCGTCTGCGTCAAGCACGTCCCCGACATCCAGTCGCCCCGCGCCTTCCGCGAGGACCGGCTGCTGGCCCGCGGCGGCGACGACGACACCCTCAACGAGCTCGACGAGGACGCCCTGGAAGCGGGGCTGCGCACCGTCGAGGCGGCCCGGGCCGCCGGCGACGAGGGCGAGCACGAGGTCACCGTCCTGACGGTCGGCCCCGCGCACGCCGTGGAGGCGCTGCGCCGCGGGCTGGCGATGGGCGCCACCAGCGCCGTGCACGTCACCGACGAGGCGATCGCCGGCTCGGACGCCCTCGCCACGGCGCGCGTGCTGGCCGCCGCGGTCGCCCACCTGCACGCCGAGCGCCCCGTCGACCTCGTCGTCGCCGGCATGGCGGCCCTGGACGGGCTCACCTCGCTCGTGCCGGCGGCGCTGGCCGAGCTGCTCGGCTGGCCGCAGCTCACCCTGGCCGACGAGGTCGCCGTCGAGGCGGGGGAGGGGGGCCCGCTCGTGCGGGTGCGCCGGGAGACCTCCACGCAGGTGGAGGTGCTCACGGCCCCGGCCCCGGCCGTGGTGTCGGTGACCGACCAGGCCTTCCGCGCCCGCTTCCCCGACTTCAAGGGCATCCTCGCCGCCCGCAAGAAGCCCGTGACGGCGCTGACGCTCGCGGACCTGGGCCTGGAGCCCACCGCGGTGGGCCTGGCGGGCTCCACCACCCGCATCACCGAGGCCGCCCCGCGCCCCGAGCGCCCCGACCGGGTGATCGTCACCGGGGGCGCCGAGACCGTCCCCGCGCTCGTGGACTACCTGGCGCAGAAGGGCTTCCAGTGACCAGCACCACCGACGGCACCCCCGACGGCACCGCGGACGGCACGGCGGGCGACGTCGTCCTCGTCCTGCTCGACCACCTCGAGGGGCGGCTGCGCCCGACCTCGCTGGAGCTGCTGACGCTGGCGCGCTCGCTGCCCGGCGCGCAGGTCCACGCCGTCTGGAGCGGGCCGGGCCCCGACGGGGCCGCGCTCGCGGTGGTCGGCGCGCACGGCGCCACGACGCTGCACCGCGTCGAGGTCGAGGGCGCCGACGAGCGCACCACCGCCGCCGCCGTCGACGCCCTCGTCGCGGTCGTCGGGGCCGCCGCCCCCTCGCTGGTGCTCGTGGCCTCCACCTTCGAGGACAAGGAGGTCGCCGCCCGCCTGGCGGTGCGCACCGGCGGCGGCGTCGTCACCGGCGCCCACGGCGTCGAGCGCACCGGCGACGGCTGGCTGGTGCGCAAGAGCGTGCTGGCCGGCTCGTGGGGCACCGCCTGCGCCGTGACCGGCCGGCTGGCCGTGGTCGCGCTCTCCCCGCACGCCGTGCGGGCGAGCGCGCTGGAGGGCGCGGCGCCGCCCGCGGTCGTGGAGCACCGCGTCGAGGCGTCCGCCGCCGCGCGCGCCGTCACCGTGGTCTCCCGCGCGCCCCGCCCGACGGGCGACCGCCCGCCGCTGGCCGAGGCGGAGGTCGTCGTCGTCGGCGGCCGCGGCGTGGAGGGCGACTTCACGGCCGTGGAGGAGCTCGCCGACGTCCTCGGCGCGGCGGTCGGCGCCACCCGCGTCGCCACCGACGAGGGCTGGATCGGCCACGAGGCGCAGGTCGGGCAGACGGGCGTCACGATCAGCCCGCGCCTCTACGTCGGCGCCGGGGTCTCCGGCGCGGTGCACCACCGCGGCGGCATGGACGCCTCGTGGACCGTCGTCGCGGTCAACAGCGACCCCGACGCCCCGATCTTCGAGTTCGCCGACTACGGCGTCGTCGGCGACCTCACCGAGGTCCTGCCGGCGCTGGCCGCCGAGCTGCGCCGCCGCCGCGGCTGAGGCGCCCGCGCCGCCGCCCCGCCGGGCGGAGCGTGGCGGCGCGCGGCCGCGCGTGCGACCCTGGTGCCGCCGGACGGCCGTCGTCCGGCG
>NZ_JAAALL010000218.1 GCF_009906315.1 Kineococcus vitellinus | reverse complement strand
CCGCCGGTCGGGCGGCGGGCGGGGCGGCGGGCCGGGCGGCGGGCGGTGCGTGTCCGGCCCCGGACGTAGGCTGGAGCCACCCCCCGCCCCCTCCTGACGGAGTGCTCGTGAGCCTCACCGGCCTGCTCGACGTCCTGCGCACCGAACCCGCTGTCCGCGCGGCCGTCGAGACCGCCCGCGAGGGCGGCAGCCAGGCGCTCGACGTCGTGGCGCCGCTCGGCGTGCGCCCCGCGCTGCTGGCGGCCTTCGCCGCCGAGCGCCCCCTGCTCGTCGTCACCGCCACGGGTCGCGAGTGCGAGGACCTCGCCACCTGGCTGCGCTGCTACCTGCCCGCCCACGCCGTGGCGGAGTTCCCCGCCTGGGAGACGCTGCCGCACGAGCGGCTGTCCCCGCGCAGCGACACCGTCGCGCAGCGGCTGGCCGTCCTGCGCCGCCTGGCGCACCCCTCCTCCGACGACCCCACCACCGGTGCGGTCCGCGTCGTCGTCGCGCCCGTGCGCGCGGTGCTGCAGCCGCTGGTGCGCGGGCTGGCCGACCTGGAGCCGGTGCGGCTGCGCGCCGGCGACGAGGTCGGCCTGGACGCCACCGTGGCGGCGCTGTCGGCGGCCGCCTACAGCCGCGTGGACATGGTCGAGCGGCGCGGGGAGTTCGCCGTGCCGCGAGCTGCAGCTCACCGACGAGGTGCGCCGGCGCGCGGCCGCGCTCGTGCAGACCCACCCCGAGGCAGCCGACGTGCTCACCAAGATCGCCGAGGGCATCGCGGTGGAGGGCATGGAGTCCCTGGCCCCGGCGCTGGTGGACGGCATGGAGCCGCTGCTGGACGTCCTGCCCGCCGGCACCCACGTCGTGCTGGCCGACCCCGAGAAGGTGCGCGCCCGCGCCCACGACCTGGTCGCCACCGGGGCGGAGTTCCTCGAGGCGGCCTGGATGAACGCCTCCGTCGGCGGTGCCGCGCCCGTGGACCTGGGCGCCTCCTCGTTCTGGAGCTTCGCGCAGGTGCGCGCGCACGCGGAGGCGACGGGGCGGCCGTGGTGGTCGATCACCTCCCTGACCGCCGACGAGGACCTGCGCGACCTGGAGGACGTGCGGATCCTGCGCGTGGGCGCCCGCGACGTCGCCGGCTACCGCGGGGAGACCGAGAAGGCGCTGGCGGACCTGCGCGAGCTCGCCTCGGCCGGCTGGCGCATCGTGGTGACCACCGAGGGCCACGGCCCCGCCAAGCGGCTGGTGGAGATGCTCTCCGGCGAGGACGTGCCGGCGCGGCTGGTCGACGACCTCGTCGAGGAGCCGGTCCCCTCGGTCGTCCTCGTGACCACGGCCAGCGTCGAGCACGGCTTCGTGGCCGAGGGCCTGCGCGCGGCGCTGGTGACCGAGGCCGACATCACCGGCGTCGGCGGGCAGTCGACCAAGGACATGCGGCGGATGGCGCCGCGGCGCCGGCGCAACGCCGTCGACCCGCTGACCCTGCGCCCCGGCGACTTCGTCGTCCACGAGCAGCACGGCGTCGGCCGCTTCGTGGAGATGGTGCAGCGCACGGTCCAGGGCGCGACGCGGGAGTACCTCGTGCTGGAGTACGCCCCCAGCAAGCGGGGCCAGCCCGGCGACCGGCTGTTCGTGCCCACCGACACCCTCGACCAGGTCACCAAGTACACCGGCGGCGAGACGCCGACGCTGTCGAAGATGGGCGGCTCGGACTGGGCGAAGACGAAGAGCAACGCCCGCAAGGCCGTCAAGCAGATCGCCGGCGACCTCATCAAGCTGTACTCGGCGCGCATGGCCACCAAGGGCCACCAGTTCGGCCCGGACACCCCCTGGCAGCGCGAGCTGGAGGACGCCTTCCCCTACGTGGAGACGCCCGACCAGCTGGCCAGCATCGACGAGGTGAAGGCCGACATGATGAAGCCGGTCCCGATGGACCGCCTCATCTGCGGCGACGTCGGCTACGGCAAGACGGAGATCGCGCTGCGGGCGGCGTTCAAGGCCGTCCAGGACGGCAAGCAGGTCGCGGTCCTCGTGCCGACGACGCTGCTGGTGCAGCAGCACTTCAAGACCTTCGCCGAGCGCTTCGCGCAGTTCCCGGTGACGGTGAAGCCGCTCTCGCGCTTCACCCCCGGCGCGGAGTCCAGGGCGACGATCGCCGGCCTGGCCGACGGCTCCGTCGACGTCGTCATCGGCACCCACCGCCTGCTGAGCGGGGAGATCCGCTTCAAGGACCTCGGCCTCGTCGTCGTCGACGAGGAGCAGCGCTTCGGCGTCGAGCACAAGGAGGCGCTGAAGACGCTGCGCACCAACGTCGACGTGCTGGCGATGAGCGCGACGCCGATCCCGCGCACGCTGGAGATGGCTGTCACCGGCATCCGCGAGATGTCGACGCTGGCGACCCCGCCGGAGGAGCGCCACCCCGTCCTGACCTACGTGGGCGGGCAGGAGGACAAGCAGATCGCCGCCGCCATCCGCCGCGAGCTGCTGCGCGAGGGGCAGGTCTTCTACATCCACAACCGGGTGCAGTCGATCGAGCGGACCGCCGCGCACCTGAAGGAGCTCGTCCCCGAGGCGCGCATCGCCACCGCCCACGGGCAGATGGGCGAGCACCGCCTCGAGCAGGTCGTCCTCGACTTCTGGGAGAAGCGGTTCGACGTGCTGGTGTGCACGACGATCGTGGAGACCGGCCTGGACATCTCCAACGCCAACACCCTGGTCGTCGAGCGCGCCGACACCATGGGCCTGTCGCAGCTGCACCAGCTGCGCGGGCGCGTGGGGCGCGGCCGCGAGCGCGCGTACGCCTACTTCCTCTTCCCGCCGGACAAGCCGATGACCGAGACGGCCCACGACCGGCTGGCCACGATCGCCCAGCACACCGACCTCGGCTCCGGCATGGCGGTGGCGATGAAGGACCTGGAGATCCGCGGCGCCGGCAACATGCTGGGCGGGGAGCAGTCCGGCCACATCGCCGGCGTCGGCTTCGACCTCTACATGCGCATGGTCGCCGACGCCGTCGCCGACGTGCGCAACCAGGTGCCCGGGGCCGAGGGCGACGCCGAGCCGGAACCCACCGAGGTCAAGATCGAGCTGCCGGTCGACGCGCACCTGCCGCACGACTACGTCCCCAGCGAGCGGCTGCGGCTGGAGGCCTACCGGCGGCTGGCGGCCGCCGACTCCGAGAGCGACCTCGTCGAGCTGCACGCCGAGCTCGTCGACCGCTACGGCACCCCGCCGCAGCCGGTGCTCAACCTGCTGCAGGTCGCCACGTTCCGCATCGCGGCCCGCCGCGGCGGGCTGCGGGAGGTCTCGCTGCAGGGCAAGCAGGTCCGCTTCGCGCCGATCGACCTGCCGGAGTCCAGGGAGCTGCGGCTGAAGCGGCTGTACCCGGGCACCCTGCTCAAGCCGGCGCTGTCGGTGGCGCTGGTGCCCGCGCCGATGACCGCGCGCATCGGCGGCAAGCCGCTGCGCGACGCCGAGGTGCTCGCCTGGGCCACCGAGTTCGTCAACGCCGTGCTGCTGGAGCAGCCGGCCGCGGTGGCCGCGGGCGCGCGCTGAGGCGCCGGTAGCGTGCGGCCGGTGAGCGACCCCACCCCCGCCGGCTCCCGGCTGCTCGACCTCGTCGCCGTCATGGACCGGCTGCGCTCGCCGGGCGGCTGCCCGTGGGACGCCCGCCAGACGCACGCCTCGCTGCTGCGGTACCTCCTCGAGGAGAGCTACGAGGTCGTGGACGCCGTGGAGAGCGGCACCCGCGAGGAGCTGCGCGAGGAGCTGGGGGACCTGCTGCTGCAGGTGGTCTTCCACGCCCGGGTGGCGCAGGAGGACGCCGAGGAGCCGTTCGGCATCGACGACGTCGCCGACGCGATCGTCACCAAGCTCGAGCGGCGCCACCCGCACGTGTTCGCCGACGAGGTCGCCGCCGAGGACCTGCAGGGGCGCTGGGACGCCATCAAGGCGACCGAGAAGCGGCGCGAGAGCGTGCTCGACGGCGTCCCGCTGCAGCTGCCGGCGCTGGCGCGCGCCGACAAGGTCCTCGGGCGCCTGCAGCGCACCGGCCTGGCGGAGCCGGTGGCCGCGCCGCCGGAGCTGGACGAGGACGCGCTGGGGCGCCGGCTGCTCGACCTCGTGGCGCAGGCGCACGCCGCGGGGCTGGACCCGGAGGCGGCGCTGCGCACCGCGACCCGGCGCCTGGAGGGCGCCGCCCGCGCGGCGGAGTCCGCCCGCGGTGCGGCGGGTCGGTAGGTTCCCGGCGTGACGACGACGCCGACGACGCCGCCGACCCCCGCCCGGGAACCCGTGCCGACGCCCGTGCCGGACGCCCCGGACCTCGCGGCGGACGCGCCCGCGGGGCCCTGCGTCCTCGCCCTCGACATCGGCGGCACCAAGATCGCCGCGGGCCTGGTGGCGGCCGACGGGCGGGTGCGGGCCGAGCGCGAGGTGCCCACCGACGCCCGCGACGCGGCCGCCGTCGCCCGCGCGCTCACCGGCCTGGTCGCCGACGTCGTCGCCGACGCCGGAGCGCACGGCGTGGAGGCCGCCGAGGTCGCCGAGGTCGTCGGCATCGGCTCGGCCGGGCCCGTCGACGCCGTGCGCGGGACCGTCGACCCGGTGAACATCCCCTCGCTGCGCGGCTTCCCGCTCACCGAGCACGTGGCCGCCGCCGCCTCGCGGGCGCTGGGGCGGCCCGTGCGCGCGGCGCTGGCCCAGGACGGGCAGTGCTTCGCGGCGGCCGAGCAGTGGATCGGCGCCGCCGCCGGCTCGCCCTCGGTGCTGGGCGTGGTCGTCTCCACCGGCATCGGCGGCGGGATCGTCCTGGACGGGCGCATCCTGGCCGGCAAGTCCGGCAACGCGGGGTTCATCAGCCACGTCGGCGTGGTGCTCGACGGCGAGCTGCTGCCCGGCTCCGGGGCGCTGGGCGTGGTCGAGGCCTACGCCAGCGGGCCCGCCATGGTCCGCGCCGCGCAGGCGCGCGGCTGGCGCAGCGGCGAGGCCGCCGACGCCCGCGCGCTGACCGCGGACGCCCGCGCCGGCGACCCGGTCGCCACCGACGTCATCGCCGCCGGCACCCGGGCGCTGGCCTCGGCGTTCCTGTCCGCGGCGGCGCTGTTCGACCTCTGCGACGTCGTCGTGGGCGGGGGCGTGGCCTCGGCGGGCGAGGTGCTCTTCGACCCGCTGCGGCGCGCCTACGCCGAGCTGGCCGTGTACCCGCACCTGGCCGACGTGCGCATCACGCCCTCGCAGCTGCCGCGGATGTCCGGGCTGGTGGGCGCCGGCCGGCTGGGCTGGCAGCTGCTGCAGGGCTGAGCGGCGCTGAGCGGCGCTAGCGGCGCAGCGGCTCGACGTGGCGGCCGTCCAGGCGCAGCGAGGAGCGCGTCGCGAAGCCGCCGTAGGCCAGGTCGACCTCCACCACCACCTCGCGGCCGCCCAGCTCGAAGTTGATCTGCTTGTCGGAGAACCAGATCCGGTCCTCCTCCAGCACCTTCCCGTCCAGCCTGACGACGATCTTGCCGGACATGGTGGCGACGTCGACGTCGACCTCGTGCTCCTGCCCGTCGATCTCGATCCGCCAGGCGTTGTCGCCCTCGCTCATCGTGGTCCTCCCCGTCGGTGCTCGCGGGCGCGGTGCCCGCGCGTGCGCCGATCCTCGCGCACCCGCGCTCCCGGCGCCGGGGGGTCGCCGCGGCGGGCCGCGCTGCGACTAGGCTCGGGCCGCACCACCCAGACGACGTCGACAAGCACGAGGAGTGCGCGTGGCCACCATCGAGGCCGTCGGAGCTCGCGAGATCCTGGATTCCCGCGGAAACCCCACCGTCGAGGTCGAGGTCCTGCTCGACGACGGGACGTTCGCGCGCGCGGCGGTGCCCTCGGGCGCCTCCACCGGCGCCCACGAGGCCGTCGAGCGCCGCGACGGCGACGCGGCCCGCTACCTCGGCAAGGGCGTCGAGCAGGCCGTCGAGAGCGTCATCGAGGAGATCGGGCCGGCGCTCGTCGGCCACGACGCCCACGAGCAGCGCATCATCGACCAGGCCATGCTCGACCTGGACGGCACCCCGAACAAGGGCCGCCTGGGCGCCAACGCCGTGCTCGGCGTCTCGCTGGCCGTCGCCAAGTCCGCGGCCGCCGCGGCCGACCTGCCGCTGTTCCGCTACCTCGGCGGTCCCAACGCGCACCTGCTGCCGGTGCCGATGATGAACATCGTCAACGGCGGCGCCCACGCCGACACCGGCGTGGCCATCCAGGAGTTCATGATCGCGCCCGTGGGCGCGTCCTCCTTCCGCGAGGCGCTGCGCTGGGGCGCGGAGACCTACCACGCGCTGAAGTCGGTGCTCAAGCAGCGCGGGCTCGCCACCGGCCTGGGCGACGAGGGCGGTTTCGCCCCGGACCTGCCGAGCAACAAGGACGCCCTCGACCTCATCGTCGAGGCCATCGGCAAGGCCGGTTTCACCGTCGGCTCCGACATCGCGCTCGCGTTGGACGTCGCGGCCACGGAGTTCCACGGCGAGGGCGGCTACGACTTCGAGGGCTCGAAGCGCTCCGCGGAGTGGATGACCGGCTACTACGAGGGCCTGGTCTCCGAGTACCCGCTGGTCTCCGTCGAGGACCCGCTGTCCGAGGACGACTGGGAGGGCTGGCAGCACATCACCAACGCCCTCGGCGACAAGCTGCAGCTCGTCGGCGACGACCTGTTCGTCACCAACCCCGAGCGCCTGCAGAAGGGCATCGACCTGTCCGCGGGCAACTCGATGCTCGTGAAGGTGAACCAGATCGGCTCGCTCACCGAGACCCTCGACGCGGTGGACCTGGCGCACCGCAGCGGGTTCAGCACCATGATGAGCCACCGCTCGGGCGAGACCGAGGACACCACGATCGCCGACCTCGCCGTCGCGGTGGGCTCGGGCCAGATCAAGACCGGTGCCCCGGCCCGCTCCGAGCGCGTCGCCAAGTACAACCAGCTGCTGCGCATCGAGGAGGAGCTCGACGACGCCGGCCGCTACGCCGGCGCCCGCGCCTTCCCCCGCTCGGCGGGCTTCACCGGGCGCGCCTGAGCGCTCGGGGCGCCCTCCCGGGAGAAGCTGGACCCATGGCGACGCGACGTCCGACCGCTCCGCGCGGCCCCACCCGTGCGGGGCGCGTCCGCGTCGCGCTCGGCTGCCGGGCGGGTGGAGGCGGCGGCCGACCGGCGCCGCACCCGCGGCCCGCGCGCCCTCGTGCTGGCGGCCGTCGTGCTCATGCTGGCCGTCTTCCTCGTGCCCAGCTGGCAGAAGTGGCTGGAGCAGCGCTCGGAGATCGGCCGGCTGAACGCCCGGATCAGCCAGCAGCAGCAGGACCTGGCGGCCGCGCAGGCCGAGCAGGCCCGCTGGCGCGACGACGCCTACGTCACCACCCAGGCCCGCCAGCGGCTGCAGTACGTCGAGCCCGGCGAGGTGCCCTACGTCGTCGACGGCGACGGCGACGCCGACGCGGTGCCCCCGCAGCAGGCCGCCGCGAGCGTCCCGCAGCCGTCCGCGGCCTGGTACCAGAACATCTGGGAGTCCCTGCGGCAGGCCGGCGACCCCGGCACCGCGACCCCCTCCCGCATCCCGGGGCTGGGCACGTCCAGCTCCGCCGCGGCCGACC
>NZ_JAAALL010000217.1 GCF_009906315.1 Kineococcus vitellinus | reverse complement strand
CTGGTCGAGCACGGCTCGACGGCGCCGCCGCGCGGGCGCTGACGCGAGGGCCGCCGCGCCGCCAGCGGGGCGGCGGGCCGGACGCGGGCCGGTGCGCCAGACTCGGGACGTGCTCGCCCCCGACGCCCGCGTGCGGCTGCCCCGGAGCCGACCGCGCTCACCGCTGCGCGCGATCGCGCTGCGCTTCGCCGTCGCCCTGCTGCTGGTGGTCGTCGCCTGGGGGATGGTCCTCGTCGAGCGCGACAACTACACCGACAACCTCGACGGCTCGGTGTCGGCGATCGACGCGCTCTACTACACGACGGTCACGCTCTCCACGACCGGCTACGGCGACATCGTCCCCGTCACGCCGGGGGCCCGGCTGGTCAACGCCCTCGTCGTGACGCCGATGCGCATCCTCTTCGTCATCGTGCTCGTCGGCACCACGATCCAGGCGCTCACCGAGCGCTCCCGCACCGAGATCCGCCTCGCGCGGTGGAGGTCCCGCATGCGCGACCACGTCCTCGTCCTCGGCTACGGCACCAAGGGCCGCAACGCCGTCCGCGCGCTGCGCCTGCAGGGGGTCCGCGCGGACCGCATCCTCGTCGTGGACCGCCAGGCGCAGGCCACCGCCGACGCCACCGCCGACGGCTACGTGGCCGTGACCGGCGACGTCACGCGCTCGGACACCTTCCGCACCGCCCTCGCCGAGCGCGCCGAGCGCGTCGTCGTCGCGCTCGACCGCGACGACACGGCCATCCTCGCCGTGCTGGCCCTGCGCCGGATCTCCCCGCACTGCAGCGTCGTGGCCTCCGCGCGCGAGGCCGAGCACGCCGACCTGCTGCGCCAGAGCGGCGCCAGCTCGGTCGTCATCTCCTCGGAGACCACCGGGCGCCTGCTCGGGCTGGCCGCCGTCAGCCCGACCGCCGTCGAGGTCGTCGAGGACCTCGTCTCCTTCGGCACCGGCCTCGACCTCGCCGAGCGGGTCGTCACCGCGGCCGAGGTGGGCCGGGCGCCCGAGGAGCTGGGCGTGCCCGTCCTCGCCGTCGTCCGCGGCGGGCGGCCGCTGCGCTACGCCGACCCCGCGGTCGGCCGGTTGCAGGCGGGTGACCGGCTGCTCTACGTGGCGGCCGGCTGAGAGCCCGCCGGGCGGCCGCCCCTCAGCGCGGCAGGTCGTCGGCGTGCTGCAGCGCGATCCAGAGGTCGGCGCGCAGCTGCGCCTCGTCGAAGGACCTGCCGAGCAGCTGCTCCAGGCGGGCGATCCGCAGCCGCACGGTGTTGCGGTGCACGCCGAGCGCCTCGGCGGTCGGCTGGCGCCGGCCGTGCCGGCCGAGGAACTCCCGGGCCGTGGCGAGCAGCGCGGCCGCCTCGGCCCGGTCGGGCAGCGTGAGCACCGGGTGCAGCAGGGCGGTGGCGAAGGCCCGGGCCGCAGCCGGCTCCAGCACCGAGCCGACGCCGCTGCTGCGCACGTCGTCCCAGCGGAACAGCGGGGAGGCGGGGCGGGTGCGCCGCAACGCCTCCCGCGCGGTCTGCGCGCTGGTGCCGGCCGCCTCCAGCGGCACGGCGGTCCCCGTGCCCACCCGGCAGCCCGCCGACAGCAGCAGCTGCTCGACCTCGGCCGCACCCGCACCGGTTCCCGCACCGGTCCCGGCCGCCGCCCCGTCGCCGACCACGACGACCAGCCCGGCGCCGTCCTCGTCGGGTGCCGCCAGCAGCGCGGCGCCGCCGGTGCGGGCGCGGGCCTCCAGGGCCTCCAGCGCGCCCTCCACGGCCCCGGCCGCGCCGTCGGCCCGCAGCACCCGCACCCGCGGGGCGAGCAGAGGGGCCTCGGCGCGCGGGCCGGGGGCCTCCTCGGCGACCGCCAGCACCCGCAGGGCCGCGTCGCGGTTCCCGCGCAGCAGCAGGGACAGCGCGCAGCCGCGCAGCCGGCGCTCGCTCGCGCGGGCGGCGGCGCCCGTCTCGGCGGCCAGCCCCAGCAGCGCGACCGCGGTGGTCACGGTGCTGCGCTGCCCGCCGCCCAGGGGCAGCGGGGTGCGCACCACCAGGTAGCCCGCCGGGCGCCCGTGCAGGCCGACCGGGTGCACCGACACGGCGCCCTGCGGGCCCTGCTCGGCCAGCGCCCCCCGCAGGCCCTGCGGGGCCAGCGCGCGCAGCGCGCGCGGCAGGTCCGGCGGCGGCGCGGCGCGCGCCGGCGAGCGGGTCAGGACGGCGCCGTCGGGGTCGACGACGAGGACCTGACCGCCCAGCGCCTGCGCGAGGCGGCGCACGACCGCCTCGCGCGCGTCGGGGCGCGTGGCCGCGCGGGCCAGCTCGCGCTGGTGGACGACGGCGGTGGCCGCCGCGTCCCGCTCCTCGGCGCGCAGCAGGTCCACGAACGTCCTGGCGACCGCGATGAACGGCGTGGGCCGCGGGACGGCGAACAGCCCCGGCCCCCGCTGCCGGCAGGCCCGCTCCAGCGCGGGCGGCACCTCGGCGTAGCTCAGGCCGGCGCCGAAGCCGACGGCCACGACCCCGGCCGCGGCCAGGTCGGCCGCGTAGCGCGACCAGTCCGCGTCGGCCGGGCGGCCCAGCCCGGTGGTCAGCAGGACCTCACCGCCCTCCAGGAAGGCGGTCGGGTCGAGCAGCTCGCTCGTGGTCACCCAGCGCACCGGGTCGGGGCGGGCGGGGACGACCTCCACGAGGTCCAGCCCCCGCGTCCCCAGCAGGTCGGCGACCGTCGGCACCCGGACACCCTCGCACGGGGACCCGCGTCGGCTGTGCACGGCTGCTGCGCCGGTCAGCGCCCCCGCGGGTCGGGAGGCTCGGGAGCGCCGGCGGCTGACAGGGTGGCGCGCAACCCGTCCACGAGCGCCCGCAGGCCCAGCTCGAAGGCGGCGCGGGCGGCGTCGCCGCCGCCGCGCGCGCGCACGGCCGCGGCGAACGTCGGCGCGGACCCGGAGTGCTCACCGGGCTCGAAGATGTCCGGCGGCGCCTGGGTGTCCAGCGCCGAGCCGAGCACGAAGGACTCCACGGCGACGACGGCGTCGACGAGGAGGTGCTCGGGCCAGCCGCCCGCGCGCAGCCCGGCCGCCACCCGCTCGTACATCGCCAGGGTGTGCGGGGCGCCGCGCACGGGGGTGACGGCGATGACGGGCACGAGCGCGACGTGCCGGGCGTAGACCTCGCGGTACGAGCGCGCCCAGGCGGCCAGCGCCTCCTCCCAGGGGAGCTCGCCGAAGGCGGAGCAGTCCACCTCGCGGTTGACGTGGTCCTGCACGCGGCGCAGCACCTCGTTCTTGGTGCTCACGTGGTTGTACAGCGCCGAGGGCGCCACGCCCAGGTCCCGCGCGAGGGCCGCCACGGTCAGCGCGTCGTGACCGCGGGTCTCGGCCAGCCGCACGGCCGCCTCGGTGATGCGCTCGGCCGTCAGCACCGGCTGGGACGGCCGTCCCCGGGGGCGGCGCTGGACGCTCGTCATGCGCCCATGCTCGCGCACTGGCCCGCCGCGCGGGGCGCCCCCCGCCGCCGCGCGGTGCTTGACACGCGCTCCGGCGACCCCGTTAATGAACCTCGATCACTTTCGAGGGGGGCGACACGGCCGTCGCAGCACCCCAGCAGTCCCCGCAGCAGTCCCCAGCAGCCGAGGAACCCGGAGCCGAGATGGACACCGCCCCCGCCAGCGCACCACCCGCCCTGCAGGTCGACTGCGACGTCGTCGTGGTCGGCGCCGGGCCCGCCGGCCTGTCCGCGGCCCGCCACCTCACCCGCGCCGGCCTGGACGTCGTCGTGCTCGAGGCGCGCGATCGCGTGGGCGGGCGCACCTGGACCGACGTCGTCGACGGCGCCGTGCTGGAGATCGGCGGCCAGTGGGTCTCGCCCGACCAGACCGAGCTGCTGGGCCTGCTCGAGGAGCTGGGCAAGGAGACCTACTCGCGCTACCGCGAGGGCGACTCCGTCTACGTCGGCCCCGACGGGGTCGCGCTGCGCTACCGCGGCGCCTTCCCCGTGCAGGAGAAGACCGCCGCGGAGGTGGAGCGGCTGACCGCGCTGATGGACGAGCTGGCCGCCGAGGTCGGCGCGCAGCAGCCGTGGGCGCACCCGCGCGCCCGCGAGCTGGACACGGTCCCCTTCGCCTCCTGGCTGCGCGAGCAGTCCGCCGACGAGGAGGCCTGCCGCACCGTGGGCCTGTTCATCGCCGGTGGGATGCTCACCAAGCCCGCCCACTCCTTCTCCGCCCTGCAGGCCGTGCTCATGGCCGCCTCCGCGGGCTCCTTCACCAACCTCACCGACGAGTGCTTCATCCTCGACAAGCGCGTCGTGGGCGGCATGCAGTCGGTCTCGGAGGCCGTGGCCGCCGAGCTGGGCGGGCGCGTGCACCTGTCCACCCCCGTGCGCACGATCCGCCGCACCGCGCCGGACGGCGAGGGCGAGGGCGTCGTGGTGGTCTCCGACCGCGTGCTGGCCCGGGCTCGGCGCGTCGTGGTGGCCGTCCCGCCGCCGCTGTTCAGCCGCATCTCCCACGAGCCGCCGCTGCCGCGCCGCCAGCACCAGCTGCACCAGCACCTGTCGATGGGCCTGGTCATCAAGGTCCACGCGGTGTACCCCACGCCGTTCTGGCGCGAGGACGGGCTCTCGGGCACGGCGTTCGGCGCCGACGCCCTCGTGCAGGAGGTCTACGACAACACCCTGCACGGCGACGAGCGCGGCACCCTCGTCGGGTTCGTCTCCGACGAGAAGGCCGACGCGCTGTTCGCCCTGCCCGCCGACGAGCGCAGGCGCCGGGTCCTGGAGTCGATCGCCGGCTACCTCGGCGAGCGGGCGCTGGAACCCGACGTCTACTTCGAGTCCGACTGGGCGGCCGAGGAGTGGACCCGCGGCGCGTACGCCGCGAGCTTCGACCTCGGCGGGCTCTCGCGCTACGGCGCCGACCAGCGCACCCCCGTCGGGCCCGTGCACTGGGCCTGCTCCGACCTGGCCGCGGAGGGCTACCAGCACGTCGACGGCGCCCTGCGCAGCGGCCGGGCCGCGGCCGAGGACGTCCTCGCCGCGCTGCACGGCGCCGGCGCACCCGCCCCCGCGGACGCGGTGGGCGCGTGAGCGCCCCCGCCCCGCGCCGCCACGTCGTCGCCCACGACGGCGGCGAGCGCGGCGCCGACGCGCTCGCGCTGGGCGCCGTGCTGGCCACCTCGCTGGGCGCCGAGCTGGACGTGGTCCTGGTGGTGCGCACCGACGACCCGTTCGGGCAGCCGTACCCGCCGGTGGGCGACGTCTCCGGGCTGGTCGCCGAGCAGGGCGCGCGGCGGCTGGAGGAGGACCTGGCGCGCCTGCCCGCCGGGGTGCTCGCCCGCGCGCACGTGCGCACCGCCGCCTCGGTGCCCGAGGGGCTGCTGGAGGCCGTCGCGGACCTGGGTGCCGCGGCGGTCGTCGTCGGCGCCGACGGCGGGGTGAACCCCTTCGGCGTCGGCCCGGTCGCGCGGGCGCTGCTGCACTCGGCCCCCGTGCCGGTCGTGCTGACCGCCGGTGCGCCGCGGACCGCGCGCCTGGAGCACCTGTACGTCGCGGTGGGCACCCGCCCGGGTGCGCAGCAGGTGCTGGCGGAGGCCACCGAGGCCGCCGAGCGCACCGGGCTGCCCCTGCACGTGGTGAACCTCGTGCAGGTCGACGCGCGCTCGGGCGCGCCGGAGCCCGCGCTGGCGAGGGTGGAGGAACTGGTGGCCAGGACCCGGGAACGGCTCGGGGACCGGCTCAGCGTGGAGCTGGGGAGGGGCAGGACGGTGCAGGAGGCGGTGGGCTCGATCGACTGGGAACCGGGCGGGCTGCTGCTCGTCGGCTCCTCCCGGCTGGCGCGCGGGCGGCAGACGTTCCTGGGGACCACGGCGGCGCGGATGCTGCGCCACGTCCCCGTGCCCGTCGCGGTCGTCCCGCGGGGCGAGCGGTGAGCGGCGCGAGCGGGCCGCAGGGCACCGGATCGCAGGCCACCGGGGCGGACGGCACCTCCAAGGGCCTGGGCAGCGGCCGCGTCGGGCTGCTGGGTTCCGTGGTCATCGGCGTGTCCACCATCGCCCCCGCCTACACCCTCACGGGCGCCCTCGGCCCGACGGCCTCCGCGGTCGGCGACCACCTGCCGGCCATCTTCCTCGTCGGCTTCGTGCCGATGCTGCTCGTGGCCGTCGGCTACCGGGCGCTGAACTCCGCCATGCCGGACTCCGGCACCACGTTCACCTGGAGCTCGCGGGCCTTCGGCCCGTGGATCGGGTGGATGGGCGGCTGGGGCCTGCTGGCGGCCACGATCCTCGTGCTCTCCAACCTCGCCGGCATCGCCGTCGACTTCCTCTACCTCATGCTCGCCCAGCTCACCGGCGACGACTCGCTGGCCGACCTGGCCGCGAACGTCCCCGTCAACGTCGCCACCTGCCTGGTGTTCATGGCGCTGGCCTGCTGGGTCTCCTACCGCGGCCTGGAAGCCACCAAGGTCGTGCAGTACGTGCTCGTCACCTTCCAGCTGCTGGTGCTCGTCTGGTTCTGCGTCGCCGCGTTCGGGCAGGTCGCCGACGGCAGCGCCCCGGCCGCGCTCGCGCTGCGGGCGGAGTGGTTCGACCCGTTCGGCGTGGGCTCCTTCTCCGCGTTCGCCGCCGGCGTCTCGCTGTCGGTGTTCATCTACTGGGGCTGGGACGTCGTCCTCACCATGAACGAGGAGACGCAGGGCTCGCGCACCACGCCCGGGCGCGCGGCGCTGGCGACGATCGCCCTCATCGTGGTGCTCTACCTCGCGGTGGCGCTCGCCGTGCTCACCTTCTCCGGCACCGGCGAGGAGGGCCTGGGGCTGGGCAACGCCGACATCCAGGAGAACATCTTCGCCGCCCTCGCCGGGCCGGTCATGGGCCCGGCGGCCGTGCTCATGTCGCTGGCCGTCCTGGCCTCCTCGGCCGCGTCCCTGCAGTCGACGTTCATCTCCCCGGCCCGCACGCTGCTGGCGATGGGCCACTACGGCGCCCTGCCGCCGCGCTTCGCCCGCATCGTCCCGCGGTTCCAGTCGCCCGGGTACGCCACGGTGGTCGCCGGGGTGATCGCCTCGGTGTTCTACGCCGTCATGCGCGTGCTGTCCGAGGACGTGCTGTGGGACACCATCACCGCGCTCGGCATGATGGTCTGCTTCTACTACGGCGTCACGGCGCTGGCCTGCGTCTGGTACTTCCGCGGCACCTGGCGGGGGGACCTGCGCGCCTTCCTCACCACGGGCCTGGCGCCGGGGATCGGCGGCCTGCTGCTGCTGGTGTTCTTCGTGCAGACGGCCGTGGACTCCACCGACCCCTCCTACGGTTCCGGCTCGCAGCTGT
This sequence comes from Kineococcus vitellinus, assembly GCF_009906315.1. GTDB lineage: Bacteria > Actinomycetota > Actinomycetes > Actinomycetales > Kineococcaceae > Kineococcus > Kineococcus vitellinus. The sequence continues at coordinate 381 of NZ_JAAALL010000217.1, read as the reverse complement.
TCGGCATCGGCCTGGTGTTCCTGCTCGGCATCGGCGTCCTCGCCCTCGGCGTCGTCGTCATGCTCGCGCAGCGCCTGCGCCGGCCGGCGTTCTTCCACGGCCGGACCCTCCCGCGCGAGCGCGGGACGACCGTTCCCACCACCGCACCCGGGGCGAGCGCGCCCGGGAGCACCACCGAAGGAGCCAGCCAGTGAAGAACCTCCTGAACCTCCTCAACGTCGTGGACGGGGAGTCGGTGCCGGCCGCCGACGGGCGCACCAGCGAGGTCGTCGACCCCGCCACCGGGCAGGTGTACGCCACCGCACCGCTGTCCGGGCCGGCGGACGTGGACGCCGCCTACGCCGCCGCCGCCCGCGCCTTCAGCAGCAGGTGCTTCTGGCG
>NZ_JAAALL010000216.1 GCF_009906315.1 Kineococcus vitellinus | reverse complement strand
CGCCCGCAGCGCCCGCCGAGCCCGCCGTGACCACCCCGCCGTCGCTGGCCGACATCGCCACCCCCACGCCGACGCCCGGTCCGGGCCAGCCCACGGGCACCCCGACCGCCTCCCCGACCGACGCCAGCGACCAGGCGTGGCTGTCGATCCAGGACCTGTACCCGCTGTTCACCAACCTCGACTGCTCCGACCCCGCCCAGCGCACCGGCGGGGTCGTGGACGACCCGGCCAAGCCGCTGGTCACCTGCAGCCAGGACGGGCTCGCCAAGTACGTGCTGGGCCCGGCCGAGATCGAGGGCACCGACCTCAACAGCGCGATCGCGACCCAGGCCTCCAACGACCAGGGCTTCGCCACCGGCGGCTGGGTCGTGCGGCTGAACTTCGACGCCGCCGGCGCCGACGCCTTCCAGGCGCTCACCACGCGCATCTCCACGCTGACCGCGCCGCAGAACCAGTTCGCCGCCGTCCTCGACGGCCTCGTCGTCACCGCCCCGAGCGTCGACCAGACCTTCACCAACGACGTCGACATCACGGGCAACTTCACCCGCGAGAGCGCTGAGGCGCTGGCGCAGCAGCTGCAGTTCGGCGCGCTGCCGATCTCCTTCACCGTGCAGACCGAGGACCAGGTCTCCGCCACGCTCGGCACCGAGCAGCTGCAGCGCGGCCTGCTCGCCGGCGTCGTCGGCCTCGTCCTCGTCGTGGCCTACTCGCTGCTGCAGTACCGGGCGCTGGGCCTGGTGACCGTCGGCAGCCTCGTGCTGGCCGCGGCGCTGAACTACGGCGTCCTGCTGCTGCTGAGCTGGCTGCAGGGCTTCCGCCTGAGCCTGGCCGGCGTGGCGGGCCTCATCGTGGCGATCGGCGTCACCGCCGACTCCTTCATCCTCTTCTTCGAGCGCGTGCGCGACGAGATCCGCGACGGCCGCGCCCTCTCGACCGCCGTCGAGGCCGGCTGGCACCGCGCGCGGCGCACCATCCTCATCTCCGACGCGGTCAGCCTGCTCTCGGCGGTCGTGCTCTACGTGCTGGCCGTCGGCAACGTGCGCGGCTTCGCCTTCACCCTGGGCATCACCACGCTCGTCGACGTCGCGATCGTCATGCTCTTCACGCACCCGCTCGTGGCGCTGCTGGCCAGGACGAAGTTCTTCGGCAGCGGGCACAAGTGGTCCGGCTTCGACCCCGAGCACCTCGGCTCGGTGGTGGCCCGCCACGCCCTGCACCACGGGGCGCACCGGCCGACGGTCGCCGAGCGGCGCGCCCAGGAGCGCGCCAAGGCCCACAGCGGGGCCGGGGACGGGACGGCCGCCGGGCCGCGCGACAGCCACGACAGCGAGGACGACGCCTGATGGGCATGGCACAGCTGGGCAACCGGCTCTACACCGGTGAGTCCTCCTTCGACTTCGTGGGCCGCCGCAGGCTCTGGTTCCTCATCGCCGCGGTGCTCGTGCTCGTCTCCGGGCTGCTGCTGTGGAAGCCGGGGCTGACCTTCGGCATCGAGTTCGAGGGCGGCTCGGAGTTCCGGGTCAGCGGCAGCTCCGACCAGGACACCGCCCGCGAGGCCGTCGAGGAGGTGCTGCCGGGCTCCGTGCCGACGGTCACCACCGTCGGCACCGACGGCGTGCGCATCCAGACCGAGACGGTGACCCCCGCCCAGCTCGACGAGATCCGCGCGGAGCTGGTCGAGCGCCTCGAGGTGCCCGCCGACGACGTGACCTCCTCCAGCATCGGGCCGAGCTGGGGCGCGGACGTGACCGACAAGGCGCTCACCGGCCTCGTGGTCTTCTTCATCATCGTCTCCATCGTCATGGCGCTGTACTTCCGCACCTGGACGATGGCGCTGGCCTCGCTGGTGGCCCTGGTGCACGACCTGGTCATCACCGCGGGCGTCTACGCCCTCGTCGGCTTCGAGGTGACCCCCGCCTCCGTGATCGGCTTCCTGACGATCCTCGGCTACTCCCTCTACGACACCGTCGTGGTCTTCGACAAGGTGCGCGAGAACACCGTCGCCGCCTTCGCCACGCGCGAGCGCACCTTCGCCCAGGCGGCCAACCTGGCGGTGAACCAGACGATCGTGCGCTCGGTGAACACCACCGTCGTGGCGCTGCTGCCGGTGGCGGCGATCCTCTTCATCGGGGACCTGCTGCTCGGGGCCGGGACGCTGCGCGACATCAGCCTGGCCCTCTTCGTCGGCATGCTCGTCGGGGCCTACTCCTCGATCTTCGTGGCGACGCCGCTGCTGGTCGTGCTGCGCTCGCGGGAGGCGGGCGTGAAGGCGCTCGACGCCGACGTCCGCGAGGGCCGCACCCCGCAGCCGCAGCCGGCGCTCGGCGCCGGTGGCGCGCAGTGAGCGCACCGCCGGCCGTGCCCGACGCCGACCGCGTCGAGGCGGCCGTCCTCGCGGGCGTGCGCGACGTCCCGGGCTTCCCGCAGCCGGGGGTGGTCTTCAAGGACATCACGCCGCTGCTGGCCGATCCCGAGGCCTTCGGCCTCGTCGTCGCCGCCCTCGCCGACCTCGCGCGCTCCGTCGGCGCGAGCGCCGTGGCAGGGGTGGAGGCGCGCGGGTTCATGCTCGCCGCCCCGGCCGCCGAGCGCGCCCGGCTGGCGTTCTGGCCGGTGCGCAAGGCCGGCAAGCTGCCCGGTGCGGTGCTGCGGCGCGAGTACGCCCTGGAGTACGGCACGGCGGCCCTGGAGCTGAGCGCGGACGCGGCGCGCGCGGGCGAGCGCGTGCTCGTCGTCGACGACGTCCTGGCCACCGGCGGCACCGCGCTCGCCGCGTGCGAGCTCATCGAGGAGGCCGGGGCGCAGGTGGCCGCCTTCGCGGTGCTGCTGGAGCTCGCCGCCCTCGGCGGGCGCCCGCGCCTGGGCGAGCGGCCCGTGGTGGCGCTGCACACGGCCCCCTGAGCCGCCCGCCCGGCGCGGGCGCACCCGCCGGGCGGCCCGGTGGCGCGCCGCAGTCCGGCGCTCGGACCGCGGCGGGTGCCCGGCCGACCTAGACTGGACTCCGGACCAGACGGAGGAGCGGCATGGCCGACGGCACCGAGACCCACGCCCTGACCACGGGTGCGCCCACCGGCGGTCCCGCCGCCGTGGACGCCACGGCCAGCGACGGGTCGCCCGCGCCGTCGAGCACTCCGACCGCGACGGCGACCGCCGGCTCCACCGGAGGCCCGAGCACCGCCTCCGCCGGCGGCCCCGCCGGTGCCGTCGTGCCCGTGCCGCAGCCCCCGCGGCCACCCGCCTCGGGCCGGCCCAACGGGCCGGAGCGCCGCCGCGGGGCGGAGACGTCCCCGGGCCCGGTGACCGCGAGCAGGATGCTGTCGCGGCTGGCGCGCTTCGGCCAGCACCGGCAGTCCAACGTCTCCCCGGTGCTGGAGCCGCTGCTGCGCACGGTCCGCACCACCCACCCCAAGGCCGACCTGGCGGTGGTGGAGAAGGCCTTCGAGCGCGCCGAGCGCGCCCACGACGGTCAGCGCCGCAAGAGCGGCGACCCCTACATCACCCACCCCGTGGCCGTGGCCACGATCCTCGCCGAGCTCGGCATGACGCCGTCCACGCTGGCGGCGGCGCTGCTGCACGACACCGTCGAGGACACCGACTACACCCTCGGCGACCTGCGCGCGGAGTTCGGCGACGAGATCGCGCTGCTCGTGGACGGCGTCACCAAGCTCGACAAGGTGACCTACGGCGAGGCGGCCCAGTCCGAGACGGTCCGCAAGATGATCGTCGCGATGGCCAAGGACATCCGCGTGCTGGTCATCAAGCTCGCGGACCGGCTGCACAACGCCCGCACCTGGCGCTACGTCTCCGCCTCCTCCGCGGAGAAGAAGGCCCGCGAGACGCTGGAGATCTACGCCCCGCTGGCCCACCGGCTCGGCATGAACACCATCAAGTGGGAGCTGGAGGACCTGTCCTTCGCGACGGTCTACCCCAAGGTGTTCGACGAGATCGTCCGGCTCGTCGCCGACCGCGCGCCCGCCCGCGAGGAGTACCTGCAGGGCGTGCGGGCGCAGATCGAGGACGACCTCAAGAGCGCCCGGGTGCGCGCCACGGTCACCGGCCGGCCCAAGCACTACTACTCGATCTACCAGAAGATGATCGTGCGGGGCCGCGACTTCGCCGAGATCTACGACCTCGTCGGCATCCGCGTCCTCGTGGACTCCGTCCGCGACTGCTACGCCGTCCTCGGTGCGCTGCACGCGCGCTGGAACCCGGTGCCCGGCCGGTTCAAGGACTACATCGCGATGCCCAAGTTCAACATGTACCAGTCGCTGCACACGACGGTCATCGGGCCCGAGGGCAAGCCCGTCGAGATCCAGATCCGCACGCACAACATGCACCAGCGCGCCGAGTACGGCATCGCCGCGCACTGGAAGTACAAGGACGACCCCACCTCGACCGGTGGCGGCGGCGCCCGCCAGGGCGAGATGGACTGGCTGAAGTCGGTCGTCGACTGGCAGCGGGAGTCGGCGACGAGCGACTTCCTCGACGACCTGCGCTGGGAGATCAACGCCAGCCAGGTGTTCGTCTTCACCCCCAAGGGCGACGTCCTGCCCCTGCCGGCCGGGTCCACGCCCGTCGACTTCGCGTACGCGGTGCACACCGAGGTGGGCCACCGCACCATGGGCGCCCGCGTCAACGGCCGCCTCGTCCCGCTGGACTCCACCCTCGACAACGGCGACCTCGTCGAGATCTTCACCTCCAAGGCCGACGGCGCCGGCCCGAGCCGGGACTGGCTGCAGTTCGTCAAGAGCCCCCGCGCCCGCAACAAGATCAAGCAGCACTTCTCCAAGGAGCGGCGCGAGGAGGCGATCGAGGACGGCAAGGACGAGATCGCCCGCGCCATGCGCAAGCAGCACCTGCCGCTGCAGCGCCTCATGTCGCACGAGTCCCTGCTCGTCGTGGCCCGCGAGCTCAACCTCGGCGACGTGTCCGCGCTCTACGCCGCCGTGGGGGAGAAGCACGTCTCCGCCCAGCACGTGGTCGACAAGCTCATCGCGGCCGTCGGCGGCGAGGCCGCCGTCGAGGAGGACCTCGCCGAGGCCACCACCCCCGGCCAGGCCCGCCCCGGGCGCAGCAGCGGCGACGCGGGCGTCGTCGTCAGCGGCGCCGAGGACGTGTGGGTGAAGCTGGCCCGCTGCTGCACCCCCGTCCCGCAGGACCCCATCGTCGGCTTCGTCACCCGGGGCGCCGGGGTGTCGGTGCACCGCGAGGACTGCGAGAACGTCGTGCGGCTGCGCCAGGAACCCGAGCGGATCGTCGACGTGCAGTGGGCCACGGCGCTGCCCTCGGCGCAGTCCCGGCTCTTCCTCGTGCAGATCCAGGTGGAGGCGCTGGACCGGGCGCGGCTGCTGTCGGACGTCACGCGCGTCCTGTCGGACAACCACGTCAACATCCTGTCCGCCACGGTGAGCACCAGCCGGGACCGGGTGGCGCTGTCGAAGTTCTCCTTCGAGATGGCCGAGCCCAACCACCTCGGTCACGTCCTGGGCGCCGTGCGACGCGTCGACGGCGTCTTCGACGCGTACCGCGTCATGGCCTCGCGCCAGCAGCAGAAGCCCTGAGCGGGGCGGCCGGCCCCGCCAGGCGCAGCACGTCGCGGGCCGTCCGCACGTGGGCCCGGCCGCGGGCGCGCCCGGCGGCCTCGGCCAGGGCGTCGGCGTCCAGCAGACCGGCCGCCTGGAGCGCCTCGCGCACGCGCCCGGCCTGGTGGGGGCTGGTGCGGGCCACGTCCAGCAGCGTGCGGGCCGGTGCGGTCAGCAGCAGCCCGGCCACGGCGACGACGTCGCGCTCGTCGGGACGCACCCGCGAAGCGGTGAGCGGCAATCCCGTCCCGGCGCCGGGCGGCAGGCGCACACCGCCCACGAGCAGCTGAGCCGGTGCGGGCAGCGGCGCCCCCGCGTGCACCCACGCGGCCGCACCGGCCAGCACGACGGCGCCCGCCGGCACCAGCAGGGCCAGCGCCCGGGCCCGCACGGGCAGCTCCAGCGGCACGTCGGCACCCACCACGACGTCGCCCACCACGCGCCGCAGCAGCCCGTCGCGCACGTCGCGGTCGGTCCACGCGCGCTCCCCGGCACCGCGGGGCCGCCAGGGCAGCGCCGGGTCGGGATCGGCGCCGCGGTCCAGGACGGCGGTCAGCCAGCTGCTGCCGGCCGGCCCGCCCCGCGGGGCCGGGGTGCTGCGCAGGTGCGGAGGGGAGGACACGCACGCCAGTCCACCGCCTGCGGCGCCCGGCCGCCCGCACCGGCCCCGCTGCTGTGGACGAGCACGCGCCCCCGCCGTCCTGTGCGGACGGCGGGGGCGCGTGCTCCGGACCCCCGCGGTCGTGCGTCGGGGTCCTGCGTCAGGCTCCTGCGGGTCAGCGGACCTCGCGCAGCGTCGCCTGCGCGGCGTCCAGCCACGCGCGGCGCGCCCGCAGCGCCTCCTCGGCGCGCGCCAGGGAGCGCGCGTCACCGGAGGCCCGGGCCTTCTCCACGTCCGCCTCGAGGTCGCGGATCGCGTTCTCCAGCTGGCTGGCGAGCCCACCGGCGCGCGCCTGCGCCTCCGGGTTGCTGCGCGTCCAGCGGGCCTGCTCGGCGTCCCGCACGGCCGTCTCCACGGCGCGCAGGCGGCCCTCGACGCGGCCGAGGTCCGCGCGGGGCACCTTCCCGGCCGCCTCCCAGCGGTCCTGGATCCCGCGCAGCGCCGCCTTGGCCGCGTTGACGTCGCGCACCGGCAGCAGCCCCTCCGCCTCGACGAGCAGCTGCTCCTTCACCTGCAGGTTGCCGCGGAACTCCTCGTCGACCTCCTCGTTGGCCGCGCTGCGCGCGGCGAAGAAGACGTCCTGGGCGGCGCGGAAGCGGTCCCACAGCGTGTCGTCGTCCTTGCGGCCCAGGCGGCCGGCGGCCTTCCAGCGGTCCATGAGGGCCCGGTAGGCGTTCGTCGTGCCCCGCCAGTCCGTCGAGGTCGACAGCGCCTCCGCCTCGGCGACGAGCTTCTCCTTCTCGGCGCGGATGCCGGAGCGCTGCTCGCCGAGCGCGGCGAAGTGGTGGCGCCGCATCTTGTCGAAGGCGCTGCGGGCGTGGCTGAAGCGCTTCCACAGCTCGTCCTCGCTGCGCTTGTCCAGCCGGCCCTCGCGCTGGGCGGCCTTCCACTCCTCGAACAGCGTCCGCAGCCGCTCACCGGCGGTGCGCCACTGGACCTTCTCCGGGTCCTGCCCGGAGATGGCCTCCGCCTCCTCCACGATGGCCAGCCGGGCGGCGCGCAGCCGCTCGCGGTTGGCCGCGCGCGCCCGGTCGGCCGCGGCCCGCGCCTCGTCGGCGACGGTGGCCAGCGCCTCCACCCGCGCGGCGAGGGCGTCCAGGTCGCCCACGGCGCGGGTCTCGGCCAGCGCCGTCCGCAGGGCGCTGACGCCGCTGACGATGTCCTTGCCGGCGAGCTCGGTGCTGCGCAGCCGCTGCTCGAACAGGTCGACCTGGGCCACGACCTCCTCGTACTTGCGCACGAAGTAGGCGACGGCCTCCTCGGGGGTGGCGTCGGGGTAGGCGCCGACCTCGTGCTCGCCGTCGGCGCGGCGCACCCAGACGGTGCCGTTCTCGTCCACCCGGCCGAAGGCGGCGGCCGCCTCGCGGTCCACCGTCGTGGTGTGCGCGGCCTCCAGGGCGGCAGCGGCCTCGGGCGCCTCGGCGGCGGCCGAGGGCGCGGGCACCGGGCGCGGCGCCGGGCGGCCCGCCAGGCGCGCGGGGCT
>NZ_JAAALL010000215.1 GCF_009906315.1 Kineococcus vitellinus | reverse complement strand
CCTCTACTCCCGCTCCCGCCCCCGCTCGATGAGCCGGCGACCGCACAGCCTGGAGACCACCGTGAGCGCCCACCCCCTGGACCGCCTCAGCGCCGAGGAGATCGAGACCAACCGCGAGGTCCTGACCGCGGCCGGGCTCGTGCACGCCGGCACGCGTTTTCCGCTGGTGACCCTGGCCGAACCCGCTAAAGCCGACGTGCTCTCCTGGAAGCCCGGCGATCCGCTCGAGCGCCGGGTGCGCACCATCCTGCTCGATCGAGCCGACGGCACCGTCACCGAGGTGCTCACCAGCCTGAGCGCCCGCGAAGTCGTCAGCACGCGCGCGGTGGACGTGCGCACCGAGGGCCAGCCGCCGATCATGCTCGAGGAGTTCGACATCGTCGAGCAGACCCTCTGGGCCCACGAGGGCTGGAACGCGGCCATGACCCGGCGCGGGATCAGCGAGCACCGGCGCGTGCGAATCTCCGCCCTCAGCGCCGGCACCTTCGACCTGCCCGGTGAGGAAGGTCGCCGCCTCACCCGCTGCCTGGCCTTCCTGCAGCTCAGCGACGACGACAACGTCTGGGCGCACCCCATCGACGGCGTCGTGGCCTACGTCGACCTGAACACCCGCGAGGTCGTCGAGCTCCTGGACGAGAAGATCTTCGAGATCCCCCGCGAGCGCTACGACTTCCACCTGCCGCAGGCCGAGCGCACCACGCAGAAACCCATCGTCATCAGCCAGCCGGAAGGTCCCAGCTTCAGCGTCGACGGTGACGTCGTCGAGTGGGAGGGCTGGCGATTCCGGCTGGGGTACTCGATGGTCGAGGGCCTCATCCTGCACCAGATCGGCTTCCGCGACCGCACGCAGGATGAGCGCATCCGCCCGATCGTCTACCGCGCCTCCATCGCCGAGATGGTCGTCCCCTACGGCGACCCCAGCCCGGTGCGTTTCTGGCAGAACTACTTCGACGCCGGGGAGTACTCGCTGTCACGGGAGGCCAACTCCCTGGCCCTGGGCTGCGACTGCCTGGGCGAGATCCGCTACTTCGACGGGGTCGTCCACGACGACGACGGCCACGCCCGCACGATCCGCAACGCCATCTGCATGCACGAGGAGGACACCGGCCTGCTGTGGAAGCACACCGACGGCTACAGCGGCGCCTCCTCCACCCGCCGCCAGCGCCGGCTGGTGATCTCCTTCTTCATCACCGTGGGCAACTACGACTACGGCTTCTACTGGTACCTCTACCTCGATGGCACCATCGAGCTGGAGTGCAAGGCCACCGGCGTCGTCTTCGCCTCCGCCTACCCGCAGGACGTGCCGCGCGGCAGCTACCCCTGGGCCAGCGAGATCGCCTCGGGCATCGGCGCCCCCTACCACCAGCACCTCTTCTCCGCACGGCTGGACATGCAGATCGACGGAGAGGTCAACGCCGTCGACGAGGTCGAGGTGCAGCGGGTGCCGATGGGCCCCGACAACCCCTACGGCAACGCCTTCACCCGTCGCTCGCGCCGCCTGCGCACCGAGCTCGAAGGGGTGCGCGAGGCCGACAACCGCCTCGGGCGCGTGTGGGCGGTCAGCAACCCCGGCGTGCGCAACGCCGTCGGCGAGCCGGTGAAGTACGTGCTGCTGCCCGAGGGGCTGCCGACCCTGCTGGCCGATGAGAACTCCTCCATCGCCCGGCGCGCGGCCTTCACGACCAAGCACCTGTGGGTCACCGCGCACTCCGAGGCCGAGCGGCACCCCTCCGGCGACTTCGTCAACCAGAGCAGCGGCGGGCGGGGCATCGACACCTGGATCCAGGCCGACCGCTCGATCGACGGCGCCGATGTGGTGCTGTGGCACACCTTCGGGCTCACGCACTTCCCCCGGCCCGAGGACTGGCCGATCATGCCGGTCGACACCACCGGCTTCGTCCTCAAGCCCGAAGGCTTCTTCGACCGCAACCCGGCCCTGGATGCCCCCGACCCCGCGCGAGCGCGGCGAAGCGGCGGCGCGAGCGCAGCGGCAGCCCACGGTACGGCTCACGGTGCGGCCGGTGGTGTGACCCACGGCGCTGCCGGCGGCGGGTCGGACACCTGCTGCCCCCCGACGAGCTGATCACCGGTGCCCGCCCCCGCCGAGCCCGCAGCCGCGCCCGCAGCCACCGACCGCTGGCGCGCGCTGGTCGTACCGGTGGGTGTGCTCTGCTCGGTCTGCCACCTGGTGCTGGCCCCGGTGCACGGCGCGGACCACCCCATCACGGCGATCCTCACGCTCGTCACCGCGGTCTCGTGCCTGTTCCACCTCGGGCGGCTGTGGCGGCTGCCGACGCGGCGCGGATGGTGTTCCAGCGGCGCGCTGGCACTGCTCATGAGCCTGCACCTGCCTCTCACGGCCACCCTGTCGGGCGCTGAGAGCGGCGGCTACGCGCCGACGCAGCAGCTGCTCGGCGCCGGACACCACACCGGCTACACCAGCGCAATATCCATCCCCTCCTTCGCCACCCTCACCGCACTCGGCACGATCGCGGGGGTCACGCAGCTGGCGCTGTGCGTCCTGGCAATCATCACCGGCGGCGCCACGACACGCGCGGCGCCACGACGGCCGCTGTGCACCCCCACCCGCACGGCGACAGCGAGGGCAACGACACCTGAGCCGGCGCCCACTCCCCTGGCGTCCGCAGCGTCTCCAGCGTCCCCCGGCACGCCACCGGCCGGCCGCGACGACCACGTCCCCGACAAGGAACGGCTGACATGCACATGCCCGAGAACACCGCTGCCCTCCCCCTGCAGAAGGCCGCCGACCCCGCCGCACTGCGCCGCAGCATCGCCGCCGGCGCGGTAGGCGTCTTCGTCCACTGGTTCGACTGGGCGATCTACGCCTACCTCGCCGGAACCCTGGGGACGGTGTTCTTCCCCGAGACCTCCGGATCAGCCGCCGTGCTCTCGGTGTTCGCCGTCTTCGCCGTCTCCTTCGCCATCCGCCCGCTCGGCGCCCTGGTCTTCGGCCCCCTCGGGGACCGCGTCGGCCGCAAGCGGACACTGTCGATCGTCATCCTGCTGATGTCGACGGGCACCCTGCTCATCGGGCTGCTGCCCGGATACGACACCATCGGGATCGCGGCGCCCATCCTGCTCGTGGCCATCCGCCTGCTGCAGGGTTTGGCGGCGGGCGGTGAGTTCGGCAGCGCCGCCAGCTTCCTCGCCGAGTTCTCCCCCGCCAAGCGCCGCGGATTCGGGGTCAGCTGGCTGGAGGTCGGGTCCCTGCTGGGCTTCCTGGCGGGCTCGCTGGCCTACTACCTGCTGAACATCTCCCTGTCCGAGCAGCAACTGCTGGACGGGGGCTGGCGCATCCCCTTCCTCGCCGCCGCCCCGCTGGGCATCATCGGGCTGATCATCCGCTCCCGCATCGAGGACACCCCGGAGTACCGCGCACTGGAGAGCACCGACAGCATCCCCACCTCCCCGGTCCGGGAGCTGTTCGCCAACCACCTGGGCACCATGCTGCGCGCCGCGGCGATCATGACGACGATGCACGTCACCTTCTACGCCGTCCTGACCTACCTGGTGACCTACGAGACCGACCACCTGGGCCACTCCGCCGACGACGCCGCGCTGCTGTCCACCGGGATGTCCCTGCTGGCGCTGGTCCTCGTGCCCTCCTTCGGCCGCCTTTCCGACCGGCTCGGCCGGCGACCGGTGTTCCTGGGCGCGGCCATCGCACTGTTCCTGCTGGCGACCCCCGCCTTCCTGCTGATGCGCACCGGTACCGCAGGAACCGTCGTGGCCGGGCTCGTGCTGGCGGTGCTGCTGTCAGCCATCCTGGGCACCTACGCGGTGTGGAGCGCGGAGCTGTTCCCGACCCGCAACCGCCAGGGCGGGCTCTCGCTGGCCTACAACGTCTCCGCCGCACTGTTCGCGGGAACTGTTCCCTTCCTGATGACGGTGCTCATCGAGGCGACCGGCAGCATCCTCGTCCCCGGCCCGTACTTGATGGTGGCCGCGGCGGTCGGGATCATCGCCGCCCTCACTCTGCGCGAGACCGCCGGCCAGTCCCTGCTGACCGCTGAGGACATCCAGCCGTCCACCGCCACGAGCGGGAGCGTCGAACCGGCGCAGCGCGGGGCCTGACCATTGGACCCTCTCCGGCACCTGCGCGTGGTTTCGCAGGTGGTTGTGCAAGCTGTTGTGCGGGTGGGCGCCGTGCCACGGCCCGGCACCCACCCGCACAGCCTCCACGCGCATCCGCAGCTCTTCCTGGGGCGCCATGGTCCCTGCCTCGCCACGTGGGGAACGCGGTGATGTGGGCGGCGTCGCCCCAGCGGTTGTCAGGTCCCGCAAGGCCGCGCGTGCGGATGGGCTGGGACCGTGCGGCGGCCGGCGCCTGAGCGGCCGACGCTGCTCACTGGGGGACAATGGCCTCGATGTACTGCGGGCAGTAGATGTTGACCGCGCTGGCGGTCACGCTTCCCGCGACGGCACGCGGGATGGGCAGCGTGCTGTTGACGTCGCCGGTGACGGTGGTGAAGTCGCTGCCGGCCTCCAGTCCGGTGCAGGTGATGGTGGCGGCCTGGTACAGGTTGCTGTCGGTGAAGTCCGAAGGGCTGAAGCCGCTGTCTTCGAGGGCGCTGGCGAGCAGGTCCTGGTAGCCACCGTCCAGGATGGCATCGGTGCCTGGGGCGAGGCTGCCGGGGCTGGTGGCCACAGCGGCCCCATCCTGCTCCACGTCGGCTCCCCCATCGACGCCCGGTGCACCCTGCGTGTCACCGGCGGCGTCAGCGCTGCCGTCGTCGTAGCCGTCGTCGGAGAGGTAGTCCTGGCTGCCGGCGAGGGTGGTGTCGTCGCGGTTGGTCAGATCGCTGATGCCCTTGACCAGGACGCTGCCGAAGACGGCGGCGATGACGATCTGGGCGGCGAGGAAGAGCGCAGAGACCACGATGGCCACGGTGTTCAGCCACCGGGTGGCGGAGCGCTTTCGGCCGGCGAGGGCGAGGAGCAGGGCCACGCCGGGCAGCAAGGGAAAGGCGGCACCGACCCAGCTGGTGATGAGGGCGGCGGCGGACATGCCGTCGCCGACCGTCTCCAGGCGCTGGTGGACGGGTGTGCTGGCCGGCGGCTGGTCGTACGTGGTCACGGTGCTTCCCTCGGTGAGTGCCGTCACAGCAGGTCCGCTGTGCACGCACCGAGTGTCACCGATGTGGCTTTCCTTTGTGGGACTTCATGCCGAATGGGCCGGGCTCGGCCTCACAGATCCACCCAGGGCGGTGATCGGCCGTACAGGCGAGCTTCACCTCTGAAGCGTTCAGCGCCGTCGCAACGGTGCCGATGACCGGATCACCATGAGCACCCACCATCGGCCGGCCGCTCATCACCAGCGCGGTGACCGCCAGCTCGGCGACTGGCAGCGCGGTGACTGGCAGCGCGGTGACTGGCAGCAGCGCGCCGCCTGCCGCGACCAGGTCGCCGTCTTCGATGAGACCTTCGAGGGTCGGCACCGCTCCCGCGCCACCGCCATCGCTCAGCGGGTGTGCCAGGAGTGCCCCGTGCGCCGCGTCTGCCTGGCCGATGCCCTGCGCACCGAGGCCGGAGAGAGCCACCGGTGGGGTGTGCGCGGTGGCCTGCTGCCCGGCGAGTGCACCTGGCTGTAGCGGCGCAGTGCCTGACATCCTCACTGGACACCACACCGGAACCCTCGCCCCGGCCTGGATCAAGCGGCTGACCAGCGACCCGCGGGACATGGTGCCCTCCGCGGTGTGGTGGGCCTACGCCGTCACCGATGCGGTGCGGGTGGTGCCGGCCGCGCAGCTGATGCGCCCCGCTCGTGAGTCCTTGCTGGCGGTGACATGGGTGCTGGCCGCGGCCGCCGACTTCGAGAACCGCATCCCCGGCGACCACACCGCCCGCATGCTCGCCCGCGAAGCCGGCGTCGGCGACCGAGTCTGGCAGAAGCGCACGGCGTGGCTGCGTGAGCACGGCTGGCTGCAGCACGGCCCCGGCGGCCCGCACGACGGCTGGCAGCTGCGGACCCCGTCGTGAGGGACGCCGAGCAGGCCGGCGTCGGCGATGTCGCTCTGCCCGTGGAGCAGACGCACGAGTGGCGCACCAGGTGCCCTACCTGCGGCGGGCTGGAGTGGTGGACGTGGTGGCGCTCGCTCGTCGACGGTTTGTGGCGGCCTTCGCTGGGCCGGTGTGCCGACTGTCGATGACGCGGTCGGCATGCCCTGGCCGGCCACGGTGTCTGCTGATGCCGGCGTCTCCGGGCCCGGCCGCATTGGTACCACGGCGGTACCGTCAGCTCATGGCGATGAACCTGCGGCTGAGCGATGAGGAGACCGAAGCCCTGCGCCGACGTGCGGACCAGGAGGGCCGCTCCATGCAGGAAGTCGCCCGCACCGCCATCGGCGAGTACGTCTCCGACCGCCCCGCCCGCCTGCGCGCGGCCATCGAGCGGGTGCGCACCGAGGACGCCGAACTCCTCGCCCGCTGACCCACCCGGTGACCCAGCCCGAACACCCGCCGGGCCACCTGTCCACCGAAGACCTGCTGGAGATCGCCGCCGGCGTCGTCGAGGACCTGCAGGTCCTCGATCTGGGTCTGCTCGCCTCAGCCGCTGCCCGTCCCCGCACCACCGTCTTCGGCCGCGAGGCCTACCCCACCCTGGCCGGCAAGGCCGCCGCGCTGATGCACTCCCTGGCCCGCAACCACCCGCTGGTCGACGGCAACGAGCGTCTGGCCTGGTCCGCGACCCGCGTCTTCTGCCTGCTCAACGGCACCGACCTGCTCATGCACGTCGACGAGGCCGAGCAGATGGTGCTGGCCGTGGCCGCTGGGGACTTGGACGCCGCGGAACTGGCGAAGGTGATCACCCGGTACATCGCGTGAAGCGCGCGGCCGCGATGCTGTGGTGGAGTGGTGGGCGGTGGGCCAGCGGAGCTGTCAGCTCTGGCAGCTCGATCGGCCTCCCTCGCAGGGCGCGGGGCGGCCCGGCAGCCGTGTGTCGTCTTCGACCTGGACGACACACTGCTCGCCTCCGACTCCTTCGCCTGCCGCCTGACCGATCTGCTGCGCCGCTTCCCCGCCCGCCTGGCCCTGGTAGCGCTGAGCGCCCGGGCGTGGCCGGCCCCGGGCGGGTGGCGCACCAGCCGGCTGCACGCCGAGCACATCGTGGTGTGGGCGGCCACCGTGGGCCTGCACCCCACCTACTTCCGGGAGCGCTTCGAGGCGGCTGCTCCAGGGCGGGTGCGGGCCCCGCGGGCCAGGGCGGTCAAAGCGGCGGCGGCAAGAGCGGGACGCGGACGACGACCGGAACCCCCGGGTGGTGCACGACGTGGTGGACGTGGTGCACGACGTGGTGCACGACGTGCACAGCGGGCCCCCGGCGCGCGGGCGGGACTCCGACGGCGCGTCGGGCGACCTCCACCGCCACCTCCACCGCCGCGCGCGCGGCGAGGCCGGCGACGGCCGCCGAGGCGCCGAGGACGACGGGGTTGCGGGCCAGCTGCGGCAGGGCGGCGACTGCACGCTGCCGCCACGCCGCGACCCGAGCGGGATCACGGCGCACGACGACGCCCTCGGTGGGCGCGGCCGGCGCCCCGTCGGCGGGGACGTCATCACCGGGCGGGCGGAGGAGTTCATCGGGCACGCCTCATCATGCGCGCCGCGCCGCGCCGGCGGGAAGCCCGGCGCACCGGGAGGTCGGCGGGTCTTGACCGGACCGAGAAGTGACTCCGTGGGCACTCACATGCGGTGCGCAGGGGTGGGGGACGCGGTCCCGAGGCGGCACCGCATGTG
>NZ_JAAALL010000214.1 GCF_009906315.1 Kineococcus vitellinus | reverse complement strand
CCACCCGTCCGCCCCGCTCCACCACCTGGCTGTGGGTGGTGCTCGTGCTCGCCGTCGTCGTCGACCTGATCGCCTCCGCCGGGGTGCTGCCGCTCGCGGTCGGCATCGGTTCGGGCGCGGTCGCGCTCGGGGCCATCGCCGCGCTCGTCACCGCCCGCCTGCGGCGCTGAGGACCGCGGAGACCCGGCGGCGCCCGGAGGCCCGACCAGGGGTCGCTCCGGGTCCGCTCCGGGTCCGCTCAGGGTCGCTCCCCGATGCCGTCGACCCCGCGCTGCGGGCAGCGTGGACCCATCGCGTCCGCGGCCCGCGGACCCCCAGCCAGAGGAGCACCACCGTGAACCGCCTCCACGCCGACCTCGCCCGCCGAGGACTGCTGCGCCCCGCCGACGGCCGCCTGGTCGGCGGTGTCTGCGCCGGGCTGGCGCGGCGCTGGGGGATGGACCCGTGGGCGGTGCGCGCGCTGCTCGTCGCCACCCTCGTCGTCCTCCCCGGCAGCCAGCTGCTCGTCTACCCGCTGCTGTGGGTGCTCATGCCCGCGGACGGTGCGGCGGTGGCCGCCGCCCGGTACCCCGTGGTGTGAGGCCTGCGGAGCTGGTCCCCCCGCGGGGTTACCGCTCGCCGCCCGCGGGGGCGGTGAAGGCGTCGCGGAAGCGCTGCACGGCCAGGTGACCGTCCTCGCGCGCCCACGCCTCCAGGGCGACGGTGCCGCGGTAGCCGGCCTCGCGCAGGGCGGCGGCGACGGCGGGGTAGTGGACCTCCCCGGTGCCCGGCTCGCAGCGGCCGGGCACGTCGGCGACCTGCACCTCGCCGATCCACGGCAGGCTGGCCCGCACCAGCTCCACGAGGTTCCCCTCGCCGATCTGGGCGTGGTAGAGGTCCAGGTTCATCCGCAGGTGCGGGCTGTCGACCGCGGCGACCAGGGCGCGGGTGTCGGCCGCGGTGGCGAACGGCGTGCCGGGGTGGTCGACGGCGGTGTTGAGGTTCTCCAGGGTGAAAACGACGTCGTGGCGCTCGCCGAGCTCGGCGATGCGGTGCAGCGTGCGTGCGGCCGCCAGCCACATCGCCCCCGTCACCACCTCGACCGGGCGCACCGGCAACCCCCGGCCGTCCAGCCCCGTGCCGTGCAGGTTCAGGTTCGGGCTGCCCAGGACGGCCGCGGCCTCGATGGAGCGCGCGGCGCTCGCCAGCAGCGCGTCCGCGCCGTCGGGATCCACCAGCTCGCCGTCGACGTACCCGGTCATCGACGTGAACGTCGCGCCGGTGGCGGCCAGCGCGCCGAGGTCCGCGCGCGTCCAGTCCCACACCTCCACGGCGAAGCCGAGCTCGTGCAGGGTGCGTGCCCGCTGCGGCAGCGGCAGGTCGGTGAAGACCATCTCCGCGCAGACCGCCAGGGTGAACCCGCCGTTCGATCCGTCCACCGCCCCGCTCACCGCGGCGCCGCCGTCCCGCCGGCGAGGGGCAGGGGGACGGGTTGCCCCGTCCGCACGGACTCGATGCAGGCCAGGGCGATCGCGAGCGCGCGGTGCGCGTCGCGGCCGGTCACCGAGGGGGCGCGCCGCTCGCGCACGGCGGCGGCGAACTCCTCGAACTCCGCGGTGTAGGCGTCGGTGAACAGCTCCACGTCCGAGCGCACCGTCGCGGCGTGCGAACCCGCGGCGTCGTAGCGCACCGGTGCCGTGCCGACGGGGGAGCCGACCGTCAGCATCCCGGCCGAGCCGAAGACCTCCGCGCGCACGTCGTAGCCGTAGGCGGCCGAGAAGCTGGCCTCGGCCGTGGCGATGGCCCCGTCGTCGAAGCGGATGGTCACCACGGCGGTGTCCAGCAGCCCGGCGTCCTTGAAACCCGGTGCGACGAGCGCGTCGGCGACGGCGTACACCGAGACCGGCTGCGCCCCGGGGTGCAGCCACAGCAGGGTGTCGAAGTCGTGGATCAGCGTCAGGCGGAAGACCGCCCACGGCGGCACGGCCGCGGGGTTCGCCAGGCCGGGGTCGCGCGTGACCGAGCGCAGCAGGTGCGGGGTGCCGACGAGCCCCGCCTCGACCTGGGCGCGGGCCGAGGCGAACCCGCGGTCGAAGCGGCGGTTGAAACCCACCTGGAACGCCACGCCGGCGGCGTCGGTGGCGGCGGTGCCGCGCTGCACCTCGGCGAGGTCCATGCCGGCGGGCTTCTCGCAGAAGACCGCCTTGCCGGCCGCGGCTGCGGCCTCGACGAGAGCGGCGTGCGCCTCGGTGCTCGCGGTGACCACCACGGCGTCCACCGCGGGGTCGGCCAGCAGTTCGCCCGGGTCGAGCAGCGCGCGGGCGCCCAGCGGTGCGGCGACGGCCGCGGCGGCGCCCGGGCGCGGGTCGGCCACCGCCACCAGCCGCGCTCCCCGCACGCGCGTGCCGAGCAGCCGCGCGTGCGAGGCGCCGATCCGCCCCGCGCCGATCAGCCCCACGCGCAGCGGTGCACCACCGGCCGCACCACTGGCCGCACCGCCTCCCGCACCGCTGCCGATGTCGATGCCGCCGCCGTCCATCCCCGCCCCGCTCCTCCGTTGGAGCGCTCTAGGCCTAGAGCGCTCTAGTAGTGTGGGTGCCGGGCAGCGTCCGGTCAAGCACCCGCGCGAGGAACCGGTCGCCTGCCGGGCCGCGGGCCGGGGCGCCACTAGGGTGGGCGGTGCCGAGGAGGAGGGCGAGATGGGGGAGAAGTCCCAGCCGGTGACGATGGCCGACGTCGCCGCCCGGGCGGGCGTCTCGCGGGCGCTGGTCTCGATCGTCGTGCGCGGGGTCCCGGGCGCCAGCCCCGCCAGCCGCGAGAAGGTCCTGCGGGCCGCCGCGGAACTGGACTACCACCCCGACCAGCGCGCCCGGCTGCTCGGGGCGGCCCGCAGCCGCACCCTGGGCGTGGTGCACGACCTGCGCCAGCCCTTCCACGGCGAGCTCGTCGAGTCCCTGTACGCCGCCGTGGAGCGCGACGGACGGGGCGGCGCCGGGTGGCGGCTGGCCCTGGAACCCACGGCCCCCGGCCGGCCGCCGGCCACCGCGGTGCGCGCCCTGCTCGACCACCGCTGCGAGGCGGTGCTGCTGCTGGGCCCCACCTCCCCGGCGGCGGAGCTGGCGCGGCTGGCGGAACGGCTGCCCGTCGTGGTCCTGGCCCGCGCCGTCGAGGCCGCGGGGGTGGACGTGGTGCGCACCGACGACGAGGCCGGCGCCCGCCTGGCCGTCGAGCACCTGCTGGCCCTGGGGCACCGGCGCCTGGCCCACCTGCACGGCGGGCGCGCCCCCGGCGCCGCCCAGCGGCGCGCCGGCTACCGCGCCGCCGTGCGGGCGGCGGGGGTGCGGGCCGAACTGGTCGCCGGCGGGCCCGGCGAGGCCGACGGCCAGGCCGCCGCACCGCGGCTGCTGCACCCCGACGGGCCCAGCGCGGTGCTCGCCTTCAACGACGCCTGCGCCGTGGGCCTGCTGGCCGCCGCCCGCGCCGGCGGCACGGCCGTGCCCGGGCGGCTGTCCATCGTCGGCTACGACGACAGCGCCGTGGCCTCGCTGCCGTCGGTGGCGCTGACCACCGTCGGCCAGGACGCCGCCGCCCTGGCCGAGCACGCCGTCGCACGGGCCGTCGCCCGCGCCGAGGACCCCCGCGCGCCCGCCGCCGAGACCGTCGTGGCGCCCAGGGTCGTCCAGCGGCGCACGACGGCGCCGCCCGCCTGAGCAGCGGTGCCGGGTGGTGCGGGGAGCGCGTGTCGTGGTCCGTGTCGGGGGTCGCGGCTAGCGTGCGGGCGTGCCCGGGATCGAGCTGCAGGAGCTGGTCGTCGCCGACGCGCGGGCGCTGCGGGAGTGGCTCCTCGCGCACCACGCGTCCTCGCCGGGGGTGTGGCTGGCGCTGACGCGCAAGGGCGGCACGGTGACGTCCCTGACGTGGCAGGAGGCGGTCGACGAGGCGCTGTGCGTGGGGTGGATCGACGGGCAGGGGCGCAAGCGCGACGAGCAGACGTCCTCGATCCGGTGCACGCCGCGCACCCGGCGCAGCTCCTGGTCGCAGCGCAACGTCGCCAACGTCGAGCGGCTGACCGCGCAGGGTCGGATGACGCCCGCGGGGCTGGCGGCGGTGCGCGCGGCGCAGGCCGACGGGCGGTGGGAGGCGGCGTACGCGGCGCAGTCGCAGGCGCAGGTGCCGGCCGACCTGCTCGCCGCGATCGCGGAGGACCCGGCGGCGCAGGCGATGTTCGAGGTGCTCACGAGCACCAACCGGTACGCGCTGATCCACCGCCTGGGCTCCGTGAAGCGGACCGAGACGCGCGAGCGCAGGATCGCGCAGTTCGTGGCGATGCTGGCCCGGGGCGAGACGATCCACCCCCAGCGGGCCCAGCGGCCGCCCGCGGCACCGTGAGCGCCCCGTTCCCCGCGGGCGGGGAACGGGGCGCGGGGACGGGAGCGCCCCGCCCTCAGGCGGTCGCCGGTGCCCGCACCGCGAGCACCGGGCACGGCGCGTCCAGCAGGACGCGCTGGGCGGTGCTGCCCAGCAGCGCCTTGCGCACCGGGGAGCGCCGGTGCAGGCCCACGACGACGAGCTCGGCCGCCTCGGACTCCGCGACCTCCAGGATGGTCTCGGCGCTCGTGCCCGCGGCGCCGGTGCGGTGCTCGACGCGGTGCGGCACCCCCGCCTCGTCCAGCCGCTGCTGCACCGCGTCGAGGTCGACCTCGTCGGCGGCGGTGGGACGGGTGTAGCCGGCCTCGTCGACGACGTTGACGACCACCACGGCGCACCCGCGCCAGCGCGCCTGCCGGATGGCCTCGGTGACGGCGAGGAAACCCGTGCGGTCGGGGACGTAGCCGACGACGACGCTCACGAGGTGCCCCCGGCCGGTGCCGGAGCGGGCAGCGCCCCGGTCATGATGCCGACCACCTCGTTCATCTCGTGGTCGCCGGGGCGCACGACGGCCGCGCGCCGGCCGAGGCGGTGGATGTGGATGCGGTCGGCCACCTCGAACACCGCGGGCATGTCGTGGCTGATGAGCACGACGGGGATGCCGGTGTCGCGGATGCGGCGGATGAGGTCCAGCACCCCCTTGGACTCGCGCACGCCCAGCGCGGCGGTCGGCTCGTCCATGATGACCACGCGGCGGCCGAAGGCGGCCGCCCGCGCGACGGCGACCGTCTGGCGCTGGCCGCCGGAGAGGCTGTCGACGGGCTGGGTGATCGACTGCAGCGTGGTGATGCCCAGGTCGTCCATCTGCTGGCGCGCCTGCCGGCGCATCTCCTTGACGTCCAGCATCCGCAGCACCGAGCCGAGCGGTCCCTTGCGCCGGATCTCCCGGCCCAGGAACAGGTTCGTCGCGATGTCCAGCGCCGGGGCCATCGCGAGGTCCTGGTAGACCGTCTCGATCCCGGCGAGCTGGGCGTCGTGCGGGCTGCGGAAGTGCACCGCGCGCCCGTCGAGCAGCACCTCGCCGGCGTCGGGGACCACGTCGCCGGACAGGACCTTGATGAGGCTGGACTTGCCGGCGCCGTTGTCGCCGATGACGGCCAGCACCTCCCCGGCGCGCAGGTCGAAGTCCGCCCCCGCGACGGCCGTGACGTGCCCGTAGCGCTTCACGATGCCCCGGGCCTCCAGGACGATCTCGCTCATCGCGCCCTCTTCCTCGTGACGGTGTCGAGCGCGACGGCCGCGATGACCAGGGCGCCGGTGACGATGTTCTGGTAGAGCGGGTCGATGCCGGCCTGGGTGAGGCCGGACTGCAGCACCAGGACGATGAGCGCGCCCAGGTAGCTGCCCAGGACGGTGCCGCGCCCGCCGAACAGGCTGGTGCCGCCGATGACGACCGCGG
Organism: Kineococcus vitellinus; assembly: GCF_009906315.1. Taxonomy (GTDB): domain Bacteria; phylum Actinomycetota; class Actinomycetes; order Actinomycetales; family Kineococcaceae; genus Kineococcus; species Kineococcus vitellinus. The sequence goes on along the minus strand of NZ_JAAALL010000214.1, from coordinate 2,000 downwards.
TGATGGTGTCCAGGTTCGCGGTCGGGAAGGCGTTGGGCGAGGTCGCCGGGCTGCGCCCGAAGGCCTGCAGCGCGGCCAGGGCGTAGAGGACGCCGGCCAGGACGTAGACCGACAGCAGGACCCGGCGCACGTCGATGCCGGTGCGCTTGGCGGCCAGGTCGTTGTTGCCGACCGCGTACACGTGCCGGCCCCAGGCGGTGCGGGTCAGCGCGTAGTGCAGCACCACGACGCTCAGCAGGACCACCACGACGCCCGCGGTGACCTGGAAGCGCCCCAGGAAGTAGCCGCCCTGCGAGAGGACCGTCAGCGGTCCCTCGTCGACCAGGACGGTCTCCTTGGTGTAGAGGCGGGAGGCGGCCTGCAGGATCGTCAGCAGGCCGAGGGTGACGATGAACGGCGGCAGGCCCAGGCGCGAGACGATGAGCCCGGAGATCCCGCCGAGCACGGCGCACAGCACCAGGCCCACGAGCAGCCCCGCGAGCGGGCCGGAGGTGCCGGCGGCCAGGCGGGCCACGACCAGCGTGCCCAGCACCATGATGGCGCCGTTGGCCAGGTCGATGCCGCCGGTGAGGACGATGAGCGTCTGCCCCAGCGCGAGGGTCCCCACGACCACCGACTGCTGCAGGATGAGCGAGAAGTTGTCGACGCTGGCGAAGTTGTCGGTGAGCAGCGAGAACACCAGGCACGCGACGACGAGCGCCGCCAGCGGGCCCAGCACGGGGTTCCGGAACACGTGGTCGGCGAACGTCGCCGCCCTCGTGCCGGCGGACTCGCGGATCACCACGTCCCCGGCGCCCGAGGTCTTCACGGATTCAGCCATGGACCTGCCTTCCAGTTCGAGCGGGTTCGCGGGTTCGGCGGCTCAGGACTCCCCGCCCCAGCAGTTCTCCAGGCCCCAGGCGGTGTCCTTCGCCTCCAGGCCGCCGAGCGGCTCGTCGGTGATGAGCTGCACACCGGTGTCGATGAAACCGGCCGCGGGGACCTCCGGCTTGGTGCCGTCCTCCGCGAAGGCGAGAGCCGCCTTCACGCCCTCCTCGGCCATCTTGCCGGGGAACTGCATGACCGTGGCGGCGATCTTGCCGTCCTGAACGGCCTGCACGCCGGTGCACCCGCCGTCGATGGAACCCACGACGGTCGACTCGGCCTTGCCGGCGTTGTCGAGCGCGGTCCAGGCGCCGATCGCGGCGGGTTCGTTGATGGTGTAGACGGCGTTGATCGCGGCGTTCTTCTGCAGCAGGTTCTCCATGGCCGTCTGCCCCTTGCCCTGGTCGCCGCTGGTGTCCTGGCGGCCAGCGATCTCGGGGCTGTCGTCGGTCAGGCCCATCCCGGTGAGGAAACCGGCGTGGCGCTGGTCGCCGACGGAGACGCCCGGCTGCAGGTCGAGCATGGCCACGACCGGCGGGGTGGAGCCCAGCGCCGCCTTGACGTAGGCGCCCTGCTGCTCGCCCGCCAGGGTGTTGTCGGTCGCCCAGGTGGCGTCGACGCCCTCGTTGCCCTCGGTGGGGGTGTCGAGCGCGGCGATGAAGATGCCCCTGTCCTGCGCGGCCTTCAGCGTGGGCACGATCGCCTTGGAGTCGTTGGCGGTGATGAGGATGGCCTGCACGCCCGAGGCGATGAGGTTCTCCACCGCCGCGACCTGGCTGTCGTTGTCGCCGTCGGCGGTGCCGGCCTTGGCGATCAGCTCGGCCCCGGCGGCGTCGGCGGCCTCCTGGGCCGCGGCGCGCATGGACACGAAGTACGGGTTGGAGTCGGTCTTGGTCACCAGGCCGATCTTGACCGTCTCCTCGCCCCCGGAACCGGAGGTGCCGCCACCGCCGGTCTGGGTGGCCGAGCAGCCGGCCAGGGCGGTGGGCAGCACGACCAGGGCGGCCGCGACGGCGAGGGAGCGGAGGGTGCGCTGGGAGGCGTTCACGGGGTTCCTTCCGGTGTCGCGCCGCAGGCGCCGGACGGGCGGGTGCCGGGGGCGCGACACCGGAAGGAACCCCGTGAACGCCTCCCAG
>NZ_JAAALL010000213.1 GCF_009906315.1 Kineococcus vitellinus | reverse complement strand
GAGCAGGAAGTGGAGGAACAACACCAAAGGAATCCCCGACCACCACCCAAGTGAGTGGCGGCCATCCGGGGTTGATTGATTTGGCATCAACACTTGGCACACTGTTGAGTTCTCAAGAACCGGACGCACGAACCCTGCCCCCCCATCAAGAGGAGGCGCGGTGCTCGGCTTTTGGCTCGACCATCCTAGCGGCTCCAGCCGGTTCGACCGGCCAGCCCGCCCGGGGCGACCCGAACCTCATCGGCGACCAGCGAGCGCACTTGAGCGCCTGCCAGGAGCTGAGTTGGTCTGGAGTGTCCCGTCCCGCTCGCGGGGACCGGCCGGTGACCCGTCCGTTCCTCCCCGCTGGGGTGTGACAACTACGTTAACTGCGGGCCAGCAGTGGGTCAAATCCGCCTCTGACCGCCTCCTCCACCGGGTCGACGGGCGCGTCGACCCGCTCCTCCAGGCGCAGAGCCAGCTCGCGCACGGCCCGGTGCAGGGGGCTGCGGGCGGCGACCTCCGCCAGCGCCCGCCCGGCCAGCAGCGCGGTGTCGGCCGCCACGTCCTCCGGCAGGAGCAGCGCGTCCTCCACGCCGGCGAAGCGGCGCAACGCCGAGGTGATGCGGCGGGCCGGCGGTGAGCCGACCGCCGAGGCCCGCACGCGGGAGACGACGGGCAGGGCGGGCGTGGCCGGGGCGACCTCCTGCAGCAGGGCCCAGCTGCGCACCCAGCGCTGCAGGCCGACGGGGTCGGCGGCACCGACGTGGACGACGGCGTCGGCGGCCTCCAGCGCCACGACCGTCGCCGCGTCGCGCCCGCGGGGGTCCTGCGGGTCGTCGAGACCTCCCGCCACGTCGACGACGACCCAGTCGAAGGCGGCGGCGGCCACCGCCAGCACCCGTCGCAGGGCCGCCGGACGCACCTCCGCCCACCGGGCGGGGTCCGGGCTGCCGGTGAGGACGGCGAGGTCCGGGAGGACCGAGGGCGCGTGCCCGTGCAGCGTCGCGGTGTCCAGGCGCCCGTCGGCCGCGGCGCGGACCGCCGCGAGCAGTCCGGGGGCCTCGTCGAGGAGGCCGAGGGCCTGCCCGACGCCGGCTCCGCGGGTGTCGGCGTCGACGAGCAGCACCTGGGCGCCGTCCCGGGCCAGCTCGGCCGCGGCGTTGACGGCGACGGTCGTGCGCCCGCTCGACCCGTGGGGCCCCCAGACGACCGCGGTGCGCCCCGGCGCCGGGCAGTCCTCGGGCACCGCCCCGGCGCGGGGTGCGCCGGGCGGCGCCGCACCCGCGGCGGCCGTGGTGGCGGCGGAGAGGTCCTCCACGGCGGCGGTCACGAGGCGGGCCACGTCCTCCGGCGGGTCCGAGGCGCGGGCGAAGCGCAGGGCCCCGAGCTGTCGCCAGCGGCGCTCGGCGGCCTCGCCCGCCGTGCCGGCGGGCACCAGGACGACCAGGCCCACGCCGTGGCGGCGCAGCAGCTCCACCGCCTCGACGTCGCTGCCCGGCAGGTCGGCGCCGAGCACCGCGGCCCTGGCCAACCCGGCCTGGGCCGCGCCGAGCACCTCGGCGAGGTCCGCGCAGCGCCGCACCACGACCACGTCGCGGCGCACCGCCTCCCAGGCCGCCACGAGGGTCGCCTCCGCGGCGCCCGGGACCGCGACGAGGACGGGGACGCTCACGCCGCTCCCCGCCCCGCGCCGGGCACGGGGACCAGGACGATGTCCGCGCCGTCGGTGAGGGCCTGCAGCACCCGCGGCAGCGCCCCCCGGGGCACGAGCACCTGCACGTCCGCCCCCGAGCGGGCGGACAGGCCGGTGCCGCCGGCCGCGACGGCCGACACCTCGGCGGCCTCCGCCAGCTGCTGCGGCTCCTCGGGCACGGCCGCGCTCGTGGACGCGCTCGCCGGGGACTCCCTGACGACCCACACGTCGACGAGGGCGCCCACGGCCACCCCGGCCGGCGGAGGGCCTTCCAGCGGCACGCTCACCGGGCGGGCCGTCAGGTCCCCGACGCGGCCGATCGCCGAGCGGGGCAGCAGCTCGCCGGCCGGCAGGCCGCGCAGCGCGACCGCACCGGCGCCCAGCTCCTCCCCCGCGCCCAGGTAGGCACCGGCCGTGGCCTCGTCCAGGTGCACCTGCACGACGCGCAGGGCGCCGGCGCTCACCGGCTGGCCCGCGCCGACGGCCGAACCCACGGCGTAGACGCCGGTCGTGGCCTGCGCGGCCGTGACGACGCGCGCGCCGGCCACCACCGAGCCCAGCACGAGCGCGAGGCCCACCAGCAGCCGGGGGTCGCGCCAGGACGGCGCACCGATCCGCCGGGCCCTGCTCGCCCCGGTGCGGGCGGTCTCCGCCCGCCCTCCCGGTCGCACCGCTGTGCGCACCTGCCGTCCCCCTTCTCCCACCTGCACGGACCCGGCCATGGTGGGGTCCCGCGCCGCCGGGCGGCGGACGTCGTCCACAGGCCACCCGAACGGCAGATGCGCGGGGGTGACGCCGTGCGAGGATGCGGGCTCCAGCTCCCGCACCGTCCCGCGCAGCGACCAGGAGACACCGTGCCCGCCCGATTCATCCCGCTCGCGGACGTCGCCGAGACGCTCGCGATCTCCTCGGCCCAGGCCTACGCGCTGGTCCGCACGGGTGAGCTGCCGGCGATCAAGGTCGGGGGACGGGGCCAGTGGCGCGTGGAGGAGGCGGAGCTGGAGAAGTACATCCAGCGCATGTACGCCCAGACCCGTGAGAGCGTGCAGGCCCTCGAGGGGCACCAGAGCGCCTGAGCGGCCTCGCACCCGCGCGTCAGCGCTCGGCGATGCTGAGCACCGCCGAGAACGGCACGACCACGTCCTCCTGAGCGTCGACGGCGACGTCCAGGTGGTCGGCGCCGACGCGTTCGATCGAACCCCGCAGGTCCCACGCGCCCGTGCGCACCAGCACGGGCACGTCCGCACCGGCCAGGGCGCGCACCGCCAGGACGAAGGTGCGGCGGGCCGCCACCGCTCCCAGCGGAGCGGCCGCGTGCCGCCCGAGGCCGCGCACGGCCAGCACGGCGCCCGCGGGCACGAGGACCTGGCGGGCGCCGCCCTCCTCGTGCAGCAGCACCCACCCCGGCCCGGTCGCGGCCACCACCCCGCGCAGCCAGGTCCCGTCGCGCAGCAGCAGCGACACGGGCCGCTCGCCGGCGCGCAACCGGTCGCCGAGCAGCACGGTCGCCTCCTCGCGCACGCGGCGGTCGGCGACCTCCGCGTCGTGCGCGAGCCGCTCGAGGTGGTCCGCCCGCGCGGCGAGGTCGTCGAACAGCTGCTCCCAGCGCACGCCACCACGCTACGGGCCCTCACCGAGCGTCAACAGGTGCCGCCCGATCGGGCGCATCCGGCCCGGGGCGCTGGCCTCCCGCACAGCCGATCGCTAGACATTCCCCGTCAAACGACACCAAACGACACCCAACGCCCCCACCCAGGGGCACTCGGGGTCGAACGAGGACAGGAGGCGGGTCGACGTGCGTGCTGCGCGTGCCCTGGTGACCGCGGCGGTCGGGACGCTCCTCGCCGCCGTCCCCGCAGCGGCCGGCGCCGGAGCCCTCTGGCTCGGCGCACCCGCGCTGCGGGCCGCCGCGGCGGGCGCACCCGGCACCGGCGACCTCCTCGTCGCCGGGTGCGCCGTCGCCGCCGCCCTCGTGCTGGGGTGGCTCGCGCTGGGGGTCGTCGTGGCCGCGGTGGACGAGGCGCGCGCCGCCGCACCCGGTCGGCGCCCGGTGCGCCGCACCCCCGGCGTCCCGGCGCTGGCACGCCGGCTGGTCGCGGTCGCCGTCGGCCTGGTGCTCGGGTCCGCCGCGCTGAGCGCAGGCGCGGCCGAGCGGGGCGGCGCCGCGGCGCTGCCCGACCCGGGGTGGGCGGCCAGCGCCCCCGCGGACCCCGGCCCGGCACCGGTGGAGCCCGGCTGGGCCGCGCTCGCGGACCCGGCACCGGCAGCCGCACCGGCACCGCGCGCCGGTGAGCTGCCGCAGCTGCCCGGCGGCACCCGGGAGGGCTCCGCACCCGCGGAGGTCGTCGTCCACCGCGGGGACACCCTGTGGTCGCTGGCCCGGGCGCGCTGCGGACCGGAGGCCGGTCCCGGCGAGGTCCTGCGGCAGCTGCACCTGCTCCACCAGGCCAACGCCGACGTCATCGGCGAGGACCCCGACCTGCTGCACCCCGGTCAGGTCCTGCGCCTGCCGTGAGCCCGTCCGCGCACCCCGCACCCCACCCCGCACCGCACCGCCCGGAGGCCCCCGTGCCCAGCTCCGCGACCCTGCGCGCCCACGAGGGCGTCGACCTGCTCGACCTCCCGCGGTTGCGCCGCTACCCGGTGCCGCACGCGCTCCCCCCGCTGGTGGGCGGGGACGAGGGCCCGCAGGAGGTCCTGAGCCACCTCAGCCCCGACCAGGGGGTGCTGGAGCTGCAGCTGGTCGACCGGCGACTGCTGCCGCCCGCCGAGCTGCCCGAGGTCACCGCGTGGACGCGGCGCTACCTCGTGGCGCTCCTGGAGGTGCTCTCGGGGCACCGGCCGCCGCAGCAGCTGCTGCGCTGGTCCGCGCCCGACGTCTACGCCGGGCTCCAGCGCCGCGCCGCGGTGCGGGCGCGGCTGCGCACCCGCACCCGGCGCCCGGCCGGCCAGGCCACCCGCGTGCAGTCGCTGCGCGCCAGCTCGCCCGCCGACGGCGTCGTCGAGGCGAGCGCCGTGCTGCGCGAGGGCGAGCGGGTGCGCGCCTGCGCCCTGCGGGTGGAGCGGTGCACCGACCGCTCCGGCGAGCGCTGGCGGGTCACCGCCGTCGAGATGAGCTGACCCGCCGCGCCCCGCGCCCGCCCGGCGGGCTCAGCCCTCGCGCGGGCCGCGCTCGGCGGCGCGCCGCTGGGCGCGGTTGCCGGTGACGGCGTCGGTGGCCGACGCGTCACCGGCGTGCACCTCGACGTCGCCCTCGGCCGTGGGGGCGGTGTACTGCAGCTGCTGGTTGACCGGCGCCGCCAGACCGGGCGGGGTGGCCACGGCACCGGCCTGGGTGGCCGGCTGCACCTGCAGCGAGAAGAGGTAGCCGACCGACTCCTCCTTGATCGCGTCGGTCATCGCCAGGAAGAGCTGGTAGCCCTCGCGCTGGTACTCCACGAGCGGGTCGCGCTGGGCCATGGCGCGCAGGCCGATGCCCTCCTGCAGGTAGTCCATCTCGTACAGGTGCTCGCGCCACTTGCGGTCGAGCACCGACAGGACCACGCGGCGCTCCAGGTCGCGGACCACCGCCTCGCCGAGCTCGGCCTCCCGCTGGTCGTAGCAGGCCTGCGCGTCGGCGCGCATCTCCTCCACGAGGCGCTCGGCGGTCAGGTTGCCGCGCCCGCCGGCCGCGTCGACGACCTCCTGGGGCGTCACCGAGACCGGGTAGAGGGCCCGCAGCGCCTCCCACAGCTTCTCCAGGTCCCAGTCCTCGGCGAAGCCCTGCGCCGTGGCCTCGGAGACGTAGGCCGTGACGACGTCGTCGACGAAGTGGCGGATCTGCACGTGCAGGTCCTCGCCCTCGAGCACCTTGCGGCGCTCGCGGTAGATGACCTCGCGCTGGCGGTTGAGGACGTCGTCGTACTTGAGGACGTTCTTGCGGATCTCGAAGTTGCGGCCCTCGACCTGGCCCTGCGCGCTCTGGATGGCCCGCGAGACCATCTTCGACTCGATCGGGACGTCCTCGGGGATGCCGCTGCGGGTGAGGAAGGACTCCACCAGGGCGGCGTTGAACAGGCGCATCAGGTCGTCGGTCAGCGACAGGTAGAACCGGGACTCCCCCGGGTCGCCCTGACGGCCGGAGCGGCCGCGCAGCTGGTTGTCGATGCGGCGCGACTCGTGGCGCTCGGTGCCCAGGACGTACAGCCCGCCGAGGTCGCGGACCTCGTCGTGCTCGGCCTTGACCGACTCCTTGGCCTGCTCCAGGACCTCCGGCCAGGCGGCCTCGTAGGCCTCCGGGGCCTCGTCGGGGTCGAGCCCCTTGTCCTTCATGGCGGCGACCGCCAGGACCTCCGGGTTGCCGCCGAGCATGATGTCCGTGCCGCGGCCGGCCATGTTGGTGGCCACCGTGACGGCGCCCTTGCGCCCGGCCTGGGCCACGATCGAGGCCTCGCGCTCGTGCTGCTTGGCGTTGAGCACGGTGTGCTCCACGCCGGCCCCGGTGAGCAGCCGGGACAGGTGCTCGCTCTTCTCCACGCTCGTGGTGCCCACGAGGACCGGCTGCCCGGTGGCGTGGTGCTCGGCGATGTCCTGCACGACCGCGGTGAACTTCGCCTGCTCGTTCTTGTAGACGAGGTCGGGCTGGTCGATGCGCACAGCCGGGCGGTTGGTCGGGATGGGGACGACGCCCAGCCCGTAGGTCTGGTGGAACTCGGCGGCCTCGGTCATGGCCGTGCCGGTCATGCCCGCGAGCTTGTCGTACATGCGGAAGAAGTTCTGCAGCGTGATCGTCGCGAGGGTCTGGTTCTCGTTCTGGATCGCCACGCCCTCCTTGGCCTCGATGGCCTGGTGCATGCCCTCGTTGTAGCGGCGGCCGGCGAGGATGCGCCCGGTGTGCTCGTCGACGATGAGGACCTCGCCCTTGGGCGAGACGACGTAGTCCTTGTCCCGCTTGAACAGCTCCTTGGCCTTGACGGCGTTGTTGAGGAAGCCGATGAGCGGGGTGTTGACGCTCTCGTAGAGGTTGTCGATGCCCAGCAGGTCCTCGACCTTGGAGATGCCCGCCTCGAGGATGCCGATGGTGCGCTTCTTCTCGTCGACCTCGTAGTCGACGTCCACGTGCAGGCGGCGCACGATCTTGGCGAACTCCGTGTACCACTTGGTCGGCTGGTCGGCCGGGCCGGAGATGATCAGCGGCGTGCGGGCCTCGTCGATGAGGATGGAGTCGACCTCGTCGATGATCGCGTAGTGGTGCCCGCGCTGGACCATCTCGGCGGTGCTCCACGCCATGTTGTCGCGCAGGTAGTCGAAGCCGAACTCGTTGTTCGTGCCGTAGGTGATGTCGGCGGCGTACGCCTCGCGCCGCTCGTCGGGGCGCATCCGGGACAGGATGCAGGAGCTGCTCAGGCCGAGGAAGCGGTAGACGCGGCCCATGAGCTCGCTCTGGTACTCGGCGAGGAAGTCGTTGACCGTGATGACGTGCACGCCCTCGCCGGTGAGGGCGTTGAGGTACGCCGGCAGCGTCGCGACGAGGGTCTTGCCCTCGCCGGTGCGCATCTCGGCGATGTTGCCCTGGTGCAGGGCCGCGCCGCCCATGAGCTGCACGTCGAAGTGCCGCTGGCCCAGCGTGCGCCGCGAGGCCTCGCGGACGACGGCGAAGGCCTCCGGCAGCAGGTCGTCGAGGCTCTCGCCCCCGGCCAGACGCTCCTTGAAGCGCTGGGTCTCCCCGCGCAGCTCGGCGTCGCTCATCGCCGTGAAGTCGTCCTCGAGAGCGTTCACCTGCTCCGCGATGCGCTGCAGACGCTTGACCACGCGGCCCTCACCGGCGCGGAGGACCTTCTCGACGATCGCTGGCACGTCCTCACTCTACCGGCGCGGGGACCGGCGCAGGTGCCCGTACGGACCGATCCGGTGGCGCTGCGTCGATGCGCTCTCGACGCAGCGTCCCGACAGCGGTCCCGCGGCGGCCCCGCGGCGGTGGGCGGCGGCCCCTCAGCGCGACTCGTCCAGCAGCCGGCGCAGGTCGCTGGGGCGCACGCCGCTGATGGGGACCGGCACCGGCGCCACGGGCGCCGGCCGGGCGGGGGGCAGCGCCAGCGCGCCCTCGCGGGGCACGCCGGCGGAGCCGAACTCGCGCGCGAACGCCTCGCGCGGGTCCAGCGC
>NZ_JAAALL010000212.1 GCF_009906315.1 Kineococcus vitellinus | reverse complement strand
GGAGAAACCGATGCTCCGCACGCCCCAGCCCGCGAAGCCCCGCGCGATGCAGCGCGTCCGCGCCTCGCTGGCCGCCACCGCCCTCGCGGTGACGATCCCCCTGGTCACCGCCCAGGCCCCCGCGCAGGCCGCGGACAACCCCTACGAACGCGGTCCCGCGCCCACGACCTCGAGCATCCAGGCGACCCGCGGCTCCTTCGCCGTCTCCACCACCACGGTCTCCGGCTTCTCCGCGCGCGGTTTCGGCGGCGGCACGATCTACTACCCGAGCACGACCACGGCCGGGACCTTCGGCGGCGTCGTCATCGCCCCCGGCTACACCGCCTCCCAGTCGAGCATCGCCTGGCTGGGCCCGCGCCTGGCCTCGCAGGGTTTCGTGGTGTTCACCATCGACACCCTCAGCCGCTACGACCAGCCCGCCAGCCGCGGCGACCAGCTGCTGGCCGCCGCCGACCACCTCACCGGTTCCAGCAGCGTGCGCTCGCGCGTCGACGCCAGCCGGATCGCGGTCATGGGGCACTCCATGGGCGGCGGCGGGACGCTGGAGGCCGCCAAGGACCGCCCCTCGCTGCAGGCCGCCATCGGCATGACGCCGTGGAACATCGACAAGACGTGGCCGGAGGTGTCCACCCCGACGCTGGTCATCGGCGCGCAGAACGACTCCACGGCCCCCGTCGCCTCGCACTCGGAGCCGTTCTACCGCTCGCTGCCGGCCACCACGGACAAGGCCTACCTGGAGCTGCGCGGCGCCAGCCACTTCGCGCCCAACAGCTCCAACACCACGATCGCCTCCTACAGCATCTCCTGGCTGAAGCGGTTCGTGGACGACGACACCCGCTACACGCAGTTCCTGTGCCCGACGCCGAGCGCCACCACGGCGATCAGCGAGTACCTCAGCAACTGCCCGTACTGATCCTCCCGCCCCGCCGCGCCCGCTGCGCCCGCCGACCGCGCCCGAGCGGTCGGCGGGCGCAGTGGGCACACTCGGGGCATGAGCCCGACCGAGGACCCCGCCTTCGCCGACCTGGCCCTGCGGGAGGAGCTGCTGCGGCCGCTGACCGCCCTCGGCTACGAGGAGCCCACGCCCATCCAGCGCGAGGCCGTGCCGCCGCTGCTGGCGGGGCGCGACGTCCTCGGGGTCGCCGCGACCGGCACCGGCAAGACCGCCGCCTACGCGCTGCCGCTGCTGCAGGTCCTTGCGCCGCTGCCCGAGCGGCCCGGCACCCCCACCGCCCTGGTGCTGACCCCGACCCGCGAGCTGGCGGTGCAGGTCTCAGAGGCGGTCTACAAGTACGGCCGCGAGCTCGGCGCCCGGGTGCTGCCCGTCTACGGCGGGACCCCGATCGGCCAGCAGCTGCGCTCGCTCGAGCGCGGCGTGGACGTCGTCGTCGCCACCCCCGGCCGGGCGCTGGACCTGCTGGGGCGCGGCGCGCTGAGCTTCGAGGCGCTGCGCACCGTCGTGCTCGACGAGGCCGACGAGATGCTCGACATGGGTTTCAGCGAGGACATCGAGGAACTGCTCTCCGCCGCCCCCGAGGACCGCCAGACGGTGCTGTTCTCGGCGACGATGCCCTCGCGCACGGCGGCGCTGGCCCGACGCCACCTGCGCGACCCGGTGCGGGTGCGCATCGAGCGCCCGGCGGTGGCGGCCGGTCAGGTGCCCAAGGTCCGCCAGATCGCCTACCTGGTGCCCCGCGCGCACAAGACCACCGCGCTGGGCCGGGTGCTGGACGTCGAGGCCCCCACCGCGGCGCTCGTGTTCTGCCGCACCCGCGAGCAGGTGGACACCGTCACCGAGAGCCTCAACGGGCGCGGCTACCGGGCCGAGGCCCTGCACGGCGGCATGGGCCAGGACCAGCGCGAGAGGGTGCTGGGCCGGTTGCGGGCGGGGACCGCTGATCTGCTGGTGGCCACCGACGTCGCCGCCCGCGGCCTCGACGTGGAGCACCTGAGCCACGTCGTGAACTTCGACGTGCCCAGCGCCCCCGAGTCCTACGTGCACCGCATCGGCCGGGTCGGGCGCGCCGGGCGCGAGGGCGTGGCCATCACGCTGGCCGACTCCCGCGAGCACCGGATGCTCAAGACGATCGAGCGCGTCACCGGCCAGCGCATCGCCGTCGAGGCGCTGCCGACGGTCGCCGACCTGCACGCCCGGCGCCTGGAGCTGACCCGGGCCGCGCTGCGCGAGAGCCTGCTCACCGACGAGCTGGACCGCTTCCGCAGCGTCGTCGAGTCGCTCGGCGACGAGTTCGACCTCGTCCAGATCGCCCTGGCGGCCGTGAAGCTGGCCCACGAGGCGACCGGCGGCCGCGACGGCGAGGACGTCGACATCCCCGCCGAGCGCCCCGGGCCCGACCGGGACGCCGGGCGCGGCACCCGCTCCGAGCGCGGACCCCGCGGCGAGCGCGCCCGCCCGGCCGGCGGCGACGGCTCCCCGACGACCCGCCTGTTCATCGGCGCGGGACGCAGCGCGGGCATCCGGCCGCAGGACCTCGTCGGGGCGATCGCCGGGGAGTCCTCCCTCACCGGCCGCGACGTCGGCGGCATCGAGATCACCGAGCGGTTCTCCCTGGTGGAGGTGCCCGCGGACAAGGCCGAGGAGGTCATCCGGGGCCTGCGCGGGGCGACGCTGCGCGGCAGGCGGCCGACGGTGCGCCGCGACCGCGACGGGGCGGGTGCCCGGGGTTCGGACTAGGTCCCTCCGCGGGTCGTGGTCCCGACGCCCGGTGCGGACGTGCTCGGAGCGCAGGACGACCGGACGTCCGACGGGCTGCGCGGGGACGCGGTGGCAGCGGGAATGCCGCTGCCCGCCGCCGGCTTGCAGAGGGTGGTCGATCCGCTGCACGTCCCCGGGCCTCACCTCCAGCCGCTTCGAGCGGCCTCTCGCCGAGAGGCGACTGCCGGACCGACCACCACACGTCCACGGCCGCCGGGCCCGAGAGCCCGGCGGCCGTCGTGCGTCCGGGTCAGGTCATCACCGTGCTGAACGCGGGATGACCGTGAGGTCGGTGAAGACGCCAGACTGCTGAGATGGCAGGTCACTCCGACGTAGAGCTGCAAGCCGCCCTGGATGTCGCTGATGCTTGCTCGAGCCAGCCCGATGACCAGGCTCCCGCTGATGAGTGGGAGAAGTGGATGGAGCTGCAGAGTGCGGCGAGCACCGTGGCGGGCTGTGTGCAGACCGTCGTCGCGGGAGGGCAGCTAGATCGGGAGGCCGTCGCTGAGGCCGGACTCTTGTTCGACGGCCTCCACCGGATGGGGTGGCATCGAGAGGAGACCGCAGCGTGGCTTCGGGTGCGGGACCTGCTCCTGTTCAGATGATCACGCTGATCGCGGGATGACCGTGAGTTCGCATCACCTTTATGAGGAGACCAGGGAGGATCGGCTCACTACCGTTGCGGTGTGGCTCCCACCAACCCGGTCAACGGCAAGGGCACCTACGAGATCCGCATCGGCCTGTGGGCCACGCGGGAACAGGCGCTCGAGGTGAAAGAGCGCCTGACGAGAGCCTTGTGCCCCGGGCCGGAGCACGAGGGTCCGTGCGAGATCCCGTGGTCCAGCGCGGTGCTGGAGCCGCAGGTGGTCGACGAGGGCGGTGACCACTACGAGGAGCTGGTGACGCAGGCGAGGATCGAAGGCAGCTACTGAGTGCGCCCAGGCGCGCGGCGCGGCATGACCGCGCAGGGCGGCATGACCAAGCGCACCGCTATGCGGGATGACCGTGAACTCGTGGATGGCCTGGGACGAGTGGCTGGCGGGGAGGCGTCCGTATGTGGCCGCCTCCTCGCCAGCACCCATGAGTCCTACGAGACGTCTGCTTGCATGCCGCCGACGAAGCCACGCCTACGCAGCTCGGTGAGGATGCGCCTGGCGTTGTCGGCCGGTGCCGTCTGAGTGGTGTCGATGGAGATCACCTCGGACGGCGGTGGCTGGTACAGGTCCGTGGTCAGGGTGTACTCGCGGTAGCCCTCAGGGTCCGACCCTTTTCGCAGGGCCACCCGGTCGGGGTTGCCGATCCGGCTCACCTGCACGTCGAGGTCGCAGGTCAGCATGACGGCGAGGAACAGCGACCCGCGCCGGTGAGCCAGGGACCGGTAGACGTCGTACTGCTGGGCCGCGGTGGGGCCGTCTTCGATGACGTTGGTGAAGACGTAGCTGTTGGTGGCTGGAGCGAGGTCTTCGATGGTGCGGACGACGGCGTCGCGGATCGGTACCACGTAGTCCCAGATCGCCGTTGGGATGGGCTCCACGCCGTCCCATCGGAAGAGTTCGAGCAGGGGCCGGTTGATGAGCGCGTTGTCGACCAACACGCCGTCGAGCTGGTGGGCGAGCTGTCCACCGACGGTCCGCTTGCCCATGCCGGGGTAGCCCAGCATGAAGACGACGCAGGTGGTGAAGGTGTCTGTGGTGGGGTCGGTCAAGCCTGCTTCGCGGCGCGTCGGCAGGGGTGTGGACGAGGTGGTCATGGAGCTGCTTCCTGGTTGAGGGTCAGAAGATGGCCGGCCACCGCGTGGTGGTCGGCGTCTGACCGCCCGGCGTCGGGCGGCTGACCCTCAGCGGGTGCGCGTAGCGGGGAAGCACTCCATGGAACGAACGTAGCGGGTCTGCGGTGTCTGGTCAGCTCCCGAATCGTGCCCGCGGCCACCGCGGAGGGTGAAGCTGATCTCGCTGCTATCGCCCCCTGTCCGAATGATCTTCACGCTCAGCCTGACCTCGCTCATCGACAGACGCGCGAGGGGGTCTGCGGGATGACCGTGCACTGGCTACGACCACACTCAGCTCGCGCCATGATCGGACGCTGCAGGCTCGCCTACGAAGGAGCGAGTGCTGAAGCTGATCCGCGGCGGCTGCCCGGCTCAGGGGCGTTGAGTGGGCTCAGCTGATGGTGAGCGCGACGTTCACGTGACCCCAGGCAGGCTTGCCGTCCACCGTGACCCACTGCACCGCAGATGACCAGGCGTAGGTACCGGGCAGGGCGTTGACGTAGGTGATGTACCAGCCTGAGGGTGCGCTCACATCACCGGAGGGTGTACCGCCGTGGCCGGCGGCCTGGTTCTCCAGGTCGATGCTGACGTGCCTGCCGTTCGCCGTCACCTGTTGGCGATCGATGACGGGGTTGAGGGTGACCATGCCGGAGGGGACGCTGAGCACGAGGACTGTTCGTGAGCAGCTGCTCACCCGGTGCCCGCCATCGGCGTCCTCGACGCCGTCGGCGGCGCTCAGCGATGTGATGATCACCGCGGGGTTCTCAGGATCGTCGGGGATCAGGGTCGCCTCCACCGTCACTGGCCCGAGCTCCACTGGCTCGCACGCAGAAGGCGTCGAAGGTTCCGATGGCGTCTCTGCTGAGGTTTCCGGTGAGGCGCCGGCTGAGCTTCCTGAGTCGGTGCAGCCGGTCAGGAGCAGCAGCACGGCAGCTGCCATGACAAGTGACAGTCGCTGCATCGCCACCTCCACTCGTCACCGCCTCCCTCACTGCCTATTGTCCGGGGTCCAAGCCGCCTCGGCGTTTGGTGGGCGCACATGGCCCTGGAGGCAACGGTAGCTCCTCACCTCCTGGGTGATGATCAGAATGACTCGGAGAGCTCGGCTGCCTCGCTGAGCCATCGAGGCAGCCGGTGTGAGCAGGTCGCCGGATGCTCCGGTCGCCGTCGACTGCGGACGCCCCGCAGCGCGGGGATGAGCGGTCGATCGGGTGTGGCGCTGGACTACGTTCGGGTACGTGATCGGGAGCATCGACGAGGTCGTGATCGACTGCGCGCAGCCGGCGGTGCTGGCGGCGTTCTGGGCGGAAGTCCTCGGCGGGGAGCCGGTCGGGCGCGATGAGTCGTGGTGGTACGTGCTGCCGCCGGGGTGGACGCAGCTGTCCTTCCAGAAGGTGCCGGAACCCAAGAGGGTCAAGAACCGCCTGCACCTGGATGTGCGGGTGCAGGACATCCAGGCGGCCACGGCGCAGGCGGAGGTGCTCGGCGCGCGACGGGTGGGCGAGGTGCACCGCGACCGGGCCGGCTCGTTCCAGGTGCTCCTCGATCCGGAGGGCAACGAGTGGTGCGTGGTCAAGCCCGCCTGAGCTCGGTGTGACCATCCGGCCATCGACGCGAGCGTGGAGTCGCCGCTCCTCGCCCCGCAGGACGGGCTTCGGAGCGCGCCCGGCGGTTCCCGGTGGATCCTTCACGGCGGCGCCGGGTCGTCGAGCGCCCGGAGTGCGGCGGTGTCGCCGAGGTGGGCCGCGAAGGCCTCCGTGGTCTGCTCCCCGAGGAGCAGACCGGTCCTGCCGATCCGCTCCACGAGCGCGCGGTAGCGCGGTGAGGCGTCCAGCGCGTCGACGTCCGCGCGGCTGCGCCAGCAGGTGACGACGACGCACCGCGAGCCGTCCCGGCCCATGAGGGCGCCGAGGAAACCCCCGTGCTCGCGGAACACCGGCAGCGACACGTCGCGGGCGAACCGCTCGTACTCCGCGGCGCGCGCGGCGTCCACCTGCGTGCGCCAGATCCTGACGATCGAGAACCCTCCTGCGGGTGGGGCGTCCCGGGCCGCCATCGCAGGGAGCGCGCCGTGCCGCGCCGGGGTTCTTCCCGGCGCCCCGGCTCCGTCCCGCGGTACCGTCGCGCCGCGCCGCTACGACGGGGTGGTCGCGGCTGCGTTGCAGCGCAGCGGGATCCGGACCACCGCACGGAGGGGCGGCCCCGGGCCCCGACCGTGAGGGCGCGGGCCGGCCCGCTCAGGGAGCGGCGAAGCTCGCGGCGTCGGGGTGGCCGAACAGGCCCGGCAGCCCACCGCTGTGCAGCAGCACGGTGCGCTGCCCGGCGCGCACCTCGCCCTCGGCCACCGCGGCGAGCAGGCCCGCCGCGGCGCGGCCGGTGTAGACCGGGTCGAGCACGATCCCCTCGGTGCGCGCGAGCAGCGCCAGCGCCGCGCGCACGGCGGGTGTCAGGGCGGCGTAGCCCTCGCCCACCTGGTCGCGGCGCAGCCGCAGGTCGCCGGGCGCGGGGACGTCGGCGGGGACGTCGGCGGGGACGTCGGAACCCGCCTCGCGGGCCAGGCCGGCGACGAGGTCGTGGACACGCTCGCGCGGGTCGTCGACGGCGCCGGTGTCGACGCCGAGGACGCGCCGCGCCCCCAGGGCGTGCACCAGCCCGGCCATGGTGCCGCCGGAACCGACGGCGACCACGACGGCGTCGAGGCCGGGCAGCTGGTGCAGCAGTTCCGCACCGGCCCGCACGTACCCGCGGGCGCCGACCACGCTGGACCCCCCGAAGGGCACCACCTCGGTCGCGGTGCCCGCCCGGCGCAGCGCCTGCGCCTCCTCCTCCGCGCGGGCGGCCAGCTCCCGCGGGCCCACGTGCCCGGCCCAGACGGTGCGGGCGCCCAGCAGCCCGTCGAGCAGCAGGTTCCCGCCCGCGGTGGCCGGGGCCTCGCCCTCCAGCACGAGCACAGCCCGCAGCCCCAGCCGGGCCGCGGCGGCGGCGGTGAGGCGGGCGTGGTTGCTCTGCGGCGCACCGCTGGTGACGACCGCCCGGGCGCCGCGCGCCAGCGCCGCCCCCATCGTGTGCTCCAGCTTGCGGACCTTGTTGCCGCCGCCGGCCAGGCCCACGAGGTCGTCGCGCTTGACCCACAGGTCCTGCGGCCCCAGCCCCAGCGCCGCCGCCAGGCGGGGCGCGGGCTCCAGCGGCGTCGGCCACGAGCCCAGGACGGCGGGGGCGCCCTCGCGCGGGGCGTTCTCGTGCGGGCCGGTCACGACCGGTCGTCCTCGGGCGCGCTCACGCCGGGAGCGTAGCCGGGCGGGGGTCGGCCGCGGCGGGAGCGGCCGGTGCGGT
>NZ_JAAALL010000211.1 GCF_009906315.1 Kineococcus vitellinus | reverse complement strand
GCCGCCCCGGCGCGGCCGCCCCGCCCCCGCTCGCCGGCCGGGTGCTCGTCCACGCCAGCGGCTTCCGGCAGTCGCCGTACGCCGACCTGCGCCCGGCCGGCGACGACGTGCGCAGCTCCCGCTCGATCTCCCGCCGCTCCGCGGCCGGGGCGGCGGACGAGCTCGCGGGGCCGGCCGACGACGGGCACCGCCGCGCGCGGACCCCGCGCAAGCTGTGGCACTCCAGCGCCGGCAGCTCGGGGTGGTGAGCGGGCTGGTGAGCGGGGTGGCGGCCCGCGCGGTGACCCGCGTGGCGCTCGCGGCGCGCGCGCCCCGGGGCAGCGGTGCCGGGTGTCTAGGGTGGGGACCGACCACGACCGCCGCGCCGGCGGTCGCGCCGGCAGCAGCCTGGAGGAACGAGTGGCGAAGGAACGGGGCCGTCCCCGCACGTCGACGGTCCTCTGGGAAGGGGTCCAGCACCTGCTCGCCGACGCGGCCGGGGACGCGGCCGAGGACGCGGCCGAGGACGCGGCCGGGGACGCCGGGGAGCTCACCGTCGTCGACCTCGGCGGCGGCACCGGCGGCCTCGCCGTGCGGGTCGCCGCGCTCGGGCACCGGGTCGTCGTCGTCGACCCCTCGCCCGACGCCCTCGCCGCGCTGCAGCGGCGCACCGTCGAGGCGGGCCTGTCCGGGCGCGTGCGGGCCGTGCAGGGGGACGCCACCGACCTGTCCTCGGTCCTGGCGCCCGCCAGCGCCGACGTGCTGCTGTGCCACGGCGTGCTGGAGGTCGTCGACGACCCGGCGGCCGCGCTGCGCGCCGCCCGCGAGGTGCTGCGTCCCGGCGGCCGCCTCAGCCTGCTCGTCGCGCAGTGGCCCGCCACGGTGCTCGCGCGGGTCCTGGCCGGTCACCTCGCGCAGGCGCTGCACGTCCTGTCCGACGACACCCGCCGCTGGAGCTCCAGCGACCCGGTGCGCCGGCGCTTCGACCAGGCCTCGGCCACGGCGCTCGCCGAGGCGGCCGGCTTCAGCGTCACCGCGGTCGAGGGCACCCGGACCTTCAGCGACGTCGTCCCGGCGGTCAGCACCGAGTCCGACGACGACCTCGCGCTGCTGCGCGAGCTCGAGGCGGTGGCCGCCCGCTCGCCGGAGCTGCGCGTGCTGGCCGGGCACCTGCACCTGCACGCCCGCCGCTGAACCCCGCCGCGCGGGTGCGCGGTGAGCCGTCGGCAGGTGCGGCCCGGGTCCCCCGGCCGGTGGGGGCCGGACGGGGACGACAGCGGGTGCACCGTCCTGCACGTGGACATGGACGCCTTCTACGCCTCGGTGGAGCTGCTGCGCCGCCCGGACCTGGTGGGCACGCCCGTCGTCGTCGGCGGCGGTGCGCGGGGCGTGGTGCTGTCGGCCACTTACGAGGCGCGCCGGTACGGCGTGCACGCCGCCATGCCGATGAGCCGCGCCCGCCGGCTGTGCCCGGCGGCCACGGTGCTCGCGCCGCACCCGGAGGACTACGCCCGCGCCTCCGCCGGGGTCATGGAGGTCTTCCGCTCGGTCACCCCCCTCGTCGAGCCGCTCAGCCTGGACGAGGCCTTCCTCGACGTCGCGGGAGCGGTCCGCCGCCTCGGCAGCCCGGCGCGCATCGGCCGGGTCCTGCGCGACCGCATCGCCGACGAGCAGGGGATCACCTGCTCGGTGGGGGTGGCCTCGACGAAGTCCGTGGCCAAGCTCGCCTCGGGCGCGGCCAAGCCGGACGGCCTGCTCGTCGTGCCGCACGCGCAGACGGTGGCGTTCCTGCACGCCCTGCCGGTCGCGGACCTGCGGGGGGTGGGCGAGCGCACCGAGGAGGCGCTGGCCCGGCTGGGGCTGCGCACCGTCGCCGACGTCGCGCACACCCCCCTGGCGACGCTGGTGCGCGCCCTGGGGGAGGCCACCGGCCGGCACCTGCACGCCCTGGCGTGGGGGCGCGACGAGCGGCCCGTCGTCGCCGCGGCCCCCGAGCGCAGCATCGGCGCGGAGGAGACCTTCGCCCGCGACGTCGACGACCCCCGGGTGGTGCACCGGGAGCTGCTGCGGCTGTCCGAGCGGACGGCGGCGCGGGCCCGGGCGGCCGGGCTGGCCGGGCGCACCGTGGTGCTCAAGGTCCGCTTCGCGGACTTCACGACGATCACCCGCTCGCGGACCCTGCGCGAGCGCACCGACGTGACCCGCCTCGTCCACGCCACCGCCCGCGACCTCTTCGACGGGCTGGGGCTGCAGCGGGCGCGGCTGCGGCTGGTCGGGGTGCGCCTGGAGGGGCTGGCCGACGCCGCGGGCCAGCCGCACCAGCTGGCGCTGGGCGAGCGGGAGCGCGGGTGGCGCGAGGCCGACGGCGCGGTGGACCGGGCCGGCGCCCGCTTCGGCGCCGGCAGTGTGAGACCGGCCACGCTGCTGCCCGGGCGCCGGCCCGAGCCGGGCCCCTGACCGGCCGCTGACCTGCGGCGGAACCACTCGGCCGGCCCCTGCGTTCGCTCAGGAGCAGGGTGCGACACCCCGTTCGCACCGCAGGACTGCCGTCGGTGGTGGACGATGTGGTAAGTCGAGTTTCGTCCACCGCTCCACGGACATATCCTTGGGCTACAACGTGCGCACGCCAGGAGGTACAGGTGCCGCTCTCGGAACATGAGCAGCGTCTGCTCGAGCAGATGGAACGTGCGCTGTCCGCGGACGATCCCAAGTTCGCCAACGCCATGCGGGGCTCCCGCCACGGTCGCGCCGCCAAGCGGCGCCTCCTCATCGGCATCGTCGCCGTCGTGGTGGGGCTCGTGCTGCTCATCATCGGAGCCAGCACGAGCCAGATCTGGCTGGGGGCGGGCGGCTTCATCGTCATGCTCGCCGGCACGATCTGGGCCTTCTCGCCGGCGCGGGGGACGGGGGCGGCCGCCGGTCAGCCTCCCGCGGGCGCCCCGGGCGCCACGCGCCGACCGCGACCGGGCAAGACGCGGCGGGGCGGGACCTTCATGGAACGGCTCGAGCAGCGGTGGGACCGCCGACGCGGTCAGTGGTGAACGGCTGCCCGCCGCTCTGAGGGCGACGGGTCCACCGAGGACGGGACGAGGCGCTGCGGATCCCCGCAGCGCCTCGTCGCGTCTGCGCCCCGGCTCGCGCGGGGCGAGCCGGGGCGCAGTCGCGACCGCCCACCCCGCCCGGTCCGCTCAGTCCCGGTCCCACCAGTCCAGCCCGCGGCGCACGCCGGCCATCGGCAGCAGCCGGGCCCGCCACCGCACCCAGCGCGGCCGGGTGGCGGCCAGCGCGTCGACGACGACGTCCACCTGGGCGCGCACCAGCCGGCCCGCCTGCCCGGTGCGCTGGGCGAGGACCACACCACCGGACGGAGCGGTGGCCGGGGCGCCCGGCGCGGTGCCCGCGCCGAAGCGGGCGCTCTCGACGGCGGCGCGCATCCGCTGCAGCTCCGCCGCCGCCGCCGGGGGCAGCTCGGCGTACCCGAGCAGGCTCGCCGCCCGCTGGCGGGGGGTCGCCGACGGCGCCCAGCGCACACCGAGGTCGTGCACCCGGTCCTCCAGTTCCGCCCAGGCGGCCTCCGCGGAGGAGGGGGCGTCGTGCACCCGCGCCCAGCGGCGCCGGCCGAGCAGCGTCGCCGACACCCACGGGCCGAGCGCGAGGACGACGAGCAGCAGCCCGCCGAGGATCCAGCCCCAGGGCAGGGCCAGGAAGCGGTCCCAGCCGGTGACCGTCTCGGCGTAGCGCGGGTCGGTCTCCGAGGACGGCGTCGCCGGGGCCGTCGAGGTGGACGCGGCGGCCGACGGGCCGGTCGCCTGGGGGGCGGCGCTGCTGGAGGCCGTCGGGGCGCTCAGCGGGGTGCTGGGCACCGAGTACGCCGGCGACTGGCCGGTGCGGGTGGCCGGGGTCGGCTCGAAGCGGACCCAGCCGACGCCCTCGAAGTACAGCTCGGGCCAGGCGTGGGCGTCCTGGGCGCTGATCCGCCACCGGGCGTCGCCGCCCTCGTCGCCGGGCAGGAACCCGATCGCCACCCGGGCGGGGATGCCCAGCGACCGCGACATCACGGCCATGGCGGAGGCGAACTGCACGCAGAAGCCCGACTTCTGCTCCAGGAAGCTGGCGACCGCGTCGGCGCCGCCGTCGTTGGGGGCGGTCGTGGAGTAGGTGAACCCGCCCGTGGAGCGGAAGTAGCGCTGCAGCGCCGCGGCCTTCTCGTAGTCGCTGCCAGCGTCGGCGGTGACCTCGATCGCGGTCTCGCCCACGACCTGCGGCAGGGCCTCGGGCAGCTCGGTGTAGCGCGAGCGGACCTCGTCGGGGGCCTCGGGCGCCGAGCGCAGCTCCTCCTCGGTGGGCTCCACCTGCAGGTGGCTCACCGCGTACTGCCGGCCCCGCGTCGTCTCGCCGTCGCCGACGACGTTGAGGCTGTCGGTCTCGTAGAGCCACTCGCCGCCGATCTCCACGCGCAGCGCCGGGTAGGGCAGCGGCAGGTAGGTCTGGTCCAGGCCGCGCACCGAGATCGTCGTGCGGCGCGCCTGCGAGCGCTCGAGGACGGCGTCCCCGAGCCCGGGGGCCCGCGGCAGCCCGTCCTGGACCCGCTGGCTGCGCGGGATGTCGGCGCCCGTGCTCGGCGCCCACGTCTCGCCGTCGAAGACGTCGGCCGTGACGATCCGCAGCGGCGCCGGGTCCTCCTGGTCGGTCTGGTACGTGATGATCGTGGAGTCCGAGCGCGCCCCGAGGCTCGCCTTGAGGTTGAGGATCGGGTTGATGACGGCGATGGTGTCGCCCGGGCCGGTGTCGATGGTCAGCGACCGCTCGTCGAGGGCGGGGACGGCGGCCGGCACGGCCAGGGCCACCGCGATCGCCACGGCCGCGGTGCCGCCGGCGGTGGCGCCGGCGCTGGAGCGGCTGCGCCCGCCGCGGCGCAGCGCGCCCCGGTCCTCGCGGGCCGGCGAGCGCACCCAGCCGCGGCGGGAGCCGCCGGCCAGCAGCACGAGGTAGGGGACGGCGACGAGGGCGAAGACCACGGCGCCGGAGCCGCCCGGGGCCAGGGCCAGCGGCACCGCCAGCACCCCCGCCAGCGGCAGCCCCGCCAGGGCCGGCCGGCGCAGCGTCACGGCGAACAGGTCCACGGCCAGCGCCACCAGGCCCGAGCCGGCGACCAGCAGCAGGCGCAGCCCGCGCAGGTCGACGGCGGGGACGCTGTAGCGGCGGACGACCTGCACGCCGTCGTCGAGGAGCTGGGCCAGGCGCTCCAGCGTCGAGGCCGTCGGCAGCACCCCCAGCACGGTGGTGCTGCCGCCGAAGAGCACGAGCACGACGCACAGCAGGACGAGCGACTGCACCAGCACGGCCGGTCCGCGCCGGTGGGTGAGCGCGCGCACCAGCAGCCCGGCGCCCGTCACGGCGCAGACCGCGCCCAGGGCGCCGACGAGCCAGCCGGAGGACACCACCAGCGGGCGCATCGCCAGGACCGCCGCTGCGGAGGCGGCACCCGCCCACAGGGCGGTGCGGGCGCTGCGGGTCACGGGGCCACCTCCGTCGTCTCCTGCTGCGTCTGCTGCTGCGCCTCTTGCTGCGCCTCCTGCTGCGCCGGGCGTCGTCCCGCGCGGCCCGCCGCGCCGACGCGCCCGCCGCCGCTGCCGGCCAGCCGTCCCCACACCTCGCCCACGTCGTCGCCGGCGGCGGCCACGGTCGTGCGCCAGCCGGCGCGGGCCAGCACCAGCTGTGCCCGCTCCAGCCCCTGCTCCTGCTCCTGCGCGGCCGCGCCGGTCGCCCGGCCGCTCCAGGAGGAGGTGCGCTGCAGGACCGCCAGCGCCGGCACCCCCGGGGGGCGGGCGCTCAGCAGCGGAGCGACGTCGGCCTCGTCGACCTGGCCGAGCACGGCCAGCAGCAGCGTGGAGTCCCCGCGCCCCAGGAGGGCGGTGGAGCGGGCCAGCCCGTCCGGCGCACCCGGCCTCAACCGGGCCAGGGCCCGCAGCAGCCCCCGCGCGGCCGACGGGTCGTCCAGCTCCCGGGGCGGGTCGAAGGTGCCGTCGTGCAGCAGCCGCACGCGGTGGCCGCGGCGCTGCAGGTGCACCGCGGCGGAGGCCGCCGCGGTGACCGCCCACTCCAGCGAGGACGCGGCGCCGCGGCCCGCGTGCGCGGCCGCCCGGTCGTCCAGGAGCACGACGACGTCGGGACGGCCGGGGTGCTCGTCGGAGCGGACCATGACCGCGCCGCGCCGCGCCGTGGAGCGCCAGTGCACCCGGCGCAGGTCGTCGCCGACGCGGTACTCGCGGATGGAGACGTCGTCGGGGGAGCCGGTGGCGGCGGCGCCGGTGGAGGAGCCCCGCGAGCCGCCGGCGTCGCCGACGACGAGGTCGCGCAGCGGGTGCACCCGCGGCAGCACGTCGACCAGGGCGGTCCCGCCGACCCGCCGCCGCGCGGTCACCAGCCCGAACACGTCGCGGGCGACGAGGGCGGCGGGCCCGACGGTGAAGGAGCCCCGCACGTCCGAGCGCACGCTGTGCTCGAGGTCGAGGGTCTCGCCCTCGTGCAGGTGGGGGACGGCCAGGCGCACCGTCCCGCCCAGCGCGAGCGGCACCCGGTCCTCCAGGACCACCCGTGCGCCCGCCCGGCCGCGGCCGCTCACGGTCAGCCGGACGGGGCTGGCGACGCCCGCCTCCACGATGCCGGACCTCGACCTCGACACGAGGTCGAGGGTACGGGCGGCCCGGGAGGCGGCCCACGCGGCCGCCGCGCACAGCACCGCCAGCAGCACGCCGATGCGCAGGATGTCGCGCTGCCCGAGCAGCGGGGCGGCCACGAGCACGACGAGCGCGGCGGCCGCGAAGGCCCAGCCGCGCGCCGTGGGCCGCAGCCGCACCGCCCCGCGCGGGGGCGGCGTGGTCGGCGGGATGCTCACCGCGGCGAGGGCAGGGCGGTCGTGCGCAGCACGTCGGTGACGACGTCCGCGCCGTCGCGGCCGGCCAGCAGCGCGTCGGCGGTGAGCATGAGGCGGTGCGCCACGACGGGCACGGCCAGCGCCTGCACGTCGTCGGGGAGCACGTGGTCGCGGCCCTCCAGGGCGGCGCGGGCGCGGGCGGTGCGCAGCAGGTGCAGCGCGGCCCGGGGGGAGGCGCCCAGGCGCAGGTCGGGGTGCGTGCGGGTGCGCCGCACGAGGTCGACGACGTACTGCTTGAGCGCCTCGGCGGCGTGGACGCCGTGCACGGCCTGCGTGAGCCGGCGCACCTCGTCGGCGTCGACGACCGGGGTGACCGCGTCCAGGGGGCGGGTGGCCCCGTGCTCGCTGAGCATCGTCAGCTCCGCGTCGGCGGAGGGGTAGCCCATCGAGATGCGGGCGGTGAAGCGGTCGCGCTGGGCCTCGGGCAGCGGGTAGGTGCCGTCCATCTCCACGGGGTTCTGCGTCGCGAAGACGATGAAGGGGCGCTCCAGCGACCAGCTGGTGCCGTCCACGGTGACCTGCCCCTCCTCCATGCACTCCAGCAGCGCCGACTGCGTCTTGGGGGAGGCGCGGTTGATCTCGTCGCCGATGACGACGTTGGCGAAGACGGCGCCGGGGCGGAACTCGAACTCGCGCCGCTCCTGGTTCCAGACGCTGGAGCCGGTGACGTCGCTGGGCAGCAGGTCGGGGGTGAACTGGATGCGGCGCACGGTGCCGTCGATGGAGCGGGCCAGCGTCTTGGCGAGCATGGTCTTGCCGACCCCCGGCACGTCCTCGACGAGCAGGTGCCCCTCGGCGAAGAGGACCGTCAGCGCCAGGCGCACGGTCTCGTCCTTGCCCTGGATGACCCGCTCGACGGCCGCGGCGAGCGCGTCCGCGGTGCGCCGCAAGCGCTCCAGCGC
>NZ_JAAALL010000210.1 GCF_009906315.1 Kineococcus vitellinus | reverse complement strand
GCTCGGCGAGGCGCTGCTCGCGGCCGGGGGCCTGGGCGGCCGGCTGCTCACCGGCGCGCTGGTCGGGGCGGCGCGGCGCGCGGCGCGCGGGACGGCCGTAGGTCGTGGAGTGCCACCCGTCGGCCGCCGGGCGCGGCGGCTGCTCGGCGGGCTGGGGCGGCTCCTCGGGCATTGCCCCACCGTAGGGCCGGCGGCGGGTGCAGCGGGTCAGCTCGGCGAGCACACGCCGGACGCCCGGGGGATCTCGACGGGCTCCTCACATCCGGCCCGCGGTGATCATCCCACGGCGACCACCCGCGGTGATCTTGCAAGGTGCACCGTGCAAGATCACCGGGGGAGGGGGTCAGGCGCGCGGGCGGCCCAGCGCGCGGTAGGTCCAGCCGGCGGCGCGCCAGCGGGCCGGGTCGAGGGCGTTGCGGCCGTCGAGGATGCGCTTCTCCTTGACCAGGCCGGAGATCGCCGCCGGCTCCAGGTCGCGGTACTGCTTCCACTCGGTCAGCAGCAGCACGACGTCGGCGCCGCGCACGGTGTCCTCGACGGTCTCCGCGAAGGAGATGTCCGGCACCGACTTGCGCGCGTTGTCCAGCGCGGCCGGGTCGGTGAGGACGACGTCGCCGCCCTGCAGGCGGATCTGCGCGGCCACGTTGAGGGCGGGGCTGTCGCGGATGTCGTCCGAGAGCGGCTTGAAGGCCGCGCCGAGGACGGCCACGCGCTTGCCGATGAGGGAGCCGTCGCAGACCTCGCGGGCCAGGTCCACCATGCGGATGCGGCGGCGCATGTTGATCGAGTCGACCTCGCGCAGGAACGTCAGCGTCTGGTCGGCGCCCAGCTCGCCGGCGCGGGCCATGAAGGCGCGGATGTCCTTGGGCAGGCAGCCGCCGCCGAAGCCGAGGCCGGCGTTGAGGAACTTGCGCCCGATGCGGTCGTCGTGGCCGATGGCGTCCGCCAGCTGCGTGACGTCGGCGTTGACCTTCTCGCACAGCTCCGCCATCGCGTTGATGAAGGAGATCTTGGTGGCCAGGAAGGAGTTCGCCGCGACCTTGACCAGCTCGGCGGTCTGGTAGTCGGTGACGATGAGCGGGGTGCCGCGCTTGAGCGGGGTGGCGTAGACCTCGTCCAGCAGCGCCTTGGCGCTGCGGCCCCGCTCGGTCTCGGCGCCGCCCTCCACGCCGTAGACGAGGCGGTCGGGGGTCAGCGTGTCCTCCACCGCGTGGCCCTCGCGCAGGAACTCCGGGTTCCAGGCCAGCGCCGCACCGGGCTCGCGGACGGCGACCTTGGCCGCCAGCCGGGCGGCGGTGCCCACCGGGACGGTGGACTTGCCGACGACGAGCTCACCGGCGCCCACGTGCTCCAGCAGCGCGTCGACCGCCGAGTCCACGTACTTCATGTCGGCGGCGAACTCGCCCCGCTTCTGGGGC
The DNA here is from genome assembly GCF_009906315.1 of Kineococcus vitellinus. Taxonomy (GTDB): domain Bacteria; phylum Actinomycetota; class Actinomycetes; order Actinomycetales; family Kineococcaceae; genus Kineococcus; species Kineococcus vitellinus. The sequence goes on along the minus strand of NZ_JAAALL010000210.1, from coordinate 6,418 downwards.
GTGCCCACGCACACGAAGTGCACGGCCGAGCCGGCCGCCTCGGCCATGTCGGTGGTGAACCTCAGGCGGCCGGTGGCCATGGTGCGCTCGAGCAGCTCGGGCAGGCCCGGCTCGAAGAACGGCGCACGAGCGGCCTGCAGGGCCGCGACCTTCTCAGGGTCGACGTCGATCCCGATGACCTCGTGCCCCAGCTCGGCCATGCAGGCCGCATGGACGGCGCCGAGGTACCCACACCCGATGACAGTCATCCGCATGCCGCGCACAGTAGCGGCCCGGCTGCGCTGAGAGAACATTCGCGCCCGGACGGGGGGTGCGCTGGTGGCGGTCCCGGGCCGGGGACGTGAGAGCGCCGTGCAGGTCGTGACAGTCTGTCGCTCAAGCATCGACCGTGACGGGTCGAGGTGGAAGGCACGGCACGTCCCACCGGAAGGTCACCATGCGCTTGCGTCCCCGCACCCTCGGCCTCGCGGCCGCCCTCACCGTCGGCGCGGCGGTCCTCACGGGCGCCGCACCCGCCACGGCGAACCCGGCACCCCGCGAGGTCGAGCTGAAGGCCGCCTCGGTCAGCCGCGTCTTCGGCTCCGACCGCATCGGGACCGCCATCGCCTCCGCCAAGTCCTTCAGCGGCGGCCAGGCCGCCGCTGTCGTGCTGGCCCGCGCGGACAACTACGCCGACTCCCTGGCCGCGGCCCCGCTGGCCTCCGACGTCGGCGGCCCGCTGCTGCTCACCGGCTCCGGCGCCCTCGACGGCGCCGTCGCCGCCACGGTCCAGGACGTGCTGCGCCAGGGCGGCACCATCTACCTGCTCGGCGGCGAGGCGGCCCTGTCGGCCGGCGTCGCCGCCCAGGTCGACGCCCTCGGCAAGGTCGGCCGCGTCCAGCGCGTCTCCGGCAGCGACCGCTACGCCACGGCCGTCGAGGTCGCCAAGCTGCTGCCGCAGGCCAGGACCGCGGCCGTGGTCACCGGCCAGAACTTCCCCGACGGGCTGTCGGCCGGTGCGCTCATGGGCGTCGTCGACAAGGCGTCCGGGCACAGCATCGGCGTCGTCCTGCTCACCGAGGGCACCACCCTGGGCCGGGCCACCTCCGACTACCTGGCCGGGCGCTCCTTCTCCACCAAGGTCGCCATCGGCGGCGCGGCCGTCACCGCGGTGGCCTCCGCCGGGCAGAGCGGCTGGGGCCAGCTCAGCGGCAGCGACCGCTACGCCACCTCCGCGCTGGTGGCCGAGCAGTTCAGCTCCACCGCCTTCTTCACCGACGCCACCACCATCGTCGGCATCGCCACGGGCGAGGGCTGGGCCGACGCCCTGTCCGGCTCCGCGCTGCTGGCCTACGGCGGCGGCCCGCTGCTGCTCACCCAGCCCGCCGGGCTGCCCGGCGCGACCACCGAGGCCCTGCGCTCCCTGCAGCGCGACGCCCGCGGCAAGGGCTCCGAGGTCACCCGCGCGCTGGTCTTCGGCGGCGAGTCCGCCGTGCGCGGCACCGTCGACGGGCAGGTCGCCGGCGCCCTGCAGTGACGCCGCGGGCCCCGGCGCCCGCGCGCCGGCCGGGTCAGGACGCCTCCTCGTGCCTGGCCCGGGCCAGCGCCGGGGGCTCCGCCTCGTCCAGCGCCAGGCGCCGGGTCAGCTGCGTCAGGCGCGACTCCAGCGAGCGCTGGCGGCGGTAGGCGGAGACGAGCGCGCCGAGGAAGGCCACGACCAGGCCGTACAGCAGCAGGTCCGTGCCGCGGCCGACGCCGACGGCGCGCGCGACGACCGTCACCGCGCCCGGCGCCAGGATGCTGGCGACCGCCAGCACCACCAGGACGCCCAGCAGGATGCGCCGCACCGCCTGGTGGCGCTCGCCGGCCGTGCTGCGCACGAGCACGGCGCCCACGCACAGCACCGCCACGATGAGCACGACTTGGATGAACAGCACCGCGGCCCCCTCAGCCCAGGATCGTCTCGACGAGGATGTTGACGCTGTTGAGCAGCGACTGCCCCTTCGAGCGCGAGTAGTCGGTGTAGCGGACCAGCACCGGGTGCTCGGCCCAGCGCAGGTCCGCGCGCCCCACCTGCAGGACGAGCTCGGTGGCGTGCGCCATCCGGTCGTGGCGCAGCCGCAGGCAGGAGGCCGCCCGCCGCGAGAGCACCCGCAGGCCGTTGTGGGCGTCGGTGAGGCGCACGCCCGTCGTCGCGTTGTTGTAGACCGTCGCCGCGCGCAGCACCGCGCGGCGCAGCCGGTCCAGCTCGGTGCGCCGGTCCAGGAAGCGCGAGCCGAAGACCGCGTCCAGCTGCTCGGCCTCCAGCCGCTGCACCATCGCCTCGGCGTCCTCGACGCGGTGCTGCCCGTCGGCGTCGAAGGTCACCACCGAGCGCATCCGCTCGTCGCGCAGGGCGTACTCGATGCCCGTCTGCAGCGCCGCGCCCTGCCCCAGGTTGACCCCGTGCCGCACGACGGTCGCCCCGGCGGCCTCCGCCAGCGCGGCCGAGGAGTCCGGGCTGCCGTCGTCGACGCACACGACGTGCAGGAAGCGCGTGCGCAGCTCGGCCACGACGTCGGCGACGACCGCGGCCTCGCGGTACAGCGGGACCACGACCCAGGTGCCGGGGTGGCCGCCCGCGCGCGCGGCGGCCGGCGCGCGGGGGTCCTCCCCGGGTGCCCCCTGCTCGGCCCGGTGCGGCGTGCTCGTCACAGCGCCCATCATGACGGCCCCGCGCCCGCTGGTCCGGCAGGGCGGGCAGGGCGGGCGGTGCGGGCGCGGGGACGGGCGCGGGGATGGGCGAGGATGACCGCGTGCGCGAGCTGCTGAGGACCGTCCGGGCGCTGCTGCGGCTGCTGCCGCGCGGCAGCGGGCGCTTCGTCGTCCTCTACAGCCTCGGGCAGGCCCTGCTGGCCGTCCTCGACGTCCTCGCCCTGGGTCTGCTGGCGCTGCTGCTGCCGGTGGCGCTCGACCCCGCCCGGCCGCTGACCTTCCCGCTGCCGCTCGTCGGCGACCGCCTCGAGCCCGCGACGCTGCTCGCCCTCGTCGTCGTGGTCAGCCTGCTGCTGGCCGCCAAGAGCCTGGCCAGCCTCGTGCTCGTGCGCTGGGGCGTCGTCCGCTTCGCCGACCACGAGGTCGACGTCGCCGACCGGCTGGTGCGCGCCTACCTGTCGGCGTCGTGGTCGTACCGGCTGCGGGCCAGCTCGGCGCGGGCGGTGCGCACCGTCGACGAGTCGCTCAACCAGACCTTCAACGGCTTCCTCATGCCCTTCACCAGCCTCGTCGCCGAGGTCTTCGGGCTCGTGGCCGTCGGCGTGGTCGTCGTCGTCGCGGCCTGGCAGACCGCCGTGGTGGCCGCGCTCTACTTCGCCGTCGTCGCCTTCGTCCTCTACGCGGTCATCGCGCGCCGCGCCGCGGCGGCCGGCCGCACGGCCACCGGCGCCAGCGTGCAGACCGTGCGGCTGGTGCAGGAGTCCTTCGCCGCCACCAAGGAGATCGCGCTGCGCGCGCGGGGCGAGCAGCTGGCCGGGGTGGCCCGGCAGGTGCGCGCCCGCAGCGCCCGCGCCCGGGGGCTGGCCTTCTTCTACTCCGTCGGCCCGCGCTTCGTGCTGGAGGCCGCGCTGCTGGGCGGCTTCCTCGTCGTCGGCGGCGCCGCGGTCCTCACCCAGGGCGTCACCCAGGCCGCCTCCTCCATCGGCCTCTTCGCCGTCGCCGGCTTCCGCGTCGTGCCGGCCCTGACCCGCCTGCAGTCGGTGTTCGCCACCATGCACGCCCACCAGCCCGACGCCCAGGAGGTCCTGGGCGCCCTCGCCGAGACCGGTGCCGCGGCCGGCCCGGTGCCCCCGCTGGGCGGCGGCGACGACGCGGCGCAGCTGCCGGCGGGCCCGGTGGAGGTGCGCCTGGAGGGCGTGCGCTTCAGCTACCCCGGGGCGCCCGCGCCCGCGCTGGCCGACGTCGACCTCGTCGTGCCCGCCGGTGCGCGGGTGGCCCTCGTCGGCCGCTCCGGCTCGGGCAAGTCCACCCTCGTGGACCTCGTGCTCGGGCTGCACGAGCCCACCGGCGGGCGCCTGCTCGTGGGCGGCCGGCCGCTGGGGGAGGTCCTGCACGCCTGGCGGCGCCGGGTGGGCTACGTGCCGCAGGACGTGGCGCTGCTGGACGCCGACGTGGCGCGCAACGTGGCGCTGAGCTGGCGCGACGAGGACGTCGACCTCGAGCGGGTGCGGCAGGTGCTGGAGGCCGCCCAGCTCACCGACGTGGTCGCGGGCCTGCCGGAGGGGGTGCGCAGCCAGGTCGGCGAGCGCGGCCTGCGGCTGTCCGGCGGCCAGCGCCAGCGCCTCGGCATCGCCCGCGCCCTCTACAGCGACCCCAGCGTCCTCGTGCTCGACGAGGCCACCAGCGCCCTGGACACCGCCACCGAGGCGGCGGTCTCGCAGACCGTCGCCGCGCTGCGCGGGGTGACCGTCCTCGTCGTCGCCCACCGGCTGGCGACGGTGCGCGACTGCGACGCCGTCGTCGTGCTCGACGCCGGCCGGGTGCGGGCCGTGGGCACCTTCGAGGAGGTCGTCGCGGCCGTCCCCGACTTCGCCCAGCAGGTCGAGCTGTCCCGCGTCTCCTGACGGCGGCCGGCGGGCCTCAGCGGCCCCCGGCACGCGCGGTCCGCGCGGACCGGGCCACCCGCGCGACCTGCGCGTCGAGGACGACGGCGAAGCGGTCGGCCACCGCGTCCGCGCTGAAGCGCCGGCGCACGGGGGCGGCGATCTCCTCGGGGGAGGGCGGCGCGCTCAGCGCCCGCTCGACGGCGTCGGCCCAGGCGCCCGGCCGCCGGTCGCCGACCAGGTGCACGCCCGGGCCGGTGAAGTCGCGCATCCCGCCGCGGTCGCCGAGCACCGCCGGCCGGCCGTGCACGAGCGCCTCGGCGCCCGCCACGCAGAACGTCTCGTAGCGGCTGGGCAGCAGGAAGGCGTGGCAGCGCGCCCACTCGTCGGCGAACTCCTCCGGCGCCCGGCGCCCCAGCAGCTCCAGGTGCGCGGCCACGCCCAGCCGCCCGGCGCGCTCGAGCACGGCCGCGCGCAGCGGCCCGTCGCCCACCCAGCGCAGCGTGGCCGCGTGCCCGCGCCGGCGCAGCTCGGCGAGCGCCTCCACCGCCAGCAGCGGGTCCTTCACGGGGCGCAGGTTGCCCACCGCCAGCAGCCGCAGCCCGCCGCCGGCGGGCGGGCCGGGCGGCACCGCGGGCGCCGGCACGACGTTGGGGACGACGGCGCAGCGCCGGTCGCCGCGGGCGTCGCGGACCGCCCGCGCCAGGTACTCGCTGACCGCCGTCACCGCGTCGGGGCGCCCCAGCAGCCGCCGGGCCGCCGCCAGCCGCTCCCACAGCGGACCGCCGGAGACGGGGTCGGACACGCCCGACCAGTGCTCGGAGTGCACCCACGGCACGGCCGGGCGCAGCGGGCCCAGCAGGGGCGCCAGCAGCACCAGCGAGGAGAAGACGTGGGTGTGCAGCAGGTCGGCGCCGGCGGTGGCCGCGCGCACCGCGCGCAGCACCCGGGCCGGCGAGCGCGGGTCGCGGCGCGCCACGTGCAGGCGCTGCACGCCCGGCTCCAGCGGCGTGCCCGGCCGCGAGGCCAGGTGCAGCACGCGCACGTCGTGGTCGCGGCGCAGCGCCTGCACGTGCCGCTGGACGAACACCCCCTCCACGCCGTCCTCGGCGCTGGGGTACCACGTCGTCACCACGGCGATGCGCACGAGCGCATCCTGCCCCGTGCGCGCGGCGCTCCGGGCGGTGGTCCCGGGGAGCGGTCCCGGGTGGTGGTCCCGGTGCCGGCCCCCGCGTGGGTAGGGTCCGGCTCGTGCCGCCCCTGATCCGCATCGCCACGCGGACGTACCCGCCGGACGTGGGGGCGGCCCCCTTCCGGCTGCGGGCGCTGGCCCGGGCGCTGGTCGCCGCCGGCTGCGAGGTCGAGGTCGTCACCACCGCCCCCGCGCCCGGCAGCGCGCCCGCCCCGCTCGACGCGGGCACGGGCGTGCGCCGTGCCGCGGTGCTGCGCGACGCCGACGGCGCGGTGCGCGGCTACCTGCCCTACCTGTCCTTCGACGTCCCCCTCACCGCCCGGCTGCTGCTGGGCCGGCGCCCCGACGTCGTCGTCCACGAGCCGCCGCCGACGACGGGGCTGGCGACGCGGGCGGCCTCGGCGCTGCGGCGCACGCCCTACGTCTCCTACCTGCCCGACGTGTGGTCGCAGGGCGCCGTCGCGGCCGGTGCGCCGCGCCCGGTCCTGGCCGCCGTCCGCCTCGCCGAGCAGGTCGCGCTGCGCGGCGCGGCCGCCGTGCTGGCCGTCACCGCGGGCATGGCCGCCGAGGTCGTGCGCGCGGGGGTGGACGCCCGGCGCGTGCACGTGGTCGGCAACGGCGTCGACGTCGACGTCTTCACCCCCGCCGCGCTTCCCGCGCCCGACACCCC
>NZ_JAAALL010000020.1 GCF_009906315.1 Kineococcus vitellinus | reverse complement strand
CCTCGTCCCGCCCACCACCTCGTTCCCGGCGGCCCTGCCACCGCGCGCGGAGTTCCACCCCGCCTGACCCGCCCGGCGTCAGCGCTGCCGCACGAGGGCGGCGCCGACCCGCTCCACCCGCTCCGCGGTGCGCAGCGCCCGCCGCGCGCGCGCGACCACGTCCGCGGGAGCGCCGATCCCGGTGAGCTCGGCGAGCAGGTCCCGGAACCAGCGCTCCGGCCCGCCCGACACCTGCTGGAGGCGGGCGGCCGTGACGACGAGCCAGAACACCGCCTCCCTGTGCAGCCCGGCCGCCAGCAGCCCGGCCGTCCCCTCCAGCACGACGGGGTGGGCGTCGGGTTCCAGGTCCGCGGCGAACGCGAACTCCCGCGGCACCGGTGTCCGCACCCGCTGCAGGGCCCCGCGCACCACCGCCAGGGCCTCGCGCACGCTGCCCGCCCCGACGTCCGCGCACCCCAGGTCGTCCAGGAGCCGCTCGGCGAGGTCGGCGTGCCCGCGGCGGCGCAGCACCGCGCCGGCGGCGGCGTAGCGGCGCCGCACCGTCGGCGGTTCCAGCGCGGCGACCAGCGGCACCTGCGTCAGCAGGCTCGCGGGGAACACCCACGACAGGACCTGCTCGGCCGTGGACGCACCCCCCGCAGTGCCGGCGCCGATCACGGCGTCCAGCCGGGACCTGCTGCGCCGCAGGACGTCCTCGCACCGCGCGAGCACGTCGGGCGGGTCCGCGAACGTCGGGGCGACCGCCGCCCGCACCCGGGCCAGCGCCCCCGCCGGGTCCAGCAGGGGTTCCGGGCCCGCGAACGAGGGGGCGAGCCAGTGCGTGCGGCGGACGGCGGCGACGTCGGCCAGGTCGGCGGCCCGCAGGCACGACACGTCGAGCAGGACCCCGTCGACGCGGGACTTCCCGGGTCCGCGGGGCGCTCGCGCCGCGTCGACGACGAGGACCACGTCGACGTCGGAGCCGGGTCCCAGGACGTCGCCGTCGGCGGCGGCGAGGACGGAACCCGTGAGGAAGGCCCCGGTGACCCGGGGGTCGGCCGCCGCCGCGCCTGCCGCGTGCCGCGCCGCCGTCCGCCGCGCGCTCCCGGCCGTCGTCACGACGAGACGATCGCACGACGGGCCGCCGCGCGGCGGGTCGGTGGTGGACCGGGCGCACGACGACGGCCGGGCACCCGCGGGTGCCCGGCCGTCGTCGGAGGGGGTCAGCGCTGGTGCAGCGCACCCGCGTCGTGGCGCTCGTCGTCGCCCTCGACCTCCTTGGCCAGCAGGCCCGAACCGATCGCCCAGACGGCCGCACCGATGATCGCGACGTACACGCCGATCTGCGGGACGAGGCCGTCACCGCGCTCCAGGCCGCCCATGGGGTGCAGGGCGAAGGCGATGGCGTGCAGCGTGGCGGCCAGGCCGACCGCCATCGAGACCAGGCTCAGCCCGCGGTGCTGGCCGCGGCGGGCGCGCTTGGCGGCGTAGGCCATCGCGACCAGCAGGCCCAGGCCGAGGTAGGCGGTGAAGGGGACCAGCGAGTCGGTCTCGTAGCCGACGCGGCCCTCCTGCGTGCCGTCGAAGCGCACCCAGTCCAGGAACGGGGAGACGTTGAAGAGCACGACACCGGCGGCGGCGACGCCGAGGCCGGTCGTGCGCGCGCGGCGGGTGTCGTGGTGGACGTGCAGGTCCTGCGAGTTGGCCGTGGCCATGGTGGAGCCCTTCGTCGAGGTGGTGGAGCGCGAGGTTCCCGGCCGGTCATCGGCCTGGGGAGCCGCAGGGGTGGCCACCAGGGGCGCGGTGCGTCCGCGGGTGGGCCTGTCGCCCCGCTGCTCGAGGCCGGCGCCGGGGTGGGCGCTCGTCGCAGGCGCTGCCGGCTGAGTGCTGCGCCGACGCGTCCTGCAGACCCAGAGGATCACGGCCACCGCCTCGGCGCCACCGGAGACCGGTTCCCGCGGGGAACCGGTCAGCGGTGGCGCCGCCCTCCTTCGAACCGGGCTCAGCCGTGCAGCGTCGCCAGGAACGCCTCGATGCCCGCCACGACGACGCGGTGGTCCTCGGCCTCGGGCAACCCGGAGACGGCGACCGAGCCCACGCACCCGACCCCGCGGACCAGCACCGGGAAGGCGCCGCCGTGGGCGGCGAAGCGCTGGGTGTCCAGGCGCGAGTCGGTGTCGAAGTGGCCGCCGGCCACCCGGAACCGCGTGCCGACGAGGTAGGAGGAGGCGCCGTAGAGGTCGACGACCGCCATCTTCCGCTCCAGCCAGACGTCGTTGTCGGCCGAGGAGCCCGGCAGCCCCACGTGGAACAGGCGCTGTCCGTTGCGGCGCACCGCGACGGCGACCGGCAGGCCGTCGGCCAGCGCCCGCTCGGCGATCGCGGTGCCCAGCCGCCAGGCGGTGAGGTTGTCGAAGCGGGGGAAGACGAGGTCCGCCTCCTGCTGCTGCAGGGACGCGAGCAGGGCGGCGTGGTCGTCGGTCATTGGTGCTCCTTCGCTGGTGGGAGCGCGAGACTAGCGATCCCCGCCGGTGGTCGGGGTTCCCGCCGCCGCCGGCGGGGTGCTCGCGGTGTCCCGCAGGCGCTGCGCGGCGGCCGCGACGGCCTCGTCCCGCAGCCCCAGCGCCCGCACCGCCAGCACGGCCGCGCCCAGCAGGCCGTCGTCGGCCGAGCGCAGCTGCACCCCCTCCAGCGCCTGCGCCAGCGGCTGCGACAGCGGCAGCGGCGAGCCGAGGACGCCGTGGCGCCAGAGGCCGCCGCCGGCCACCAGCGGGCCCGGGCCGGCGACGGCGTCGACGAGCCGGGCCAGCGCATCGTGCACCGAGCGCACGAGGTCGGCGGCGAGGGGGTCGCGGGGAGCCAGGCGGAAGGCCAGCGGCGCCAACCGCGCCAGCCGCAGCGGGTCGCCGCCGTGCAGGGCCTCCAGCACGCGCACGAGCACCTGCGGGCGCAGCCCCGCGCGGGGCGGTTCGTCGCTCGGGTCGCCGTTCGCGTCGCCGTTCGGGTCGCCGCTCGGGTCGCCGTCGAGGCCCAGCTCGGCGACGAGGGCGCCGGCCAGCGCCGTCGGCGGGCCGCTCCCGTCCAGCGCCGCGACCGCGGCGCGGGCCACCCGCCGGCCGGTCCAGAACCCCGACCCCGCGTCGCCGAGGAGCCAGCCGCTGCCGCCGACCAGGCGCACCGGCCGCCGCCCCTCGACGCGGGCCGCCACCGAGCCGGTGCCGGCGACGAGGGCCGCGCCGGCGGGTTCGAGCGCGCCGGAGCAGAACATCGCCAGCAGGTCCGAGACGCGGTGGACCCGCTCGCCGGCCACGCCGAGGGCGCGGGCGAGGTCGGCGGTGCGGACCCCGTCCTCCGAGCCGGCCATCGCGACGACCGCCACCCGCACCCGCCGCGCGGGCACCCCGGCCGCCGCCAGCGCCTCCCGCGAGGCGGTGGACAGCGAGCGCAGGGCGCGCTCCGCCCCTGCGGCGCGGGGGTTCCCGGCGCCCGCGACGGCGGTGCCCAGGCACCGCCCGTCCACCGTGGCGACGAGGGCGCGGGTGCTCGTCCCGCCCGCGTCGACCGCCAGCAGCACCGCGGGCCCGTCAGCGGGGGGTCGGGGAGGGGTCGCCACCCCCCGATGCTCCAGCACGCGCAGGCGGCAGGAAAACCCCGGACGGCCCGGCGGTGGAGCGGCTACCGTCCTGCGGTCCCGACCACCCGACCACCCGACCCGGGAGCCCTGCAGTGATCCACCACCGCGCGAGTGCCGCCGCGCTGCTCGCCGCCGCCGCCCTCGCCCTCAGCGCCTGCGGAGAACCCGTCGTGGGCACCGTCACCGCCAAGGAGCACGAGGCCGCCGAGACCGAGCGCACCACGACGAGGAAGTGCACCGGTTCCGGCGCCGAGGAGAAGTGCAGGAGCGTGCCGACCACCCGCCACGACCCGGAGGAGTGGGAGCTCACCGTCGAGACCGACGACGGTTCCACCGTGGAGTTCACCGTCGCCGAGGACGTCTACGACAGCGTGCGGGTCGGCGACCGCTACGACGAGACGCAGCGGGGCTGAGCCGCCGGCCGGCGGCGTCCCGTCCGGCGCGCTCAGTCGCCCTCGGGGTCCACGACCGGCAGGTGCAGGTGCGCCATGCTCGCCGGCCGCGGTGTGCTCGGCAGGTACAGCGGGGGCAGCCGCCCGTCCGCCACGGCGGCCGCGGCGTCGGTGAGGCCCAGGCGCTGGCGGACCCGGCCGTAGAAGTCGGGGTTCTTCAGCCGCACCAGCTGCACCCGCCACGGGCGGGCGTGCACCGCCACCCAGTCCCCGGGGTCCAGGACGCCGCGGATCTGCCCGTCCACCGACATCGACACGCGCCCGCTGCGCTCCAGCACCCGCACCGAGATCACCTCGTCCGCGGCGACCACGAAGCTGCGGTCGAACACCATGTGCGGGGCCACCGGGGTGAACACCAGCGCCTGCGCTCGCGGGGAGAGGACCGGCCCGCCCGCGGCGAAGGAGTACGCCGTCGACCCCGTGGGGGTGGAGACGACCACGGCGTCGGCGGAGTAGGACATGAACAGCCGGTGGCCGACGTAGACGCCCAGGCTGGCCTGCCGGTCGCGGCTGAGCTTCTCGAACACCACGTCGTTGAGCGCGGTGAGGTCCACCTCGACGCCCCAGCCGACGTCCTCGGCGTCGCCGTGGTGCACCGCCGGCGGCGGCAGCATCGGGCCCCGGCCGTAGCGCAGCAGGGTCTCCAGCTCGGCGGGCACCTGCAGCGGGCGGCTGGCGCGCGCCGTCACCGTCAGCCGTTCCTCCAGGACCGCCTCGCCGGCCTCGAAGACGGCCAGCGCCTCCAGCAGCTGCTCGGGCAGCACCTCCGTGAGGAAGCCCACCCGCCCGACGTCGACGCCCAGGACCGGGACGTCCGCCACCTGGGCCACCTGCACGCCGCGCAGGAACGTCCCGTCGCCGCCGACGGTGACCACCAGGTCCATCGGCTCGGCGGCCTCCACCTGGGCACGCACGGACTCGCGCCCGCCCTCGGCGGCCCACACGTCGAACTCGGCCACCTGCACGCCGCGCTCGCCCGCCCACCGCCGCAGGCTCGCCGCGCTGTCGCGGGCGACCTCCTTGCCGCCGTGGACGACCAGGCCGATGCTGCGCAGCGCCACGAGGTTCCTCGTCTCGTCCGGGGGAGGGCCGTCCCCGGCATCCTGGGCGCTGCGGAGGCGCGGCGCCAGGTGGAGCCGTCCCCGGTGCCGGCGCGCGGGCGGCCCCTCAGCCCTGGCGGGCCTTCCAGCGCGGGTTGCGCTTGTTGACGACGAACACCTTGCCGTGGCGGCGCACGACGATGGAGCCCTCCTTCTGCTTCAGGCTCTTCAGCGACTTCCTGACCTTCACGTGCGGCTCCTCACCAGCTCGACTTCGTGACACCGGGCAGTTCCCCGGCGTGGGCCATCTCGCGCAGGCGGATGCGGGAGATCCCGAAGGTGCGCAGGGTGCCGCGGGGCCTGCCGTCGACCGCGTCGCGGTTGCGCACGCGGGTGGGGCTGGCGTCGCGCGGCAGCCGCTGCAGCGCCAGCCGGGCGGCGGCGCGCGAGTCCTCGTCGGCGCTGACGTCGACGGCGGCCCGCTTGAGCTCGGCGCGCCGCTCGGCGTGGCGGGCGACGACGAGCTTGCGCTGCTCGTTCTTGGCGATCTTGCTCTTCTTGGCCACGGTCAGCGCTCCTCGCGGAAGTCGACGTGCCGGCGGACCACCGGGTCGTACTTGCGCACGACCATCCGGTCGGGGTCGTTGCGGCGGTTCTTGCGCGTGACGTAGGTGTAGCCGGTGCCCGCGGTGGAGCGGAGCTCGACGACCGGGCGCACGTCCTGGGTCCTGGCCATCAGAACCTCTCCCCCCGCCGGCGCAGCTCCGCGACGACGGACTCGATGCCGCGCCTGTCCACGGTCTTGATGCCCCGCGCGGAGACGGTCAGCGTCACCGTGCGCCCCGGCGAGGGCACGAACCACTTCTTGCGCTGGACGTTGGGGTCGAAGCGGCGGTTGGTGCGCCGGTGCGAGTGCGAGACGGACTTGCCGAAACCGGGGACGGCCCCGGTGACCTGGCAGCGCGCTGACATGCGTGGTCCTTCCGTGTGGTTGACGAGCACCGTACTATCGACAACCGTTCTCATCAAGCGATCTGCGGCCGCGCCTGGACCGGCGCCCGCTGCGCCGCCGCGATGCGGTGGTGCAGCGCGGCGGGCGGGTCGACGAGCGCGTGCGCGGGCCCCGCGAGCCACTGCTGCACCAGGCCGACCTCGGCCGCCGTGAGGTCGCGGAACCACACCAGCTGACCCAGGCGCGGTGTGCTCCAGGCGAACTCCAGCCCGATCCCCAGGCAGGCGCGGGCCGGCACGGCCGCCCCCGGTGCCAGTTGCACGAGGACGAGGCCCTCGGAGTTCCGCACGACGAGGCGCATGCGGTGCAGCAGGCCGGGTTCGCCGGCCGGGACGAGCACCCAGCCGCGCGGTGCGGGCGGGTGCGCGGCGGGGTTCTCGGGGTGTGCGGGCACGGTGTCTCCCTGGTGTCGGCGGCACTGCTAGCCTCACCGTAGTCGAGAACCTTTCTCATGTGGAGGTGTGCGTGTCCCCCGTCCTGCCCGTCACCGTCGTGACGTCCGTCGACCCGCTCCCGCGCGACCTGGCGACGGCCGCCGTGCTCGTCGACGTCCCCGGCGCGGTCGTGCTGCGCTACGACCTCGGGTCCGGCGACGGGCTGCGGCGCGTGGTGAGCGACCTCGGCGGTGTCCTGGAGGACGTCGTCGTCCCGCTCGAGCACGCCTGCCCGGGCTGCGCCCAGCGCGAGGACGTCCTGCCGACCGTCGCGGCGATCGCGGCCGGCGGGCGCTGGTCCTCGCTCGTGCTGGCCCTGCCCGTCGGCGCGGACCCGACCCCGCTCGTCGCGGCGCTGTGCGTCGACGAGCAGCTGGCCGGTGCCGTCGTCGTGCGCGGCGTCGTCACCGCCGCCTGCGCCGCCGACCTCGCCGAGGACCTGCTCGGCGACGCGCTGCTGTCCGAGCGCGGCCTCGCCCTCGACGGCGCCGACGACCGCGCCGTCGGCGAGGCGCTGGCCCAGCAGCTCGAGGAGGCCGACCTCGTCGTGCTCGACGGCGACCCCGACGAGCGCACCCGCACCCTGCTGGCCCACCTGCGCGGGCCGTCGGTGCCGGTGCTGGCCCTGCAGCGGGTGGGCGGGGCGCAGCTGGCGGCCCCGCTGGGCGGCGCCGGCCGCACCGCCGCCCGCGCGGACCCGCGTACCGCGCGCCGCGCGCCGGTCCCCGACACCCCGGACGTCTGGACGCTGGAGCTGACCTCCGAGCGCACCCTGCACCCCGGCCGCCTGCTGGAGCGCGTCGAGGACCTCGGCGCCGGGCGCCTGCGCGCCCGCGGCACCTTCCGCCTCACCAGCCGCCCCTCGACGCTCTGCGCCTGGGACGGCGCCGGCGGTCAGCTGAGCATCGGCGAGATCGGGGCGTGGTACCCGGGCGAGCGCGGCACCCACCTCGTGCTCACCGGCACCGAGCCGGAGGAGCGGGAGCGGGTGCGCGGCGCCTTCCGCGACGTCCTCGCCACCCGCGAGGAGGAGGCCGCAGCGCACGAGGAGGTGCTGGAGGCCCTGCTCGCCGGTGCGGGCGCCCCCGGCGGCGAGGACGGTTTCGAGCCCTGGCTCGGCCCCCGCGACCACCACGTCCCGCACGAGCGGCTCGTGGTGGAATGAACAGCCGTCTCACCAGGAGGTCCTCCGTGCTGCCCATCGCCGCCCCGCTCGGCCGTCTCGTGCTCACCGCCGCCGCCTCGGCCGGCATCGTCAAGGCGGTCGGCGACGGCCGCGGCGCCGCGGCGCTGCGCCGGATCGCGGTGAGCGGCGCCAAGGCCGGCATCCGCACCTCGCGCGCCGCCGAGACGAGCGTGGAGCGCTGGCGCCTCGGGGCCGGTGACATCGTCGCCCAGGCCTACGACGAGCTGGGGGAGCAGGCACCCGTGCCGCGCACCCCCGAGGCCGGCCACGACCACGGGCACTGAGCACTGAGCACCGACCGCAGCACCGACCGCAGCACCGAGGAGCCGGGAACCCCGTGAGCACGCTCGAGCTGTCCCCGCTGGAGGTCGTCTCCGCGACCGCCGGGCGCCTGCGGCTGCAGGCGGAGTGGCTGCGGCGCAGCCCGGCCCGCGCGGTCGCCGCCGAGGAGGCGCTGGACCGCCTCGACGGGATCAGGCTGGCCCGCGCCTACCCGGTCACCGGCAGCGTCGTCGTCCACTTCGACCCCGAGCGGCTGACCGTCGAGCAGATGGCGGCCGCGGTCGCCTCCAGCGCACGGGTGCCCACCGGCGCGGCGCCCTCGCGGACGCCGCGCTCGGCCGACGTCGGCAACGGGGAGGTCGCGCGCATCGCCGTCGGCGGCGCCGCGCTGGCCCTGCTCGGGCTGCGCCGCTACGCCTTCGGGCGCCCGCCGCTGCTGGGGCCGACCTCCCGGCTGGTCGCCACCGGCGTGACGGTCTTCTCCGGCTACCCCTTCCTCAAGGGCGCCGTCGGTTCCCTGGTGGGCAGGCGCAGCGCCGGCACCGACGCGCTGGTCTCCGCGGCCACGGTCGCGAGCCTGCTGCTGCGCGAGAACGTCGTCGCCCTCACCGTGCTGTGGCTGCTGAACATCGGCGAGTACCTGCAGGACCTCACGCTGCGCCGCACCCGCCGCGCCATCGCCGACCTGCTCACCGGCAGCGAGAGCACCGCCTGGGTGCGCCGCACCGTCCCCGCCGCCGACCGCGACGGTGGCGGCGCCGAGGTGGTGCTCGAGGAGCAGGTCGACCTCGAGGAGCTGCGCGTGGGCGACCTCGTCGTCGTCTTCGAGCAGTCCACCGTCCCCGTCGACGGCGAGGTCGTCGAGGGCGAGGCCGTCGTCGACCAGGCCGCGCTGACGGGGGAGAACCTGCCCGTGCAGCGCACCGTCGGCCACCCGGTGCTGGCCGGCAGCGTGAACCTGCGCGGCCGGCTCGTGGTGCGCGCCACCGCCACCGGTTCCGACACCGCCGTCGGGCGCATCATCGAGCGCGTCGAGCACGCCCAGGCCGACCGCGCGCCCGTGCAGACGGTCGGCGACGCGTTCAGCCGCAGGTTCGTGCCCGCCTCCTTCGGCCTGGCGCTGGCCACCCTCGTGCTCACCCGCGACGTGCGGCGCGCCATGACGATGCTGCTCATCGCCTGCCCGTGCGCGGTGGGGCTCGCCACGCCCACCGCCATCAGCGCCGCGATCGGCAACGGCGCCCGGCGGGGGATCCTCGTCAAGGGCGGTTCGCACCTGGAGGCCGCCGGCCGCGTCGACGCGTTCGTGTTCGACAAGACGGGGACCCTCACCGTCGGCCGCCCCGTCGTGACGAACGTGCTCTCCTTCCGCGACGACTGGACGCCGGAGCAGGTGCTGTCCGAGGCGGCGAACTCCGAGGTGCACTCCAAGCACCCGCTCGCGCAGGCCGTCATCCGCTCCACCGAGGAGCGCCACCTGCTCATCCCTCCCCACGAGGAGTGCGAGGTCCTGCTGGGCCTGGGCATGCGCGTGCAGGCCAACGGCCGCGTGCTGCTCGTCGGCAGCCCCGGCCTCATGCGCCGCGAGGGCGTGGCCGTCGACGAGCACGCCGCGCGCTGGGTCGAGCGGTTGCAGCGGGCCGCCGAGACCCCGTTGCTGCTGGCCGTCGACGGGGTGCTCACCGGTCTGGTCAGCCTGCGCGACGAGGTCCGCGCCGAATCCCGCGAGGTGCTGGAGGCGTTGCGCCGCAGCGGGGTCGAGCGCATCGTCATGCTCACCGGCGACAACCCCGCCACGGCCGCCGCGGTCGCCGCCGAGCTCGGGATCCACGAGTGGCGCGCCGAGGTCATGCCCGAGGACAAGCAGGACGTCGTGCGCGCGCTGCAGGCCGAGGGGTACGTCGTGGCCGTCGTCGGCGACGGCACGAACGACGCCCCCGCCCTCGCGCTCGCCGACCTCGGCATCGCGATGGGGATGGCCGGCACCGACGTCGCGGTGGAGACCGCGGACGTGGCGCTCGTGGGCGACGACCTGCGCCGGCTGCTGCAGCTGCGCGACCTCGGCGACCGCACGCTCTCGCTGATCCGGCAGAACTACGGCGCCTCCATCGCCGTCAACGGCGTCGGGCTGGCGCTGGGAGCGGCGGGTGCGCTCTCACCGGTGCTGGCGGCCGTCGCGCACAACGCCTCGTCGGTGTTCGTGGCCGTCAACTCCGCGCGGCTGATCCGCTACCGCATCCCCCCGCAGCAGCGGGTGCGGGGACGGCGCCGGGCCGGCTGACCGCCCGCGCACCGGCGGACCTCAGAAACCGCCGCCGGGACGCATCCACGCGTTGCGGCCCGCCGCGCGCAACGCGGCGCTGCCGGGGTCGAGCTCGCGCTCCTGCCCGACGCGCAGCGTGTCGTCGCGGACGGCCCGCCGGCGCCGGCGCACCCCGCGCAGCCCGGAGAACGCGCCGGCGGCGACGGCCGCGGCCAGCAGGGCCGGCAGGGCCGGCAGGGCGTGCTGCGTGCTCACCCCACCACTGTGCGGCAGCCGCGCCCGCTGCGACAGCGGAACCCGCACCGGGTCAGCGGGCGGCGGGCTGGCGCGCGGCGGGCCGGTGCGCGCCGAGCTGGGCGTGCGCGGCGTCGAGGACCTCCTCGACGCCGATCAGCGCCAGCGTCGGGTCGACCTCGGCGCCGTGCGGGTCGCCGACGTAGTCCTGCGCGGCCGGGTCCCCGTGCCAGAGCACCGGGTGCAGGTCGACGTCGACCGCCGGACCCCACCAGGCCGGCGGGGTGGGCCCGAACAGCGTCACCGACGGCACCGCGAACGCCGTCGCCAGGTGCGCCGTGCCGGTGTCGCCGGAGAGCACCAGCCGGGCACCGGCGACCAGGTCGGCCAGACCGTCGAGGTCGGAGGCGCCGCAGCGGTCCACGGCCCCGGCCGCGGCGAGCGCGGCCCCGAGGGGGCGCTCGGCGGCGGTGCCGGTCACGACGACCTCCAGGCCCCGCCCGACGAGGTCGGCCACGACCAGCGCCCACCGCTCCACCGGCCAGCGGCGGGCGGCGAAGGCGGCACCGGGGTGGACGACGACGGGGCCGGCGGGCGGCGCGCCCCCCTGCGCCCGCCGGGGGCGCAGGCGCAGGTCCTCGGGTCCGCACTGCGCGCCCCACGCCGCGACGAGCCGGCACCAGCGCGCCACCTCGTGCTCGTGGCGCACCCACTGCGGACCCTCGAACGGGCCGCGCGGACCCGTCGTCGCGAAGCCCAGCAGGTCGTCGGGACCGGTGTCGGCCAGCAGCTGCCGGCTCTCGGGGCCCTTGCCGTGCAGGTCGACGGCGAGGTGGCCGCGGCCCCGGGCCCCCAGCGGTGCCAGGCCGTCGGTGACGAGGACCTCGTCGACGACGCCGCGCCCGCGCAGGAAGGCCCCGATGGCCGCCGGTGCGGCCAGCACCAGCGTCCGCCCGGGGAAGCGCCGCCGCAGCCCGCGCAGCGCCGGGACCCCGGTGAGCAGGTCGCCCAGGCCCAGCGCCCGCAGCACCAGCAGGTCGCCGGGGCCGAGCTGCCGCCTCACCTGGCGCCCGCGGCGAGGATGCCCGTGGTCGACCGCCCGTCGAGGTAGGGGAGCAGGACCACGCGCCCGCCCCAGCTGCGGATCAGCTCGGCCTCGGGCAGCTCGGTGCCGCCGTAGTCGCCGCCCTTGGCCCACACATCGGGGCGCAGCTCCGCCAGCGCCGCGCGGGGGTCGTCCTCGGAGAACACCACGACCGCGTCGACGCTGGAGAGCGCGCGCAGCACCCGCTCGCGGTCCTGCTGGCCCACCACCGGCCGGCCCGGGCCCTTGAGCCGGCGCACCGACTCGTCGGAGTTCACCAGCACCACCAGCGCGTCGCCCAGGGCGCGGGCGGCCTCCAGGCAGCCGACGTGACCGGCGTGCAGGACGTCGAAGCAGCCGCCGGTGGCCACCAGCGTGCCGCCCGCCGCGCGCACCCGGGCGGCCACCTGCGCGGCGCTCTCGCCCGCGGGGGCCGCGGCACCGGCGGGCGCGGCCGCGGCGCGCTCGACGGCGCCGAAGAAGCCGTTCGTGCCGCCCGCCGCCACCCACGCCGAGGCGTCCTCGACGGCGCGGCCCAGCGCCGGGGTCAGCGCCCCGGTGCGGGCGATCTGCACGGCCGCGGTGGCGGCGAAGCGGTCACCGGCGCCGCAGGGGTCCCCGGAGGCCGCGACCGCGGGCAGGTGCAGCACCTCGCTGCCCTCGGCCGCGCAGTAGGCGCCCGCCGAGCCGACCGTGACGCACACGGCACCCGCGCTCCACAGCGTCCGCAGCTCACCGGCCAGGTCGGCGTCGGAGCCGGGAGCGCCGCCGGGGGCGTGCAGGTGGTGCGCGGTCAGCGCGGCGCGCGCCTCGGCGCGGTTGGGGGTCACCAGGGCGCAGCCGGGCACCGGCCGGCCGCCGCGCGGGTGCGGGTCCCACACCAGCGGCACCCGGTGCGCGGTCTCGGTGAGCAGCCGGCGCAGCGAGGCCTCGTGCGTGGTGCCGGCGCCGTAGTCGGAGACGAGGACGACGTCGGCGGAGGCCAGCAGCGCGCGCACGCCCTCCAGGGCGCCCGACAGGTCCCCCGGGGTCCCCGGGCCGCCGTCGTCCAGGCGCAGCAGCACCTGCCCGTCGCTGCGCACCCGCGACTTGCGGCGGGTGCCGCCGGCGTGGGGCAGGGCGAGGACCTCCACGCGCGGCAGCAGCTCGCGCAGCCGCGCGCCCGCCTCGTCCTCGGCCACCGGTGCCACGAGCGTGACCCGCACCGCGTCGTCGAGGGAGGCCAGCAGCGCCGTCAGCGCCGCCCCGCCGGGGGACTCGCGCACGTCCTCGACGTCGACGACGGGCACCGGGGCGTCCGGCGCCAGCCGGGTGGAGGCGCCCAGCACCTCCCGGTCGAGCAGCACGTCGCCGACGACGACGACGTGCCGCCGGGTGCGTGCGCTCACGCGGGCACCTCCCGCTGCACGCCGCTCTCCAGCGCCGTCAGGTCGACGGTGCGCCGGCGCGTGGAGGACGCCGGCAGGTGCGCCTCCACCGCGATGCACAGCGCGTGCACCGCCATGAGGTGGCCCTCCTGGACCGCGGACGTCGACGGGCCGGGGAAGCCCAGGACGTCGTCGGCCAGCTCGCCCAGCGGGCTGGCGGCCGTCGAGGTCAGCGCCCACACCCGCACCCCGCAGGCGCGCGCCCGCTCCGCGGCGCGCAGCAGGTTCGGGCTGCGCCCGCTGGTGGACAGCAGCAGCAGCAGGTCGCCGGGGCGCCCGTGGGCCTCGACCTGGCGCGCGAAGACCTCCTCGGTGCCGTAGTCGTTGGCGATGGCGGTCACCGCGGAGGTCTCCGCGTGCAGGGCGATCGCCGACAGCGGGCGGCGCTCGCCGATGAAGCGGCCGACGAGCTCGGCGGTCAGGTGCTGGGCCTCGGCGGCGCTGCCGCCGTTGCCGGCCACGAGCAGGCGCCCGCCGCCGTCGACGACGTCGACGAGCTCGCGGCCCCAGCGGTCGATGCGCTCGCCCTCGGCCTCCAGCGTGCGCAGCACCCCGGCCAGCTCGTGGACGTGGGTGCGGATGTAGTCCCGCGTGCTCTGCACGGTGCCCTCCTCGCCCAGCAGCAGCTCGTAGGCGGACTCCGTCGAGGCGGCCACCCGCCGCCAGTCGTAGCGGTCGCGGGCCACCTGCCGGCCCGCCTCGCCCATCCGCCGCGCGGTGCGCGGGTCGTCGACGACGGAGCGCACCGCACCGGCCAGGTCCGCGGGGTCCACGCGCCCCGCCGCGTCGACCGGCACCAGGCGGCCCGTGACGCCGTCGCGGACGGTGTCGAGCATCCCGCCGACCGCGGAGGCCACGACCGGCAGCCCGGCCGCCATCGCCTCCAGCACGGCGATGCCGAACGGCTCGTACCAGGGCGTGGCCAGCAGCGCGTCCGAGCTCGCCAGCAGGTCGGGCAGGTCGTCGGGGGAGACGCGGCCCACCAGGCGCACCCGGTCGGAGATGCCCAGCTCGACGGCGATCTTCTGCAGGCGCACCGCCTCGTGGTCGCCGTCGAGGTCGTGGGCGGCCGGCCCGCCGGCGATCACCAGCTCGGCGTCGGGCAGCAGCTCCAGCGCGCGCACCGCGGCCTCGACGCCCTTGCGGGGCACCAGGCGCCCGACGCTGAGCAGCCGGGTGCGGCAGCCGGGCCGGCGCGGCCCGACGAGCTCGCGCCCGGCGGGGCGCTCGAAGCGGGCGGTGTCCACCCCGCAGGGCACGACCTGCACCTTGCGCGGCGGGGAGCCCGCGGCGCGCAGCTCGGCGACCTCGTCGCGGCAGGTGGCGATGACGAGGTCGGCCTCGCGCGCCAGCTCGCGCTCGGCGTCCAGGCGCTGGGGCGGGGAGGTGTCCGCCGGGCCCTGGTAGCGGCGCTTGACGCTGCCCAGGGCGTGGAAGGTCTGCACGACGGGGACGCCGAGCGCGTGCGCCGCGGGCAGCGCCGCGGTGCCGGACATCCAGAAGTGCGCGTGCACGACGTCGGGGCGCTCGGCGCTCCACGCCTCGCGCAGCAGCTCGCTGAAGCGCGGCATGTGCTCGGGCAGGTCGTCCTTGGCCACGGGTGCCGGCGGGCCGGCGTCCACGTGCACGACCTGCACGCCGGGGCGCAGCGCCACGCGCTCGGGCAGCGCGGGGTCGTCGCGGCGGGTGTGCACGACGACCTCGTGGCCGCGGTCGGCGAGCGCCGAGGCCAGGGCGGCGACGTGGACGTTCTGCCCCCCGGCGTCGACGCCGCCGAGGACGGCCAGCGGGCTGGCGTGCTCGCTGACCATGGCGATGCGCAGCCGCCGCCCGGTGGGGGCGGGGTGCACCGGGCTGCTCGTGCTCGTGGGCGTGCGGGACGCGCTCACGACGTCACCTCCTCGAGGAGTTCGTCGAAGTCCGCGAGGAAGCGGTGGACGCCGAACGCCGCGAGGGCGTGCCGTCGCGCCGCGAGGCCGCGCTCCCGGGCTTCGTCGGGGTCGGCGATCCAGCGCCGCGCGGTGGCGACGAGGACCTCCGGGTCGCTGGACAGGACGCCGGCCTCGGCGGGCACCGCCTCCGGCGCCGCGGTGGCCGGCAGGGCGAGCACCGGCAGGCCCACCATCATCGCCTCGATGAGGGACAGGCCCAGGCTCGTCCAGCGGTAGGGGTGGAAGTACAGGCGGTGCGTGCCCAGCACCTGGTGCAGCCGGGCCTGCGGCAGGTCCTCCAGGACGCTGAGGCCCTTGCCCGCCGCGGTGCCCTCGACCCGGCGGGCCAGGGACTGCACGCCCATGCCGTGCAGGGTGAGCGGCACCTCCTCGGCCAGCCGCAGCAGCAGGTCGGTGCCCGCCACGCGCCAGCGGCGCACCGGCTCGTTGACGACGGCCGCGACGGAGCCGGAGCTGCCGGTGTAGTTGTGGCCGGGGTCGACGACGCCGTGCTCGACGACGAGGGCGCGGGCGCTGCCGCAGTCCCAGTACGTCCTGTTGAACTGCGTCACGTGCACGATCGGGACCTCGCGCTGGTCGGCCAGGTGGTGCCTGCTGTCGGCGGCACCGGCGCGCGGGGCGTCGTGCTCGACGTAGAGGGCGGGCACGTCGCGCCCGGGCCGGCGGCCGGTCCAGCGCTCGACGAGCTCGACCTCCTCGGGCCGCTGCAGGACGACGACGTCGAAGTGCTCCTCGCGCAGGTCGGCGACCGGGACCTCGACGGCGCCGGCCGGCCAGTCCCAGGTGCGCGCCCGGCCGCGGCCGTCGGGGCCCCGGTCGTCGACGAGGGGCAGCAGGTAGGTGTGCGTGCCCTGCACGAAGGCGGTCATCCACGATCCGTGCACGTGCCAGACGAGGATCCTCACCGGACTCCCTCCACGAGTTCGCTCAGCGCCAGCGCGTCCACCGCCGACACCACCTGGCCCTCGGTCACCGAGGTCAGGCACGGGTGCCCCTGGAGCGGGCACTGCCGGGCCCGCGTCCCCGCGCAGCCTGCCGCCTGGTCGCCGAGCACGACGTGCGGCACGCCGTGCGGCGCCCAGCGGGCGGCCGGCACGACCGGCGAGAACAGCGAGACGACGGGGGTGCCGACCGCGGCGGCCAGGTGCGCCGGGCCGGTGTTGCCGACGACCACGGCGCGCGCGGCGGCCAGCACGGCCGCCAGCCCGGGCAGGTCGGTGGCCCCGCCGAGGTCGACGGCGCCGGCGACGGCGACCCGCGCGGTCAGCGCGCGCTCGCCCGGCGAGCCGGTGACCACCACGGGCCGGCCGCTGCGCCGCAGCGCCTCGACGATGCGGGCGGCGTGCTCGGGGCTCGGCGCGCGCGCCGGCACCGAGGCGCCGGGGTGCACGACGACGAAGCCCTCGGGCAGCTCCAGCGGCACCGGCGGCAGCTCGCGCACCCGCATCCGCCCGTCGTCGCCGGCGGGCAGGGCGTGCCCGGCCGCGGCGGCCAGCGCCAGCGCGGCGTCGACCTCGTGCAGCTCGGGGCCGCCCTCGCGGCGGACGCGGACGTCCAGCAGCGAGCCGGGGTAGTCCTCGCTGGCCGCGCTGACGCGGCCCACGCCGGCCAGGCGCAGCAGCAGCGCCAGCGGCAGCGGGCTCTGGTGGAAGGAGGTGAAGACCACGGCCTCGTCGTAGCCGCGCCCGCGCACGGCGGCCACGAGCGCCTCCACCGCGGCGGGCTGCACGGGAGCGGGCCCGAAGCCGCTCCACGGCGGGTCGAAGACGAGGACGTCCTGCACGCCCGGCAGCAGCCGGGCGGCGCCGGCGCCGGCGGGGGAGGCCAGCAGGTCGACGGTGCCGGACGCGGCCAGCGCGCGCAGCGCGGGACCGGTCAGCAGCACGTCGCCGTCGTTGTCGAGGCGGGCGGCGAGGATCCTCACGGCACCACCACCTCCGCCAGGGAGCGCACGACCACCGGCGCGGACTCGACCTCCTCGGCGCGCGTGACGTCGGTGGGCACGAGCACGGCGCGGGCCCCCGCCGACAGCGCGGCCTCCACGTCGGCGCCGATGTCGCCGACGACGAGGCACTCGGCGGGGCTCAGGCCCAGCGCGCGGGCGGCGTCGAGCACCATGCCCGGCTCGGGCTTGCGGGTGCGCGAGGGCTGGTCCGGGCCGTCGACGGAGACCTGGACGGTGTCGAAGGGGCCGAGCAGCTCGGCGACGCGGGCGTTGACGGCGTCGACCTGCTCGCGGGTCAGCAGCCCGCGGGCCACCCCGGACTGGTTGGTGACCAGCCCGGTGCGCAGGCCCCGCGCGCGCAGCGCGGCCAGCAGCTCGGCGGCGCCGTCGACGGGCTTCACGAGGTCCGGGTCGCCGTTGTAGGGGACGTCGTGCACGAGGGTGCCGTCGCGGTC
This sequence comes from Kineococcus vitellinus, assembly GCF_009906315.1. GTDB lineage: Bacteria > Actinomycetota > Actinomycetes > Actinomycetales > Kineococcaceae > Kineococcus > Kineococcus vitellinus. The sequence continues at coordinate 10,368 of NZ_JAAALL010000020.1, read as the reverse complement.
GAAGAGGACCGCGCGCACCGGCGGCGGCCAGGGCCCGGGGCGCCCGCCGCCGAGCAGGCCGCGGACCGCGAGCTCGCCGCGCACGCGGTGCACCACCGCGGCGGGCGGGATGGCCAGGCTCGTGAGGACCATGCGGCGCACCTCGGCGGCGTCGCGCGGGCCGGGGGCGGTGCGGCGCCAGGCGAACTCGGCGCTCAGGCCGGCCCAGGCCAGCGCGGCCAGGGCGGCCGTGCGCCGGCGGCCGGCCAGGGCGGCGCCGGCGGCGAGCGCGGCGGCCGCGGTGGTGGCCACGTGCCCGGGCAGGCGGCCGAGGGGGGAGTCCGCGCGCTCGCGCCAGCCCGGCCCGTGCAGGGCGCCCATGAGGGCGTCGTCGGCGTTGCCGCGCTGCTGGCGCAGGCTCGCCCAGTCGTCGGCCGGGCGCACCGGGTGCACGGCCAGGTGCTCGCCGCGCACGACGCCCCAGCCGGCGGCGCTGACGCGCAGCGCCAGGTCGGCGTCCTCGCGGAAGGCGCGCGGGAAGCGCTCGTCGAAGCCGGACACCTGCTCCAGCGCGGTGCGCCGGTAGGCCATGTCCGCGGTGATCCAGCGCGCGTCGGCCAGGCCCGCGGTGCCGCGCTCCCAGTCGGTGGGGCGGCGGTCGGCGGGCAGCGGGACGTGGATGCGGCCCTGGACCGCGCCGACGTCCTCGCCGGCGGCGGCGAGGTCGGCGACCAGCTGCTGCGACCACGCCGGGGGCAGCTCCACGTCGTCGTCGACGAACGCGACCCACCCGCTGCGCACGCGCCGCCAGCCGGCGTTGCGCGCCGCGGCGGGCCCGCGTCCGCCGGAGCGCACCAGGCGCACCGGCAGCCCGGCCTCGCGGGCGGCCGCGCAGGCCGCCTCGCAGGGGTCGTCGGCGAGGTCGCGGCCGCGCCGGTCGTCCACCACGACGACGAGCTCGGGCCACGGGCCGCGCTGGGCGGCGAGGGTGCCCAGCAGGACGCCCAGGCTGGGGCGTCCGACGCTGGGGACGACGACGGAGAAGGCGGGCGGGTCGCCGGGCGTGGTGCCCGCCGTCATCGCTGCGTGAACCGGTCGCGACGCACCAGGTGCGGGCCGAGCACGAGCACGTCCACGGGAGCGGAGCCGAACAGCTCCATGGCGTCGCGGGGGTCGTCGACCATGGGGCGCCCCGCGGTGTTGAGGCTGGTGTTGACGACGACGGGCAGGCCGGTGCGCTCCTCGAAGGCGCGCAGCAGCGCCGCCACGTGCGGGGTGCGCTCCTCGTGGATGGTCTGGATGCGGGCCGTGCCGTCGACGTGCACGACCGCGGGGATGCGCTCGCGCCACTCGTCGGCCACGTCGTGCACGAAGAGCATGTACGGGCTGGGGATCGGCCCGCCGGAGAAGATGTCCGCGGCGCGCTCGGCGAGCACCATCGGCGCCACGGGGCGGAACTGCTCGCGGCCCTTGACGTCGTTGAGGCGCTCGAGGTTCTCCTTCCTGCCCGGGTGCGCCATGAGCGAGCGGTGCCCCAGCGCGCGGGGGCCGAACTCGGCGCGGCCGTCGAACCAGGCCACGACGCCGTCCGCGGCCAGCACGTCGGCGACCTCGCCCGCGAGGTCGTCGGGGGTGGTGAAGTTGAGCCGCGCGGTGGTCAGCCACTGCGCGAGCTCCTCGTCGCTCCACGAGCGGCCCAGGGCGGCGGAGGTCATGGGGGCCGCGGGCTCGCCGGCGTCGGCGGCCAGCTGCAGCGCCGCGCCCAGCGCGGTGCCGGAGTCGCCGGCGGCGGGCTGGACGTAGACCTCCTCGAAGGGGGACTCGCGCCAGATGCGGGAGTTGGCCACGCAGTTGAGCGCCGTGCCGCCGGCCATCGCCAGCACCTTGTCGCCGGTGCGCCCGTGCAGCCAGGTGGCGACCTCGACGAGGGTGCGCTCCAGCACCTCCTGGACGCTGGCGGCCAGGTCGGCCTGGCCGCTGTCCTGGCGGGGGTCCCACAGCTCGCCGTCGGCCAGCGGCGGCGCCCAGCGGGAGAAGTCGGGGACCTTGGCGACGAAGCCGCCGTCGCCGGTGGCGTGCACGAACTCGGCGATCTCGTCGGCGAAGCGGGGCTTGCCGTAGGAGGCCAGCGCCATGACCTTGTACTCGTCGGAGGAGTGGGTGAAGCCCAGGTGGCGGGTGAGGTCCTCGTAGACGAAGCCCAGCGAGTGCGGCAGCCGCGTCTCGTGCAGCACCTCCAGCGACCCGCCGCGGTAGCGGCCGGCCAGGGAGGAGATGCGCTCGCCGCGGCCGTCGACGGTCAGGACGCTGCAGCCGCCCTCGCGGGCGGCCTCGGGGGAGGCCAGCGCGGCGGAGGCGGCGTGCGCGACGTGGTGGGGGACGAAGCGCACCTTGGCCGGGTCCAGCCCGGGCAGCGCGGTGGCGATGGCCTCGGGGGCGCGCTCGGCGTAGCGGGTGCGGATGGCGTCGTCGGGGTCGCCCAGGTCCAGCTCGGAGCTCGGCAGCACCAGGCGCGGGTCGTAGGAGTAGCCGACCAGGTCCAGGTCGGCGGCGGTGATGCCCGCCGCGGCCAGCGCGTGCTTGATCGCCAGGTCCGGGAGCTCCCACGTGGCGTAGGGCACGGGGCGCTTGCCGTGCTTGCGCCGGCTGAAGCGCTCCTCCTCCGCCGCGAACACGATCTCGCCGTCCACGACGAGCGCTGCCGCGGTGTCGTGGAAGACCGCGTTGATCCCCAGGATGCGCATGCCCGCTGCGACCTCTCTGCCGGTGTGACCGCCCGCGTACCGAGCGCTTCGCCGCGGGGTCGGCACGCACCGGCTGGACAGGCGATGATCCCCGTCCCCGCGGGCACACACGGTGCCAGACGCCGACGACACCTGCCCGTCGGGACCCCCTCGACGCGCCGGGGGCCGGGACGCCGACCGCCCGGCACCCCCTGGAGGGGGTGCCGGGCGGGTGCGGGTGGTGCGGCGCTCGAGCGGGCGCCGACCGGTCGATCACTTGGGCGGGGTGACGTCCCCGCGCCAGGCGCCGGTCTCGGTGCCGCGCGACTCGATGAACTCCTTGAAGCGCTTCAGGTCGGCCTTGATCTGGCGGTCGTCGGCGCCGATGGCGGCGCCGGCCTTCTCGACCAGGCTCTCGGCCTCCCAGTCCATCTGGACGGTGACCTTGGTCTCGTTGTCGCCGAGGCGGTGGAAGGTCACGACGCCGGCGTGGTCCTTGCCGTCGACGCTCTTCCAGGCCACGCGCTCGTCGGGGTGCTGCTCGGTGATCTCCGCGTCGAACTCGCGCTCCACACCGGCGATCTTGGTCTTCCAGTGGGTGTGGGTGGCGTCGGTCTGGGTGATCGACTCGACCCCGCTCATGAAGTGCGGGAACGACTCGAACTGCGTCCACTGGTTGTAGGCCGTGTGGACCGGGACCGAGACGTCGATGCTCTCCGTCACGCTGCTCATGGGTGCTCCTCCCGCGGCGCGGGGTACCGCGCCGCATCTTGTTCGAGATCGGCTTCCTCGGGGTGCGCCCGTCCCCGGGCGCTTGATCCCAGACTGCACGCGGTCGGCCGGGCCTGCATCCCGACGCCGGTCCACCGAGGTGACCGGTGGGTGAAGACCGCGTGCACCGGGCGGGTCGGTCCGCCGGCGGATCAGTCCTTCAGCGGGTCGTGGCCCCAGTTCATCAGCGAGTAGCGCCACCGGGTGTCCGTGACGTCGCCGGAGGGCCGCTGCTTGGAGTGGCGGGCGACGTAGCCGGCGACCTTGCGCATGTGCTCGCGGTCCTCCTCGGTGCGCTCGCCCTTCTTCGTCCGCAGGACCTCCACGATGCGCCGGCCGGAGTGGTGGCCCACCGACTCCTCCCCGCCGTCCTCGCTGACGCCGACGGACTGCGACTGCTCGGTGGCGAGCCAGTCCTCCAGCTCCTTGGGCGTCATGTTCACCGCGGCGGAGAAGCGCTCCTCGACGTCCTGCTCCTCGTCGTGCTGCTCGTGCTTCGCCATGCCTCCAGCGTGGGTGCTCAGAAGGCGTAGCGCACGTGCAGGTACGGGGCCCGCTCGGCGATCAGGTCGAGCAGCTCGCGCACGTAGCGGCCCTTGTCGCCGGCGCGGTAGCGCACGTTGGTGCCGCCGCCCTCGGAGCGCTTGGCCTCCTGCATCGCCGGCCGCCACAGCAGGTCCTCGGCCTTGGGGTGCCAGCCGAGGTTCACCTCGTGCAGGCGCTCGTTGTGGGTCAGGAAGATCACCTCGGCCTGCAGCTGCCGCTTGGTCGCCTCCGACGTGGCCGCCCCCAGGGAGTCCAGCAGCTCCGCCCACATCGCCAGCCAGCCCTCGTGGACCACGACGGGGGAGAGGTTGAGGTGGACCTCGTACCCGGCGGCGACGAAGTCGTCGAGGGCGGCCAGCCGCTCGCGCACCGGGCTGGTGCGCACGTCCAGCACCTTCGCCACCCGCTCGGGCATGAGCGAGAACCTGACGCGGGTGCGCCCCCGCGGGTCCAGCTCCAGCAGCCGGCGGTTGACGTGCTTGGTGGCGAAGGACGCCTTCGCGGTGGGCAGGCCGCGGAAGAGCGCCACGAGGTCGTCGACGTTGTCGGAGATCTCCGCGTCCACCGAGCAGTCGCTGTTCTCGCCGATGTCGTAGACCCAGCTCACCGGGTCGCACTGGTTGGGCTCCGCCTTGACGCCCTGCCGGCGCACGTGCCGCTCCAGGTAGCCGGTGATCTGCTCGATGTTGGCGAAGACCGTGACGGGGTTGCTGTAGCCCTTGCGCCGCGGGACGTAGCAGTACGCGCAGGCCATGGCGCAGCCGTTGGCCGTGGAGGGGGCGATGAAGTCGGCGGAGCGGCCGTTGGGGCGCGCGGCCAGGGACTTCTTGACCCCCAGCACGAGCGCCTCGCGCTTGATGCGCACCCAGCGCTCGACGTTCGCCTCGTCGCCGTGCAGCTCGGGGACGTTCCAGTGGCTGGCGACCTCCACGCGCGTCGCGTCGGGCCAGCGCTCCAGGACCTGCCGGCCGCGCGGCAGCTCGGCCGCGGCGGCCTCGTAGTAGATGCGCGTGACGTCGAGCAGCGGGCGGGGCGCCTGGGACGGCTGGGGCACGGGCCCATCGTGCCCGCCACCTCCGACACGCACCCCCGCGCGGCCCCGTGCGCAGGGTCGCGGAGATCGACGCGCGGCCCCGCGGGAGGCTGCTTACGGTGGGCGGGTGAGCGACCAGTACACCTTCGCGAACCCCGTCAGCCTCTACCACCGGGGCGGTTTCGAGGCCCAGCCGCAGGAGGGCCCGGGCCTGGCCGCGGAGCTGGGCCCGAAGCCGGACCACGGGGAGACCAGCTACCGCGGCACCGGCCGCCTCACCGGCCGCCGGGCGCTGGTGACCGGGGCGGACTCCGGCATCGGCCGCGCCGCCGCCATCGCCTTCGCCCGCGAGGGCGCCGACGTGGTCCTGAACTTCCTGCCCGAGGAGCGGCGCGACGCCGAGGAGGTCGCCCGGCTCGTCGAGGAGGCCGGGCGCAGGGCCGTCCTCGCCCCCGGCGACCTCACCGACGAGGAGTTCGCCCGCGGCCTCGTGCGCACCACCGTCGACGAGCTCGGCGGCATCGACCTCATCGCCAACGTCGCCGGCAAGCAGCAGCACGTCGAGGAGATCGCCGACCTCACCTCCCAGCAGTTCGAGGAGACGCTGCGCACGAACCTCAACGCGCTGTTCTGGATCGTCCAGGAGGCCGTGCCGCACCTGCCCCCGGGTTCCACGATCGTCAACACGTCCTCGGTGCAGGGCTACCAGCCCTCGCCGAACCTCGTCGACTACGCGACGACGAAGTCGGGCATCATCGCGATGTCCCAGGCCCTCGCCCAGCAGCTGGCGCCCAGGGGGATCCGCGTCAACGTCGTGGCGCCCGGGCCGGTGTGGACGCCGCTGCAGGTCGCCGGCGGCCAGCCCGACGAGGCGATGGCGGACTTCGGCACCTCCACGCCGCTGGGCCGCGCGGGGCAGCCGGCGGAACTGGCCCCCGCGTACGTGTTCCTCGCCTCGCCGGAGTCCAGCTACGTGGTGGGCGCGGTGCTCAGCGTCAACGGCGGCATGCCGACCCCCTGAGCGGGGTACGGGGGAACCATGAGCGACGACCTGCTGCGCACCGCCCGCGAGGCGTTCGGGTTCCGGTCCCTGCGGCCGGGCCAGGAGGAGGCGATGCGCGCCGTCCTCGCCGGCCGCGACGTCCTGGCGGTGATGCCGACGGGTTCGGGCAAGTCGGCCGTCTACCAGGTGCCGGCGCTGCTGCTGGAGGGACCGGTCGTCGTCGTCTCCCCGCTCATCGCGCTGCAGCGCGACCAGGTCGACGGGATCCGCGAGGACGCCCGCCGCGGCGGGGCGGTGATGCTGAACTCCTCGATGCCCGCCGCCGCCTGGCGGCGGGCGCGCGAGCAGCTGCGCGCGGGGGAGGTCAAGTTCGTCTTCCTGGCCCCCGAGCAGCTGGCCCGCGAGGAGGTGGTCGAGGAGATCGCCGCGCTGCGCCCGCGCGCGCTCGTCGTCGACGAGGCGCACTGCGTGTCCTCGTGGGGGCACGACTTCCGCCCGCAGTACCTGCGGCTGGGCAGCGCGCGCGAGAAGCTCGGCCACCCGCAGGTCGTCGCGCTCACCGCCACCGCCAGCCCCCAGGTGCGCGAGGAGGTCCTCGAGCAGCTGCGCCTGGACGACCCGCTCGTCCTCGTCGAGGGTTTCGACCGCCCGGAGATCGAGCTGCGGGTGGTGCGCTGCACCGACGCCCGCTCGCAGCGCCGCGGCGTCCTGGAGACCGCCGCCGGCACCGAGGGCGCGGTCGTCGTGTACGTGGCCACCCGCCGCGACGCCGAGGAGGTCGCGGAGCAGCTGCGCGCGGCCGGGCGGGCGGCCGACCACTACCACGCCGGCCGCAGGCGTGCCGACCGCGACCGCGTCCAGCACGAGTTCCTCGACGGCACCCTGGACGTCGTCGCGGCGACCAGCGCGTTCGGCATGGGCATCGACAAGCCCGACGTGCGCGCCGTCGTGCACGCCTGCGTCCCCGACTCCCCGGACAGCTACTACCAGGAGATCGGCCGCGCGGCCCGCGACGGGCGCCCGGCGGTGGCGACGATGTTCTACCGCCCCGAGGACCTGGGGCTGCGGACGTTCTTCAGCGCCGGCGTCGCCAAGGAGGAACCGCTGCGCGAGACCGCGGCCGCGGTCCGCGCCCACGGCGAACCCGTCGACCCGGCGGACCTGCGCCGCGAGCTCGACGTCACCTCCAGCCGGCTGGCCGGTGCGGTGAACCTGCTCGAGGAGGTGGGGGCCCTCGCCGAGGACGAGCAGGGGCGGCTGCTGCAGCCCGAGGGCGCACCGCCGCCCGCGCGCGCGGCCGCGGCGGCCGTGGCGGTCTCCGAGCAGCAGCGCACCGTGGAGCGCTCGCGGCTGGAGATGATGCGCGCCTACGCCGAGACCACCGCCTGCCGCCGGCAGTTCCTGCTCGGCTACTTCGGCGAGGAGGTGGAACGCCCCTGCGGCAACTGCGACACCTGCAGCGCCGGGACGGCCGCCGCCCGCGCGGCGGTCGAGGAGCCGTTCCCCGTCGGCTCCAGCGTCGTCCACGGGGAGTGGGGGCACGGGCAGGTGATGCACTACGAGGAGGACCGCGTGACGGTGCTGTTCGACGGGGCGGGGTACCGCACGCTGGCGCTGGAGCTCGTCGAGCGGCACGACCTGCTGCGCCCGCGGGAGCGCGACGAGTCGGCGGCCTGAGCCGGGCGGCGCGCGGGGACCTTGCGGTGCCCGGGGGCCGGTGCCACGATCGGTCTCCCGCAGGACACCGTCGAGGAGGCCGGGATGTCCCAGGAGCACGACACGCGCAGCACCGTCCTCGACCGATTCCCCAGCAAGCACCTGCCGCCCCCGCAGCTGCGCGACCTGCCCCCCGGGCCGCCGCGGTTGCTGCCGGTCCTGGGGCCGGGGATCGTCGCCGCCGGGGTGGGGCTGGCCAGCGGCGAGTTCATCCTGTACCCCTACATCGCCTCCCAGGTGGGCCTGGTGTTCGTCTGGGCCGCCCTGGTCGGCCTGGGGACGCAGTTCTTCATCAACATGGAGATCGAGCGGTACACCCTGGCCACCGGGGAGACGGTGCTCACCGGTTTCAGCCGGTTCTGGAGGCACTGGGGCCTGGTCTTCGCGGGCATGGCGTTCCTGGCGAACCTGTGGCCGGGGTGGGTCACCAGTTCGGCGACCCTGCTCACCTACCTGGTCGGCGGCACCCCCACCCCGATCGCCATCGGCATGCTGCTGGCGATCGGGGTGATCCTCACGCTGGCGCCGGTGGTCTACACGGCGCTGGAGCGCATCGAGACCTTCAAGGTCCTCGCGGTCCTCGTCCTCGTCGTCGTGGGCGCCACCTTCGCCATCGACGCGAGCGCGTGGGGCGACGTCCCGGACGTCGTCACGGAGGCGTCGGTGCCCTCGGCGCAGCTCGGCTTCGCCCTGCTCATGGGGGCGCTGGCCTTCGCCGGGGCCGGCGGCGGGCAGAACCTCTGCCAGAGCAACTGGATCCGCGACAAGGGCTTCGGCATGGGTGCCTACGTGCCGCGGATCGTGAGCCCGCTCACCGGCAAGCCGGAGGCCGCCCCGGCCACCGGGTACGCCTTCGAGCCCACCGAGGAGAACCTGGCCCGCTGGCGGCGCTGGTGGCGCGTGGCGAACACCGAGCAGCTGGTGACGTTCGTGGCGATCACCTTCGTCACCATCCTGTTCACCTCCCTGCTGGCCTACGCCACGGTGTTCGGGCGCCCGGGCCTGGCCAGCGACATCTCCTTCGTGCGCACCGAGGGGGAGGTGCTCGCCGAGGCGGTCGGCGGCTGGTTCGGCACCCTGTTCTGGGTCGTCGGGGTCGTCTCCCTGTTCGCCGCGGCGCTGGGCATCGTGGACTACACCAGCCGCCTGGGCGCGGACGTGCTGCGCGTCAGCTACCTCAAGCGGACCTCCGAGAGCAAGGTCTACTTCGCGCTGGTGTGGGGGCTGGTGCTGTTCGGCTGCGTCGTCCTGCTGGTCGGCCTCACGCAGCCGCTGGTGCTGCTCGTCATCTCCGCGGTCGTGGGCGGGTTCATGATGTTCATCTACTCGGGCCTGCTGCTGCTGCTCAACCGCCGGGTCCTGCCCCCGCAGCTGCGGCCGCGGGCGCTGCGCATCGGCGTGCTGGTGTGGGCGGTGCTGCTGTTCGGCACCCTGTCCGTGCTGACGTTCCGCGAGCAGATCGGCAACCTGCTGGACTGAGGCGCCGCGGGCGGCTGCGGCCGCCCGCGGCGCACGCCCTAGCCTGCGGGGCGTGTCCGCGGTGAGGGTCCTGGTGATCGGCTGGTCCAGCGTGCTGCACGGGGAGGCCACGGCGGGCGACGTCCTGTCCACCGAGGCGGTGGCCGAGCGGCTGCGGCGCGCCGGCCACGACGTCGACCTCGCGTGGAGCCCGGCCGTGCACCTGGCCTACGGCCCGCGCGGCGGGCTGCGCTACGACGACGTCGACCCCACCGCCTACGGGCACGTCGTGTGGGTGTGCGGTCCCCTCACCGGCGAGCCCGTCCGCGAGGTCCACGAGCGCTTCGCCACCGCGCGGCGCACGGCCGTCGGGGTCTCCGTGCTGGACCCGCAGGACCCTGCCGTCACCGGCTTCGACCTCGTCGTGCCCCGCGACGGCCCCGGCGGCGAGCCGCGGCGCGACCTCGCCGCCCGGCCCGCCGTCGACGGCGTCGACGTCGTGGGCGTCTTCCTCACCCACGGGCAGGGCGAGTACGGCGCCCGCCGCCGCCACGAGCGGGTCGGCGAGGCGGTCACCGGCTGGATCGGCGCCCTCGACGTCGCCCGCCTGGAGCTGGACACCCGCATCGACCCGCGCGACTGGCGGATGCCCGCCACGGCCGAGCAGGTGCTCGCCGTGGTCGCCCGCCTCGACGTCGTCGTGACCACCCGGCTGCACGGGCTCGTGCTCGCGCTGCGCTGCGGGGTCCCCGCGCTGGCCGTCGACCCCGTCGCCGGCGGCGGGAAGGTGAGCGCGCAGGCCCGCGCCTGGGGGTGGCCGGCGCTCGTGGGCGCCGAGGAGCTGCTGGCGCAGGGCGCGGTGCTGCTCGACGAGCAGTTCGCCTGGTGCCGCTCCGGCAGCGGGCGCGCCGCGGCGCACCGGGCCCGCGACGAGGCGCCCGGGGTGGGCGAGGAGCAGCTGGCGGCGCTGGAGGCGGCGCTGGGCCCCCGGCCGGCGCGGGGCTAGCGCCCGGGCGGGTGGCACCGCCCGAACGGGTGGCACCGCCGGGGTGGGTGGAACCGCCGGGGCGGGTGGCTCGTCCTCTCTGCGTCAGGCTCCTAAGACGGCTGACTGACACGATCGCCCGACCACCGGCGGG
>NZ_JAAALL010000209.1 GCF_009906315.1 Kineococcus vitellinus | reverse complement strand
GGCGACGCCCCCGACCCCGCGGCGGGCCGGGGGCCCGCGGCGACGGCGGAGGCGCTCGTCGCACTGGTGGGCTCGCGCGCCGCCGGGCGCGGCGTCCTGGTGTCGGTCGACGACGTGGACCAGGCCGACGAGGCGTCCCTGCACGTGCTGGCCGCCCTGGCCGCGGCGGTGGGCAGGACCGGCGCCCCGCTGCTGCTGACGGCGACGGCGACGGCGGGGGTGCCCGCCGCGCGGCCGGGTCCGCTGGAGGTGCTGGGACCGGGAGCGACCACCGTCGTCCGGCTCGAGCGGCTGCTGCCGCAGCACGTCCGCGAGGTCCTGGACGACCTGGGGGTGCCGGCCGGTGCCGCGGCCCGCGCTCCGCTGGTGCAGCCGGCCGCGGGCAACCCGCTGGCGCTCGGCGAGCTGGCCGCGTCCGCCCGGGGCGGCGGCGTGGGCCGGGACGGAGAGGCCGGGCAGCCGGGAGGGAGCGCCTCCCCGCGCCTGAGCGTGCGGGCCCGCGAGGCGTTCGCCGACGGTCTGGACACGCTGCCCGCGCCCACGCGCGCAGCGCTGGTGACCGCGGCGCTGGCGCTGGAGACGCGGTCCGGCCGGGCCCGCGCGGCGGTCCTGGCCTCCCGGCCGCCGCAGGTGTGGGAGCCCGCCGTGGCGGCGGGCGTGCTGGTCCACCGCGGCGGCGGGCTGCGCTTCGCCCACCCGCTGACGGCCGTCGCGGTCCTGGAGGGCACCACCGCCGCCCAGCGGCGCACCGGGCACCGGCGCGTGGCCGAGGCGCTGCCCGCCGGCGACCCCGCCCGCGCGTGGCACCTGGCCCGCGCGGGCAGCGGGCCCGACCCGGCGCTCGCGGACCGGCTGGAGGAGGCCGCCCACCGGCTCGCCGGGCTGGCCGCACCGCGGGCGGCCGCGCACGCCCTCGTGCTGGCCGCCGCGCGCAGCGCCGCGCAGGACCGGGCCCGCCGGCTGCTGCTGGCGGCCCGGCACGCCCGCTCGGCGGGGGACCCCGGGGAGGCCGAGCGGCTGGAGGCGCTGTGCGCGGGGGGCCGGGAACCCGGTGGGGCGGCATCCGGCCGGCGCACCGAGGACGTCGTGCTGCGGGCGGTGGGCGAGGCCTGGGTCAGCTGGACGGCGCCGGCGATCGCCCGCGCGCGCGAACTCCTCGGACCCGGGACGCCCGACGAACCCGGTTGCCCTGCGGACCCGGGGAACGGCCGGAACTCGGGGAACCCGGAAACCCGGGAAGCACTGCAAGCACCGGAAACCCCGGGGACCCCGAGAAACCCTGGAAGGGCTGCGGGGCCCGGCGGCGGCGCGCGCAGCGGCTCCACCGCAGACGCCGCGCAGGCGGTGGTGCGCGCCTGGGGGCGGGCGCTGCTGGACCCCGCGAGCCGTCCCGGGCTCGTCGGCGCCGCGGTGCGCGGTGGTGACGACTGGCTGGAGCCGTTGCGCGGCAGCGCCTTGTCGCCGGACGGTGCACGGGGGGCGCTGGCGCTGGTCGTGGACGAGAGCGCACGTGCCGCCGCGTCGTTCACCCGGGCGCTGGAATCCGCTCCGCACGCGGTGGCGGCCGGTGGCACCGGTGTGCGGGAACTGCTCACCATCGCCCTGCTGGACGCCGGGCGCTGGCAGGAGGCGGGGGAGCAGGTGGCCCGGTGCCTGCACGACGCCCCGGGGCGGGCGCTGGTCGCCACCCTGGTCTCCCGGGCGGTGCTGGCGCTGCTGCGCGGCGAGCACGAGCAGCCCCTGCACGTCCTGGCCGCCCTGCAGTCGCTGCCACCGGCCACCTCGGCGCTGCACGAGGCGCGGCTGCTGCGCGCCCGCGGGCTGGCGGCCTCGGCCGTCGGCGAGCACCGCTCGGCCGTGCGGCACCTGCGGCGCCTGCACGGCCCGGACGCGGCGGCGCTGCACCCGTTGGTGTCCGACCCGGCGCTGGCCGACGTCGTCTCTGCGCACCTGGCCGTCGGCGACGGGCAGCGGGCCCGCGCGCTGCTGGCGGCGGTGCAGGCGCGGGGCGTCCTGCCCTCGGTGCGGCGCGAGCTCGTGCTGCACCGCGCCCGCGCCCTCGTGGCGGCCGACGCGGGCGCCGACGCCGAGGCCGAGCGGCACTTCCGGCGCGCGCTCGCCGCTCCCGGTGCGCGCTGGCCCTTCGAGCGGGCGCTGGTGCAGCTGGAGCTCGCCGAGCGGTTGCGCCGCCGCCAGCGCCCCACCGACGCGCGCCCGCTGCTGCGCTCGGCGCTGCGCGCGTTCACCGACCTCGGTGCGGAGCCGTGGGTGCAGCGCACCCGGGCCGAGCTGACCGCCGCGGGGGACGCCTGCGCCGGGTCCGGCGCCGGTGGTGCGGCCACCGCCGCCACCGGCGCGGACGTCCGGCCGGCGCAGGAGGCGACCGCCGCGCCGGCCGGGCTGACCCCGCGCCAGTGGCAGGTGGCCGCCCTCGCCGCGCAGGGGCTGACGAACCCGCAGATCGCCGACCGGCTGCGCATCTCGCACCGCACGGTGAGCGCGCACCTGCAGCACGCCTTCCGCGCGCTGGGCACCTCCCGCCGCGCGCAGCTGGGCCCGGCGCTGGAGGCGGCCCGCAACCGCTGACCACCGCACCGCCACGACCACACCGGGCAGCGGCGGCCGCAGCAGCGTCGCGGGGCAACCCGTCGCGTCCCGCCGGACCGGTGGTCCGATGCGCCGGGAACCGCCGCAGCGGCCGCTGCAACGAACGCGGGTGCTGCCGCGTCCTCCCACCGACGGAGCCGGGCACGCAGTCAGCGCGACCGGACCTCCGCACCCGTCCGAGAGGCACGAGCACCATGAACACCCAGCACCGCAAGCTCCTCGTCGTCGGCGCCCTGGCCGCCACCGCCCTGCTCGGCGGGGCGAGCGCCGCCGGCGCGGCCGGTCCGGTCACCGGCACCGGCACCGGTTCGGGAGCCTCCGGCGTCCCCGCCCAGAGCGTCGTCCGCTTCGCCCCCGGCGCCACCTCGGCCACCGTCAGCGGCCGCGTGGGCCCCGGCGAGGACGACCGCTACGTCTTCGACGCGCACGCCGGGCAGACCGCCACCTTCCACCTGGCCCGCTCCACCAGCGCGCAGACCTGGACGCTGGTGGGTCCCTCCGGCCCGGCCGTGCACGACGCGCACAGCCCGCGCCAGAGCGGCTTCAGCTACCGCTTGCCCGAGTCGGGGCGCTACTACGTCGACATCGTCTCCAGCCGCCCCTCCAGCTACCGCCTGGAGCTGTCGATCCCCGCCACCACGGCGGGCACCACGAGGCCGGGCGCTGGCACGGGCGGCACGGGCCGGCCGGTGGTGGCCGAGGCGACGAGGATCGCCTTCGCGCCCGGTCGCAGCAGCGCCACCGTCAGCGCGCAGGTGGGCCCGGTCCAGCGGGCCGCGTACACCTTCGACGCGCAGGCCGGTCAGCGCGCGCGCGTGCAGCTGAGCGGTTCCGCCACGGGGGCGTTCGCGCTCGTCGCCCCCGACGGCACCCCGTTGCACACCACGGGGAGCCGGAACCAGTCCGACGTCACGGTGACGCTGCCCACCACGGGGCTGTACCGCATCGACGTCGGCGACGACGCCCGCGCGGGCGCGCACCGGCTCACGCTGAGCCTGCACCGGTGAGCAGCGGCCGCTGAGCAGCGGCCGGTGAGCCACCCGCACCGGGACCCGGGCGCACCGGGTCCCGGTGCGGCGCAGCCGGTCAGGCGGCGAAGACGCGCACCTGGTTCTTGCCCGCCGCCTTCGCCGCGTACATCGAGACGTCCGCGTGCTGCACGACCTGCTCGGCGTCCTCACCGGGGGCGCGGTGCGCCACGCCGATGCTCGCGCCCACCCGCGCCGACCCGCCGGGCAGCGCGACCGGTTCGGCGAGCGCCGTGACGAACCGCTCCGCGAGGGCGCCGGCGCTCGCGCCGTCCGTCCCGTGCAGCAGCACGGCGAACTCGTCACCGCCCAGGCGCGCGCACACGTCGCCCTCGCGCACCGCGGCCCGCAGCCGCGCGGCCACGGTCCGCAGCAGCTCGTCGCCGGCGGCGTGGCCGCGGGCGTCGTTGACGAGCTTGAAGTCGTCGAGGTCGACGAAGGCGACGCTGAAACCCGCCTCCGGTGCGCTCGCGGCCCGCTGCAGCGCCTCGGTGAACGCCGCGCGGTTGGCCAGTCCGGTGAGGGCGTCGGTGCGGGCCTGCTCGCGCAGCGCCCGGTGCGCCTCGCTGGTGACCAGCGCCTGCGCCACCTGCGTGAAGGCGGTGCGCATGGCGAGCACGCCCTCGGCGGCGATGCGGTCGGGGGCGCCGCTGATGAGCCAGCTGCCGGCCCGGGTGGCGTCGGGGATCGCGGTCCAGCGCCCGGGCCGGCCCGCGCAGGCGTCCAGCGAGGCGGCGCTGAGCGTGCACGGCTGCCCGTCGGCGGGAGGCCGGTCCGGCAGCAGGACGTCGGGCAGCACCGCCGGCAGCGGCCGCCGCCAGGCGCCGATCGCCATCCGCACCACGGCGCCGTCGGCGGTGGCGTCCACCAGGGCGCTGGCCAGCCCGGGCGTGATCCGCGAGACGTCCCGCGCCGCGCGCTCACCCAGGTCCTCGATCTGCTTCCGGTCGGTGACGGTGAGCAGGTGGCGCCCCAGCTCGCTGAGCACGGCGTCGCGCCGCTGGCCCTGCTCGCGGGCGAACAGGGCCGTGGCCAGGTGCCGCGCCCCCACGGACGTCACGAACGCCAGCGGCAGGCAGCCCAGCACCGCAGCGACGTCGGCCGGCCCCTCGTGGCCGGGCACCAGGCTCCACAGCGGCAGCCCGCCGGCGACCCCGGCCGCCACCAGGGCGCAGTGCGCCAGGACGCGGCGACCGCTGCCGTAGACGGCGCGGAACCACAGGGCGGGGAAGGCGAAGCCGAACACGAGCATCGGGGGCGAGCTGAGCGCCACCGCCGCCCCCAGCAGCGCGGCCTCGGCGACGTCGGCGGCCGCGGTGGCGGTGCGGGTGGCGTAGCGGTGCACCCACAGCACCGCCAGCAGCAGCACGGCGGCCCCGACGCCGAGCGAGGCCGGCCCCGAGCCGCTGTGCGCGGTGGCGGGCAGGAGCAGCACCGCCGACAGCAGCACCAGCAGGCAGAACAGCCGGCGCGTCTGCTCCACCAGCCCGGCCGGGCGCGCCCACCAGCGCCGCACCGGCTCCTCGCCCGTCGTGGCCACCGCTCACCTCCCGCGGCGGCCGATCCGACCTCCGCCGGGGCTCCGTCGCGCTCGCGGGGCACCGGCCGCGCCGGTGGACGTCCCCGCACTGCTCATCGGCTGCTCCCCCCGCGCGCAGCAGCGCCCGTCAGGGTGAGGGCGCGCTGCGCGAACCGCCCGGCCGCGGTAGTCGGGGTGCCGGGAGACCTCGGCGAGGGTGGCGCGGAAACCCGGGTGCCAGGCCACGGGCACGCCCAGCAGGTGCGCGTCGTCCTCGACCGCGGGCGTGGGCGTGGGCGTGGGCGTGGGCGACCCTGGTGCCCCCCGCGCCGGCGCGCCATCATCGGAGCCGGGTACCCGAGCGGCTGGAGGCCGGCGATGAGCACGACGGTGCAGGTGGCGTTCGACGCGGCCGACCCCCACGGGCTGGCCGCCTTCTGGTCGCTGGCGCTGGGCTGCGAGCGCGAGGACCACCACGACGTCGTCGAGCACCTCGTGCGCTCCGGCCTGCTGCCGGCGGAGGGGGTGCTCGAGGTGGAGGGCCGCAAGGCGTTCCGCGACGTCGCGGCCTGCCGCTCCACCACCGGCGGGCCCCGGCTGTTCTTCCAGCGCGTGCCCGAGCCCAAGACCGCCAAGAACCGCGTCCACCTGGACCTGCAGGTCGGCGCCGAGCAGCGCGAGGCCGAGGTGGAGCGCCTCGTCGCCCTCGGCGCCGCCGTGCTGTGGACGACCACGGACCGGGGCCCGGTCACCACCACGCTGCGCGACCCCGAGGGCAACGAGTTCTGCGTCAGCTGACGCGCCGCAGCTCCCGAGCCCGCCGCAGCTCCCGAGCTTGCCGGACCAGGTCGGCCGCCGCCTCGTCCCAGCGCGGGTGCGCGAAGGTGAAACCGGCCTCGAGCAGGCGGGCGGGCACGACGCGACGGCTCTTCAGCAGCAGCTCGGTGTCGGTGCGCAGGACCAGCGCGCCGGCCTCGGCCATCAGCCGGGTGGCGGGCAGGCCCAGGCGGCGGCCCCAGGCGCGGCGCAGGGAGCGCATGAGCTCCCCCTGGGGGACGGGTCCGGGCGCCGCGAGGATGACGGGGCCCTCGAGGTCGTCGCGCTCGAGCAGGAGCAGCACGGCGCGCACGAAGTCCTCGCCGTGGATCCAGGAGACGTGCTGGTGCCCGCCCGCGACGGGCCCGCCCAGACCGAGGCGGGCCATCCGGGACAGGTGGTCGAAGACGCCGCCGCGGTCGGGGGTCATGACCATCGCCGTGCGCAGCGCGACGCGGCGCGTGGCGGGGGTGTCGGCGTCCGCCTGGGCCTGCTCCCAGCGGCGGGCGATGCGGACGCTGTACTCCCGGTACAGCGGGACGTCGGGTTCCTCGCCGCCGAGCACCCCGGTCGCCTCGTCGTGGGGCAGGCCGTCGGGGCGGCTGCGGGCGTCGGCGTAGATCGTGGCGGTGCTCATCTGCAGCCACACCCGCGGCGGCCGCTCGGCCCGGGCGATGGCCGCACCCACCGCGCGGGTGGACTCCACGCGCGAGTCCATCATCTGGCGCAGGTTGGCGTCGGTGCAGCGGCAGCTGACCGTGCGCCCGGCCAGGTTCACCACCGCGTCGGCGCCGTCGAGCTCCGCCGCCCACGCGCCGAGGGTGCGCCCGTCCCACACCACGTGCCGCACGCCGTCCTCCAGGCGCTCGGGCCGGCGGCTGAGGACCGTCACCTCGTCGCCGCGCTCCAGCAGCGCGCGCCGCAGCACGCCTCCGACCTGACCCGTGCCGCCGGGGACGACGATCTTCACCCCGGCAGCGTAGGGCGCCCGCCCGCGGCGCGGGCGCCGCTCGTCACGTCCCGCAGAAGGTCCGGTAGTCGCCGAAGTCCTCCGGGGCCGGGGCGGCGTAGCGCTCCAGGCCGGGGCGCTCCTCGAAGGGGGCGCTGACGACGTCCAGCATCCGCTCGAAGGGAGCGGTGTCGCCGTCGGTCGCGGCGGCCAGGGCCTCCTCCACGAGGTGGTTGCGCGGCACGTACAGCGGGTTGACCCGGTCCATCGCCGCCGCGTCCGGCTCCAGGGCGCGCCAGCGCGCCAGCCAGGCGTCGACGGCGCCGGCGTCGGGCAACAGCCGGTGCACCGCAGCGGCGTCGCCGCGGGCGGCGGCAGCCAGGGCGCGGAAGGAGGAGGTGAAGTCGGCGCGGTGCACGGCCATCAGCTCCAGCAGCTCCTCGGCCAGCGAGGTGACCGCGTCCGGCGCGGCCCGGTCGGCCGCACCGGCGAGCCCGAGCTTGGCGCGCACGCCGTCCACCCACGCGCTGCGGTAGCGCTCGGGGAAGGTGCCCAGCGCCTCGGTGGCGAGCCGGACGGCCTCCTCCTCGTCCTCGTGCAGCAGCGGCAGCAGCGCCTCGGCGAGGCGGGCGAGGTTCCACTGCGCCACGGCGGGCTGGTTGCCGTAGGCGTAGCGCCCGCCGTGGTCGATGGAGCTGTAGACGGTGGAGGGGTCGTAGGCGTCCAGGAAGGCGCACGGGCCGTAGTCGATCGTCTCGCCCGAGATCGTCGTGTTGTCGGTGTTCATCACCCCGTGGACGAACCCCACGAGCACCCAGCGGGCCACCAGCGAGGCCTGCGCGGCCAGCACCGCCTCGAACAGCGCCAGGTGGGGCCGCTCGCTGCGGGCGGCCCCACCTGGCGCTGTTCGAGGCGGTGCTGGCC
>NZ_JAAALL010000208.1 GCF_009906315.1 Kineococcus vitellinus | reverse complement strand
CGCGCCGACCCTCCACCACACGTCCCACCGCACGTCCCGCCCCGGCGGTCCCGGCCACGTGCGGCGGGACGTGCGGTGGGACGTGTGGTGGAGGGTCGGCGCGGGTACGGGGCGGCCATGAGCGACCTGCAGGACCTGCACCGACGGCTGCACGCCGTCCAGGACGGCTACCAGGGCGACGAGGAGCGCCCCCTCGGCGGTTTCCTCACCCTCATGGGCGTCTACGCGGGCGCCGTCGGCGGGGCGGGGCTGCTGGCCCGCGCCCGGGGCAGGTCGCTGCCGGAGCGCTGGAGCGCCGGGGACGTCGCCCTGCTGGCCGTCGCCACCCACAAGGCGACGCGCATCCTGGCCAAGGACGCCGTCACCTCCCCCTTCCGCGCCCCCGTCACCCGCTTCGCCGGCAACGCCGGCGACGGGGAGGTGATGGAGGAGGTGCGCGGCAGCGGGCTGCGCCACTCCGTGGGGGAGCTGGTGACCTGCCCGTTCTGCCTGGCGGTGTGGGTCTCCACCGGCTTCGTCGCCGGGGGCGTGCTCGCGCCACGGCTGACCCGCAGCGTCGCCGCGATGCTCACCGCCGTCTTCGGCTCCGACGTCCTGCACCTGCTCTACGACAGCGCCAAGCACCTGCCCGAGCGCGCCCAGCAGGGCTGAGCCCCGACTCGCCGCCCGGCGCCGGTGCTGCCAGGGTCGGGGGATGGGCCAGGCAGCGCACCGGGGAGTCGCCGTCGTCACGGGTGGGTCGGCGGGGCTGGGCCGCGCGGTCGTGCGCGAGCTCGCCGCCCGCGGCTGGGACGTGGCGGTGATCGCCCGCGGTGCCGACGGGCTCGCCGGGGCGGTCGCCGACGTCGAGGCCGCCGGCCGGCGCGCGCTCGCGCTGCCGTGCGACGTGGGCGACGCCGAGGCCGTCGACTCCGCCGCCAGCCGCGCGGAGGCGACGCTCGGGCCGATCGACTTGTGGGTCAACAACGCGATGGCGAGCGTCTTCGCCCCGTTCTGGGAGGTCTCCCCGGCCGACTTCGAGCGCGCCACCCGCACCACCTACTACGGCTACGTCAACGGGACCCGGGCCGCGCTGGCCAGGATGCGCCCGCGCGACCGCGGGGCGGTGATCCAGGTCGGCTCGGCGCTGGCCTTCCGCGGCATCCCGCTGCAGGCGGCGTACTGCGGTGCCAAGCACGCGATCCAGGGGTTCACCGAGAGCGTGGTCACGGACCTGCTGCACGAGGGCAGCTCCGTCACCGTCTCCACGGTCCACATGCCGGGCATGAACACCACGCAGTTCGGCTGGGTGCGCTCGAACCTGCCCAAGCACCCGCAGCCCGTGGCGCCGATCTACCAGCCGGAGGCGTGCGCGGCCGTCGTGGCCGACGTCGCCGAGCACCCGCGCCGGCAGACGTGGGTGGGGGAGTCCACCATCGGCACCATCGTGGGCAACCGGCTCGCGGCGCCGCTGCTGGACCGCTACTTGGCCAGGACGGGGGTGTCCGGGCAGCAGTCGGACATGCCCCGCTCGGCGATGGTGGGCGACTACCTGGACGCGCCCGTGCCCGGCGACCACGGCGCGCACGGCCCCTTCGACGAGCAGGCGCTCGGCGGCAGCCCGCAGGTCTGGGCGCTGCGCCACCGCCGGCAGCTGGGTGCCGGTGCCCTGGGGCTGGGCGCGCTGGGCGCCGGCGCGCTCGTCGCGGGGCTGCTGCGCCGCCGCTGACCCGACGCCGCCGACCCGACGCCGCTCTCAGCGCTCGCGGCGCGGGGAGCACCGGTGCACCCGCACGACGCCGGTGGCCACGGCCACGGACGCGGCCACGCAGAGCACCTGCACGAGGACCTGGCCGGCGCCGCCCGCGAGCACGGAGGCCGCGGCCAGCAGGCAGACGGCGACCACCCGGGCGTGCTCGCCCGGGCGGGCGGTGCGGGTGGGGCGCTTCGCGGTCACGGGGGACCTCCCTGCTCGTGCGGCCGGTCCGTCCGGCGCGCTGCTGCCAGCCTGCCGCCGCCCGCGGCCGGGGACCCGTGCGCCGGCGCACGAGTCCTGCCGCGTGCCGCACGGGTGGGGCATGACGGACGTCACGGTCCGCGCAGCGCGCTCAGACGATGCCGCCGTTGGCGCGCAGCACCTGCCCGTTGACCCAGCGGCCCCCGGGGCCGGCGAGGAAGGCGACGACGCGGGCGATGTCCTCGGGGGTGCCGAGGCGCTCCAGCGGCGGCTGGGCGGCCAGCCGCGCGATCGTCCCCTCGTCCTTGCCGTCGAGGAACAGGTCGGTCGCGGTGGGGCCGGGGGCGACGGCGTTGACGGTGACGTCCCGCCCGCGCAGCTCGCGGGCGAGGATCAGCGTGAGGGCCTCCACGGCGCCCTTGCTCGCGGCGTAGGCGCCGTAGGTGGGCAGCTGCAGGCCGACGACCGAGGTGGAGAAGGTGACGACCGCCCCGCCGGGGCGGGTGCGCCGGGCCGCCTGCTGGGCGACGACGAAGGTGCCGCGGACGTTGGTGCGGTGCAGCGCGTCCAGCTCGTCGAGGTCGAGGTCGGCGATGCTCGACAGCGCCAGCCGCCCGGCGGCGTGGACGACGACGTCGACGCCGCCGAACTCGCGCTCGGCGAGGTCGAACAGGTGCGCGACCGCGTGCTCGTCGGCGACGTCGGCCTGCGCGGCGACCGCCCGGCCGCCGGCGCCGGTGATCTCCTCGACGACCTCGGCGGCGGCGTCCGCGGAACCGGCGAAGCCGACGACGACGGCCTGCCCGGCGGCGGCGAGGGTGGTGGCGACGGCGCGGCCGATGCCGCGCGAGGCGCCGGTGACGACGGCGACGCGCCCTGCGGTGGCGGTGGTGGCGGTGGTGGGCGTGGTCACGGGTCCTCCGGTGGTTATCGATGGTATGAGCTGAACATTTCGTTGCTCTCGACCGTAGCACCGCCGTCCGATCAGTGCTAGCTCACCGGCGTACCGCTGATCGGCGGGGCTCGGCTCGCGCGGCGCCCCCGCGTGCCGCACGGTGGGGACGTGCCGGAGGGGGACACCGTCTACCGCGCCGCGCGCCGGCTCGACGCGCGGCTGCGCGGGGCCCGCGTCGAGCGCAGCGACCTGCGGGTGCCGCGGTACGCCACCGCCGACCTCGCGGGCGCGGTCGTCCTGGGCACCGCCAGCCGCGGCAAGCACCTGCTGACCCGCTTCGCCGTCGGCGACAGCGCCCTGCCCGAGCCCACGACCCTGCACACCCACCTGCGCATGGACGGGGAGTGGACGGTGCTGGCACCGGGCAAGCAGCTGCCGCGCCGGCTCGAACCCGACGTGCGGGTGCGGCTGGCCACCGACGGGGGGACGGCGCTGGCGCTGCGGATGCCCGTCGTCGAGCTGCTGCCCACCGCCCAGGAGCACACCGTCGTGGGGCACCTGGGCCCGGACCTGCTCTCCGAGGAGCTGCCGGTGGACGCCGTCGTCGCCGAGGCGGTCCGCCGCCTGCGCGAGCGGCCCGAGCGCCCGCTGAAGGCCGCGCTGCTGGACCAGCGCAACCTCGCCGGCATCGGCAACCTGTGGGCCGACGAGCTGTGCTTCCTGCGCGGGCGATCGCCGTGGACGCCGGCGGGCGAGGTCGACCTGGAGCGCGCCGTGCGGCTGGCGGTGAAGATGCTGCGCTTCTCCGTCAGCGCGCACGGCGCGCCGCAGGTCACCACGGGCGACGTGCGCCCCGGCCGCCAGCACTGGGTCTCCGGGCGGGCCGGGGAACCCTGCCGGCGCTGCGGCACCCGGATCGAGGTGCTGGCCGAGGTGCCGGGGGACCCCGAGCGGCGGCGCACCTGGTGGTGCC
Organism: Kineococcus vitellinus; assembly: GCF_009906315.1. GTDB lineage: Bacteria > Actinomycetota > Actinomycetes > Actinomycetales > Kineococcaceae > Kineococcus > Kineococcus vitellinus. The sequence goes on along the minus strand of NZ_JAAALL010000208.1, from coordinate 4,046 downwards.
CCTCCTGCCAGCCGGGCCCCCAGCCGCCGCCCGCGCCCTGACCGGGCCCGGTGGGGGCGGGTCGCCGCGGCGGGTGAACGGCGGGTTGCCCCGCTGGAGAACCGGCCAGGCGACGGTGAACACTCGGTGACCGTTGCGCCGGACGGCGCTCGCGGCCGCGGGCGGGGGCGGGGGCCGACCTAGTGTCGGAGTCGTCCCGTTCCCCCGTGACCGCCGGGCAGCGCCCCGCCGGTGAGCACGGACTCCCGTGGAGGACCGACGGTGCCCGACCGCCCGCTCGTCATCGCCCACCGCGGCTACTCGGCCGCCGCCCCCGAGAACACCCTCGCCGCCTTCGAGGCCGCGCTGCGCGCCGGGGCGGACCTGCTCGAGCTCGACGTCCGCCTCGACGCCGACGGCGAGGCGGTCGTCCTGCACGACGCCAGCCTGGAGCGCACCACCGACGCCCCCGGCGCGGTCGGCGGCGTCGGCGGCGCGCTGCTGCGCACCGTCGACGCGGGCTCCTGGTTCGCGCCCGCCTTCAGCGGGCAGCGGGTGCCGACGCTGGCCGAGGTGGCGGCCACGGCCGGCCGCTTCCCGGGCGCCGGCCTGCTCGTGGAGTTCAAGGGCGTCTGGTCGCCGGCCGCCGCGGCGGGCGCCGTGGCGGCGCTGCGCGCCGCGGGCGTCGCCGGGCGCAGCGTCGTGCAGAGCTTCGAGGAGGAGACGGTGGCGGCGCTGCGCGACGTCGCCCCGGACGTGCGCCGCGCGCTGCTCGTCCTGCACCCGGACCCGCAGACCTCGCTGGCCGACGTCCTGCAGGACCCGCTGACGGGCATGTCCTCGGTGCCGGGGGTGGCGGCCGAGCAGGCCCGCCGGGCCGTCGCCGACCTCGGCGTCGTGGCGGTCAACCCCCACGTGGCGTGCCTGGTGGCCAGCCCGCACGTCGTCGCCGAGTACCACGCGGCCGGGGTGCGCACCTGGCCCTACACGGTGGACGAGCCGCACCTGTGGGACGACCTGCTGCGCCACGGCGTCGACGGGCTCATCACCAACGACCCGGGCCGGCTGCGCGGGTTCCTCGACGCCCGCCAGGTGCGCGCGGCGCAGGACGGCCCGCCCGAGGACCGCGCCGAGCTCACCCGCGCCGCCGCGCTCCAGGGCCGCGCCGCCCCGCGCCTGCTGCCCGCACCGCGCCGGCGCGGGCTGGCCTCGGCCTGAGGGCGGGGGGTCAGCTCGCGCTGAGCGGGGCGACCTCGCCGAACTCCAGGCGGCCGTCCTCGCCGAGGCGGGCGCGGACCACCTGGCGGTAGCCCTCCGCCACCAGCGCGTCGAACAGCGGCTGCATGCGCTTGGCGGCCCTGACCAGCGCCACCCGGTGCCCGGCGGCGACGAGCTCCTGCTGCTTGCGCAGCAGCTCCCCCGCCGGGGCGCCGGCCGGGTGCACGAGGGCGACCGCCCCCGCGCCCGGGTCGGGCACGACGACCTCGTCGACGATCCGCTCGAAGCCGATGGAGAACCCGCACGCGGGCAGGTCGCGCCCGCTGAAGCGGCCGACCATGGTGTCGTAGCGGCCGCCGCCGGCGATCGAGGAGGAGCTGCCCGGCATCGACATCTCGAAGATCGGGCCGGTGTAGTAGCCCATGCCGCGCACCAGGGTCACGTCGAAGCGCACGTCGAGGTCGGGGGCGGAGACGGCGAGGGCGTCGGCGATCTCGCGCAGCCGGGCCACGACCTCGGCGGGCACGGCCTGCGGCAGCGCCGCCTCCAGCGCGCCGGGGGTGCGCACGTCGCTCAGCGGCAGCAGCGCGGTCAGCCACTTCTCCAGCGCGGCCACCGCGTCCTCGGCGAACTCCTTGGCGCGCAGCTCCGCCAGCACGCCGTCCAGGCCCACCTTGTCGGCCTTGTCGACGGTGATGAGGACGCTGCCGTGGTCGGCCTCGGCGAACCCGCAGCCGGTGAGCAGGCCCGTCAGCACGCCGCGGTCGTTGATGCGCAGCGTCGTGCCGCTCAGCCCCAGGCGGGTCAGCGCGGTGTGGGTGGCGGTGACGAGCTCGACCTCGGCCAGGGTGCCGGGTTCGCCGACGACGTCGATGTCGCACTGCACGAACTGGCGGTAGCGGCCCTTCTGCGGCCGCTCGGCGCGCCAGACCGGCCCGATCTGCAGCGCCTTGAACGGCATCCGCAGCGCCGTCGCGTTGGAGGCGACGTAGCGGCTCAGCGGCACGGTGAGGTCGAAGCGCAGGCCGAGGTCGGCGGCCTCCGCGGGACGCAGCACCTCCTGCGGGTCCAGGCCGCGGCGCAGGACCTTGAAGAGCATCTTCTCGTTCTCGCCGCCCTGGCCGGACTCCAGCCGGGACAGCTCCTCCAGCGCGGGCGTCTCGACCTCGTCGAAGCCGAAGGAGCGGTAGACCTCGCGGATGACGTGCAGGGCGTGCTCCCGGCGGGCCTTCTCGACGGGCAGGATGTCACGCATGCCCCGTGCGGGGACCACCTTCGACGCCATGGCCCCATCGTAGGGGCCCCCGCACGGCCTCCTCAGCGGGCGACGAGCGCCTCCAGCGTCGCGCGCGCGCCCCTCTCGTGCAGCGAGGCGAGCGTGGCGGTGTACTCGGCCACGAAGCGCTCGTCGTCGACGAGGTCGCCGAAGAGGGTGCGGTCGGCGATGAACGCGGTCGGCTCCGCGCGGTTGCGCTGCGCGGCGGCGACGACGCGCTCGGCGAGGCGGTCGGCGACCTCGATCGGCTCGCCCTGCTCGTCGACGCCCTCGGCGTAGCGCGCCCAGCTGGCGACGACGGCGGCCCCGCGGAAGAACTCCCCGCCGCTCGCGAGCTGGTGGCGCACCACCGGCAGCAGCCACTTGGGGATGCGGTCGGAGCTCTCGTTGCACAACCGGGCCACGGTGTCGCGCACCTCGCCGTTGGAGAAGCGCACGATGAGCTCGTCGCAGTAGGCCTCGAGGTCCATCCCCGGCACGGGCGGGACGCTGGGAACGCCCTCGCGGGCCATGTAGCCGCGCAGGAACCGCTCGAACAGCGGGTCCTGCACGACCTCGTGGACCAGCCGGTAGCCGGCCAGGTGCCCGAAGTAGCACAGCGCCTGGTGGCTGGCGTTGAGCAGCCGCAGCTTCATGAGCTCGTACGGCTCGACGTCCTCGACGACCTGCACGCCGACCTCCTCCAGCGGCGGGCGGCCCAGCGGGAAGTCGTCCTGCACGACCCACTGCGTGAACGGTTCGCAGACCACCGGCCAGGCGTCCTGGACCCCGAACCGCTCGCGCACCTCGGCGCGGTCCGCGTCGGTGGTGCCCGGGGTGATGCGGTCCACCATGGTGTTCGGGAAGGCCACGCGGGTGTCGACCCAGGCGCCCAGCTCGGCGTCCCTGGCGGTGGCGAAGGCGACGAAGGCGTGCCGGGCGAGGTCGCCGTTGCCGGGCAGGTTGTCGCAGGACATGAGGGTGAACGGCGTCACGCCCCGCTCCCGGCGCCGGCGCAGCGCCTCGACGACCAGGCCGAAGGCCGTGCGCGGCACGGCGCCGTCGGCGAGGTCGGCGGCGACGCCGGGCTCGTCGAGGAGGAACTCGTGCGTCACCGCGTCGATGTTGTAGCCGCCCTCGGTGATGGTGAGGGAGACGATGCGGATGCGCGGGTCGGCCATCGCCTCGATCGCGGCGTCGGGGTCCTCCGGGGCGAGCAGGAAGTCCAGGATCGAGCCGACGACGCGGGGTTCGCGGGTGCCGTCGGGGTGCTTGAGGACGAGCGTGTAGAGGCCGTCCTGGGCGTCCATGACCTCCTTCATGCGCGCGTCGTGCGGCAGGACGCCGATCCCGCGGATGCCCCAGTCCAGCGCCTGACCGGCCTCCATGAGGCGGTCCAGGTACATCGCCTGGTGCGCGCGGTGGAACCCGCCGACGCCGAGGTGCACGATGCCGGGCGTCACCTGCGAGCGGTCGTAGGTGGGCACCGGCACCCGCTCGCCGACGGCGGCCAGGGTGGCGGAGCTGAGCGGGACGGCGGTGGTCGTGGAGGTCACGGGCGGGGCTCCCGGGGTTTCGAGGCCGTGGCTGGGGT
>NZ_JAAALL010000207.1 GCF_009906315.1 Kineococcus vitellinus | reverse complement strand
CCGTCGACGTCCGCACCGTCATCCCGGTGCCCGCGGAGTACCCCGGGATGCCGGCGCCACGCTGGTGGCAGCTCGAGGACGCCGCCGTCGACCTCGGCAAGCTCAGCGCCGACGCCACCGATGCCGCACGGATCATCGTCAGCGAGTTCGCGCTGCTGTACAGCAACGACTGGTTCACCATCATCTGCCGTCAGCCGCTCGGCACGGTCGCCGAGCTGCAGGGCGTGGTCGTCACCGACACCTTCGGCTACCGCACCCTGGTGAAGCCGACCGTCGAGCCGGCCGGGGCGGACTGGACGGGTTGGGACGTCTTCAGCCTCGCGCCGCGGCCATCCGGACCGCCCCGCGCAGCACTGCCGCAGCACCTGTACCTGCCGCAGACTCTTCCGCACATCCTCGACGGCGAGCCGCTCGAGCAGGTGGTGTTCGTCCGCGACGAGACCGCCGACATGGTGTGGGCTATCGAGCAGCGCATCCAGGACGGGCTGGGTGGCTCTCGAGATGCCGCCGAGGCCTCCCGGCGGGTGCGTCAGCAGCTCGACCCCGACGCCGACGCATTCTCGGCGGCCACCGCCTCGGCGTCGTTGCGCTACGTGCTGCAGACCGAGGTCGCCGAGAACTGGATCCCGTTCATCCCGGTGCACCTGCCGGGACAGCTGCGGGCGATACAGCTCCAGCGCGGCACGATGCGCCGAACGATCGGCCCCGAAGACACCCTCGTCCGGCCGCTCACCTCGATGCTGCGGATCGGGCTGGACGAGCAGGACAACCGGCTTGCCCCGTACTACCTGCACGAGGAGGAGGTCCCGCGGGCCGGCGTCCAGGTGCAGGGCCTCATGCGCCGAGCTCGCAGCTACGACGGCACCCCAGTGGTGTGGCACGCGCGCCGGGTGACCACCGGTCGCGGCGCGGGACGTTCCGGGCTCGCCTTCGACCGGATCGTCGGCGCGTAGTCCGCCGTGCTCCCGCCCGTGGAATGCGAAGGAACGGCCGTCCCGGCCGCCCTCTCAGGTCTTGACCGGCCCCGCGTCCGAGCGGAGTATGGAGCGACCAAGTGGTAGTGCATCGCACACTCGAATTTGAATCGGGGAGAGGGAGAATACCTGAGCCCTTGGGAGTCCTCCTGGGCGGTCGTTCGTGCGTTCTCGCGTCGCGGATGCGGCGCCCCGTGCTGCGTCCCGTCCAGGGGGCACTAAGACCTACCCTCGCAGTGCCCGGTCCAGTGGAGTGCCGGTGCCGAATGGAGGCGGGGTGCGCTTCATCGTCCTCACTGGGCTGACCGGCTCGGGCAAGAGCGACATGCTGTGCCGGCTGGCCACTGCCGGTGAGCAGGTCATCGACCTCGAGGCCCTGGCCGCCCACCGCGGTTCCTCCTTCGGCCGGATCGGCATCACCCGCCCGCAGCCGAGCCAGGCGAGCTTCGATGCCCAGCTCCACGACGCGCTGGAAGGCATCGATCCCGACCGGCCGGTGTGGCTCGAGGACGAGGGACCCCACATCGGACCGCTGTGGCTGCCCCGCGAGCTGACCGGCGCGATCCGTGACGCTGCGACCGTCGAGCTGGTCAGCCTGCTCGAGGAGCGGGTCAGACGCCTGGTCGCCACCTACGGCCGTGCCGACCCGGCTGAGCTCATCGAAGCCACCCAGCGGATCAGGCGCCGGCTCGGCAACGCTCGGGCGGACCGGATCATCAGCCACTTCCACGCCGGACACCCGGACCAGGCGATCCGGGTGCTGCTGAAGTACTTCGACGAGGGCTACGTCGTACGTTCCGCCAGCGACGCGCGCACCGAACTGCCGGCACATGATCGGCCCGCGTTGCTCATCAAGCCACAGATGAGCACACGACCTATGCCCCGCGATACGAGGCATGCATCTCGAACTGCGCTTGAGCAGGCCGGAGACCTAGCTGTCTGAGCATGGGCGTTGGTGACGGACCCAGACCTGCGGGATCACCGACGCAGGGAGGACCCTGCGAGGGCAGAGACGCCTGCGCGATGTCGACTCGGCCGACCTGCCAGCGCATCCGCCGGCAGGTTCGATGCTAGGAGCACGCTGCCGCAGGCGATCTGGTGCACCCGTGGCTGTGATCGACGTCCAGGAGCTCGGCGTCATCTCCATCCCCCGCAGGCGGGGGTGCCGTCAGGTGGCGGCTGGTGCCTGCACGGCCGCGGCGACACGACACGGCCGCGGCGATACGGCACGGCCGCGCGCCCTCGGCTACGGCTACCTGCACACCATCCTGGATGTGGAGACACTTCCCGCTCGCGGGGGACACTCCCATTTGGTCTACACAAAGATTCTCAGCGACGACGAGGACTTGACCACCGCAGCGTTCTGGGCACGGGCCCACGACTGGTTCACCGACTGCGGCATCCGCCTCGATCGCTGCCTCAGCGACAACGGCTCCAACTACCGCTCCCGTGACTTCGCGGCGGCACTGGCCGTGACCGGTGCCGCTCACCAGCGAACTCGGCCCTCGCGCGCGCAGACCTACGGTCCCCAGACCCACGGCAAGGTGGACCGCTCCCAATGCAGGCTAGCCACCGAGTGGGCCCACGCCCGCTCCTGCAGCTCCGAGGCGGCTCGCCGCCGGGACATGCCGGAACTGTTGCACGTCTAGAATTGTTCTTCCGCGCGCAGGAGGTGTCCCTCCGGCATCACACCGCCCTCGGCGGGCTACCGCCCGCCTCTCGCGTCAGCAACCTGAGTGGTCAGTACAGCAAGGACCGCAGTGCAGCGATGATCACCGCGCCGGCGCGGCCCACCTCACCTTGGTCTGCGCCCGGCGCCTACCTCCGGAGGACTGAGGCAACGGCTCCTTCGCCGCGCGGTCGGGGCGATCCAAGAGGCCAGCGGTGAGGTTGCGATGCTCTCGCGCTGGTTCGCGGTGATGCCGAAAAGGCCGGCACTCGCGACCGGTGCACCCCTCGCGGCGAGCGCCCGGTCGTGATCTTACGATCGGTGGGCGATCTGCGCGGCAGGCGACCCGTCATCAGCAGACGACCGATCATTCAAGCCGCTCGTGCTCCTGTGCTTGCTCCGCCCGCGCTACGCCTTGACGGTGGATCGTGGGAGCATCAAGGCTAGAGCCCATGGAAGCTGGCGGCCGCCCACGACGTTGCGTCGGTGAAGTCATGCGCTTCGGGGTCACGCAGCTGCAACGTGCGCACCAGCTCGCGGCGCTCCACCGCTCCCTCAGGTCCAAAGGCGCTTGACCACGCCCGCAGGTCGCCCACCTTGTCGGCGTTCGTCGTGCTCCGCAGCCAGCGCTGCGACAGCGTCAGCGCCTGCGGGGGGGAATAGTTCCGCAGGCGCCAATGTGCGTGGAACGCCGCTACGAGCAGCGCCGCCGGAAGGCTGCGAACCGCCCACTGAGTGGCCAGAACGCCAGCGGCGCCGGCTTGCAGCAGGCCCGTCGGCAAGCTGACCACCTCATCGGGCAGGTCCAAACCCGGCTGGTCGGTGTCACATGCCGACAACACCGCCAAGCGGGTGCCCTCGTGCTGTGATCCGCTCAAGCGTGCGCCCAAGGTGTCCGCCAGGGTCAACTGCTCGTTCGCGGCCAGCATCAGGCCTCCTTGCAAGGGGTGTTCTGGGCGGGATGATCCGTGGCAGGCGAAGTGCAGCAGGTCGGCGCCCGGGGCGTGCTGGAGCACCGCTGCGCGCGTCGCGGCGGCACCGGACAGCTGCAGCGTTTCTAAGCCTGCGCTGGCCCACGATGCCTCCGCGGTGGCAAAGCCGATCGCCGGCAGCTGCGTCGGCTGGGGATCGGCGACGATGACCGCGCGCTGCAGCCTCGTGGCCGCCGCGGTGTGGGCACACGCCAGCAGAGCGCGGGCACTGGGTGCGTAGCTGAGGACGACCTCATCGAGGATGTAGCGCCGCTGTGTGCCGTCTGCGCCGGGCCGCCAGGCCGCGTGCAGCGGCAGCAGGCTCAGGAGCCCAGTGGGGACAAGCACCAGCCGTGGTGCATCGGTGGCCGCCAGAACGGGGGCGAGGACGGCGGTGTACAGCCAGTGTGAGACCGCATCCAACGTTCCCGCGAAGGCACCGGTGCCCACCTGCGAACGCGCGGCCAGCAGTGCTGTCAAGCGATCTCGGCAGGCCTGCAGCGTGCAGGCGGGCAGGTCCACGACCCGAACAGCGCTCTGCTCGACCTCCCTATCGCCCTCGTCCTCCTGTTGCTCGTCCCCTTGTTGCGCGAGTTCTTCCGACCGCTTCTGTTCCTCTGGCCGCTCTTGCTGAACGTGCCCGCCGACGAGCACGGCGGTGCCTCCGTGTTGTGCGGGAGCCAGGTACACAAGGACCCCGTTGGGCACGGCGCGCTGGGCGGCAGCGCTGACGTCGGCGAGGGTCGGCGCGATCAAGAAGCTCTCGTGTCCGGGTACGCGACGGATCCGGGCGGCCACGTCATCGATGCGGGCCCGGGCCCGGCGATTGGCCTCGGGATCCGCTGTTGTGCAGCGGAGCACTGCATCCAGCTCGCCGACAGCCGTCCGATACGCCTCGGCCAGTCCTGGTCGCTGTGCGCTCAGAGCGGCGAGGTCGGCTCGGTCGCGCGCGAGGGCCTCGGAGAGCAGCAGGGAGCGGCCTTGCTCCAAGGCCTCCAAGGCTTCGTGTGCCCGCCCGGCCCGTACCATCGCGTAGGCAGCCTCGCCCGGCACGCCCTGCGACTCGCGCAACCAGGCCTCCTGCTGTGGACGCACCAACTGGATCCGGAAGAGACGCCCGCCAGCATCCAGGGCGGCGGCGTACGCTTCCGCCGCTTCGGGCCATGCATCGCGGGCAGCAGCCCAACGCCCCCAAGCTTGCGCCGCTGCCAAACTCCACTCCAGCGAGCCGTCCAGGCCATGGGCGACGGCATCGCTGAATGCGGTGCGCGCCTGCTCAAGCAGTGGGCCTGATCGAGCGTTGCCGCACAGCCTCAGCAGGACTTGAGCCAAGTTGTATTCCCGAGAGGCGCGCTCGGGGGCGTCGGCGGCGGTCAGCTGCAGGCTGCGTTGGTAGTATTGGACGGCTTCGCGCGCCGGCTCCTCATCGCCAGTGAACTGCGCGACCGTCGACAAGGCGTTGCCGGCGTTGTTGTGTCGGGAGGCGAGTTGCCAGTCTCCCGACGAGGTCAGCTGCACCGCCGACAGCTGGGCCTGCACCGCTCCGTGCAGGTCGGTCGTCGAGCCTGACAGGTGGAAGCGGTCGAGCAGGGCGTTCCCGAGGTTGGTCAGGCGGGCTGGGTTGTCGGCCTCTGCGTCAGAGGCGAGCAACTCGATGGCCTCGTCGAGAGCATCCGCGGCGCCCGTGCGGACGAACCGTCGGCGCAGTACGGTCGCAAGCATCCCCCGCACCCCAGCGCGAGGTAGCTGCACCGGCATGTGAGGCGCGGCCAGGCACCGGCGCAACTGCTCCTCGGCCTGCTGGAGATCCGCCAGGGAACCGGTCACGTCGTAGCGCACCAGCAGCGCATCGCTGAACAGATAGCGGTAGTAGTCGCGGCGGGGCCCTTCGGGGCTGGCGTCGACGGCGGCCTGCGACAGCGCGACGGACTCCTGCAGGTCGGTGCGTCCGCCCAGTCGCCGGTGGCGCACGCGCAGGGCACTGGACAGGGCTGCTTGGGCCAGCAAGGGCGCCTGCTCCGGCGGTACGGCGGCCTGCAGGTCCTCCGGCGCACCATCGGCCTGGTAGCGGGCCAACAGGGTGCTCGACAGGTTCGCATGCAGCCGCCACAGCGTTGCGCCCGTGCCGCGTGCTTCGCGCACCCCGACCTGCAGCTGCGCGATTGCAGCGTCGAGGTGTGCGCGAGCATCGGCTCGCGGCTTCACGCCCAGCCAGTTGTGGGCAATGCCGGCACGGTTGTACACCGCTAGGCGGAACTCGACGTCGGCGTGGGTGAAGGCGCGGTGGGCGAGGATTCGCTCCAGCGTCTCGGCCAGGTGTTCCAGAACGGTCTCGTCCTGGATCCGCACGTAGATCACCAGATCGCTGCCGGCCTGATCCAGCAGGCGCTGCAGCTGGCGAGGAGCGGCCGGCAAAGCGTCCCACTGCAGGTCGACTTCGACGGCGCGCACCTCACCTCGGGAGAGGCGGCGCGCCCTCATGCGGGAAGCCTTCCTCGTTCGAGCCACGCCGTCAGCGCCGCTCCTGCTACGGGTTCAGCCTCCAGGGACGCCGGTCGAGCAAAGCCGAGAGCATCGTAGAGCAAACCGCGGTACACGTCGAAGCACGCCTGAACGACTTCCGCCAGACCTGCAGCCGCCACGAGCGCCACTTGGTAGGCCACCAGCATGCCGGCCACGGCGACCACAGCCGCCCACCACGCCAGCGGCGTCCAGACGGAGAAGAGCAGCGACCACAGCCAGAGCCGTCCGGCGTCGTCGACTCGCCCGCGCGCGGCAGCGACGTCCGTGCGGGCTGCCTCGGGCAGCACCAGCCACAGGCGCGGGAAGCAGGTGACGGCGTCCAAGCCATAGCGGTGTCGGGGACGGGTTTCCATGACCTTCAGCAGGTCGCCGAAGGCGGTCGGCATGCGGTCAGTGGGATGGATCGGCACCCGAGCTCGGGCGGCGTTGAGACGCTGGTACTGTCGAGCCTGTTTCATCGTGTGCTGGCTGCGTGTCGAGGACAGCTTACGCCAACGCCTCGCTCGCCGTTCGATGCGCTCCTCACGACGCGTCACTCGCTGACCCAACGCACTGGCCCAAGCGGGCCAGTAACCCTCCAGCAGGCGCAGCACGGGGAGGGAGAAGACCTCGACCATCCGTGCTGATCCGGCGATCACCAGGAGTGCGCCGAGGCCGATGGCGACCTCGGCGACGGCATCGGTCTCTCCCAGTCCGGTGCTCGACCACGTGAGCAGCCGGTTCCAGCCGTGGGCGTGCACCCATGCGAGCACACCACCGAACCAGAATGCCAGCGCCGGTGAGAGCAGCAGGACCGTAAAGCGGTCCACCACCTTGTCGCCGAGCCCGGTCCACAAGGCCGTCATGGCGACGCCGTGCTCACCACGGCCACCGTACTGCTGGAGGGGTCGTCCTCCGCGGCGGCGCAGTGCAGGAGTGCACTCGGGTGTAGATCGCCGTGCTCTGAGAGCGCCTTCATGTCAAGGGGCCGTGACCGTGAGGGCAGTCGGGTACGAGTTCTCCCGCTTCAAAGAGCGAATAGGCGTAGTCGCACCTCAAACAGCGGCGCACGATCGGGTCGGAGGCGTACGGGAACCCGTGCAACCCGCCGGGGTAGCCGGCACGGTTGGAGTCAGCCTCGCTGGGTAGTCGCCGGGCGAGTTCTTGCCGAGTGCTGGGATGGGCGGACAGCAGGTCCAAGATGGCATCTGCGACTTCCGGCTGACCGGCATCGGCCTGGGCCAAGAGGCCGCCCAACCTGCCCGCTACGGCTTCGGCGTCGTCCCCCAGCAGGCAGGGGAGCGCCTCGTGCACGGCGCGGGCCGCTGCAACGATCTCGTCGTCTCGCATCTCAGCATTCCCTCGATCTTAGAAGGCGCCGTCGGAGGTCCACGTTCAGCCCTCGATGTCGTGTGACCATGGTGTGCGAGCCACTTCAGGTACTCGATCCGGCTCGTGCAGCAAGACGTCCGTGCTCTCTGATTCCTCGGGGGAGGAGACACCTGACACCTGAGCGTCCTCGTCGGGCATCGCCTGTACAGCAAGGAAGAGGACTGGAGGCACCAGTGGAAGGCGTTCGAGCGTCGTAGGATCAGACTCGCGCACCCGGCGGTTCCAACGGTATTCGATGAGCACGGGCCCAACCACGAGGTGGTGGCTCTTCCTGCACGCGTGGACCATCACTCGCTTGCGGTGATGCGGGCATCGCACCAGATGGCCCAGTCCTGCCCCGACCCGCCCGC
>NZ_JAAALL010000206.1 GCF_009906315.1 Kineococcus vitellinus | reverse complement strand
CCACGCCGCGCGGCGCGGGGCGGGCGGGCCGGTCCGGACGCGCAGAGCCGGGCCCCGCGGTGCGGGACCCGGCTCTGCGGGGCTGCTGGCGTCAGCCGCGCGGCGTGGTGTCGCGGCGCTCCTTGATCTTGGCGGCCTTGCCGCGCAGGTCGCGCAGGTAGTACAGCTTCGCGCGCTTGACGTCACCGCGGGTGACGACCTCGACCTTGTCGATGATCGGGGTGTGCAGCGGGAAGGTGCGCTCCACGCCGACGCCGAAGCTGACCTTGCGGACGGTGAAGCTCTCGCGGACCCCGCCGCCGGTGCGGCGGATGACCACGCCCTGGAAGACCTGGACGCGGGACCGGTTGCCCTCGACGACCTTCACGTGGACCTTGAGGGTGTCACCGGCGCGGAACTCCGGGACGTCGGTGCGCAGGCTGGCTGCGTCGACGTTGTCGAGCACGTTCATGGCTCTCGCTCTTCTCCCCTGTCGACGCCACAGGTCATCGGTGCAGGCGTTGGGCCCGTGACGGTGCTCCCGGCCGGGCGCGCCCCCTGTGGCAGGCGCGCCCCACCACTGCCCGTGGGCAGCAGTCACCGGCCGTCACGGCTCGTTGGTGGTGTCAGCGGATCAGTCTGCCACAGCGGCGGTGGCCGGGCGGAATCCGCCGGTGGCGGGCACCCACCCCTCGGCGGCCAGGACGGCCAGGTCGGCCGCGTCGCAGCGGGAGGGGTCCAGCCGCGCCAGCAGGTCGGGGCGCCGGCGCGCGGTGCGCCGCAGCGCCTCGTCGCGCCGCCAGCGCTCCACGGCGCCGTGGTGGCCGCTGGAGAGCACCGCCGGCACCTGCAGGCCCCGCCAGCTCGCCGGCTTGGTGTACGCCGGGTGCTCCAGCAGCCCGTCGTGCTCGGCGGCGTGGCTCTCCTCGGTCAGGCTCGCCGCGTTGCCGACGACCCCGGGCAGCAGCCGGGCCACGGCCTCGGTGATCGCCAGCACGGCCACCTCCCCGCCGTTGAGGACGTAGTCGCCCAGGGAGACCTCGCGCACCCGGACCCGCGTGCGGTAGTGCTCCACCACCCGCGCGTCGATCCCCTCGTAGCGGCCGCACGCGAAGACCAGCCACGGCTCGGCGGCCAGCTCCACGGCCAGCCGCTGGCTGAACACCTCGCCCACGGGGCTGGGCACCAGCAGGACCGGACCGCGCTGCGCGGCGTCCGCGTCCAGGTCGGTGGGCGGGGCGGCGGGCGGGTCGGCGAGGACGGCGTCCAGGGCCTCGCCCCACGGCTCCGGCTTCATGAGCAGCCCGGCACCGCCGCCGTAGGGGGTGTCGTCGACCGTGCGGTGGCGGTCGCGGGTGTGCTCGCGCAGGTCGTGCACCCGCACGTCGAGCAGGCCCTGCGCCTGCGCCTTGCCGATGAGGGAGAGCGAGAGCGGCTGCAGGTACTCGCCGAAGATCGTGACGACGTCGATGCGCACTAGCCCTCGTCCCCGGGCGCCTGCTCGCCGGGCAGCTCGCGGAACAGCCCGCCCGGCGGGTCGAGGACGACGCGCCCGCCGGCGACGTCGACGGCGGGCACGAGCGCGGTGACGAAGGGCACGAGCACCTCCTCGCCGTCGGTGCCGGTGACGACCAGGACGTCCTGGGCGTTGCCGGTCAGCAGGTCGGCGACCGTGCCCAGCGCCGTGCCGTCGACGGCGACGGCGGCCAGCCCCTGCAGCTGGTGCGGGTACCAGGCGTCGTCCTCCTCGTCGGCGACGGCGTCCTCGTCGACGTCCACGAGCAGCAGCCGGTCGCGCAGCCGCTCGACCGCGTCGCGGTCGGCGACCCCGGCGAAGACGAGCAGCAGGGTGCCGTTGTGCCAGCGGGCCGACTCCACGGTCAGCCGCGCGCCGCCGGGCTCGCTGCGCAGCACCGCGCCGGGCGCGAACCGCTCGTCGGGGGTGTCGGTGCGGACCTCGACGGTCACCTCGCCGCGCACGCCGTGCGGGCGGCCGATGCGGGCGACGACGTACTCCACGGGTGCTCCAGGGGTAGGGGGAGGAACGACGGAGCGCCGGGGTCGCGGGTTCGCGACCCCGGCGCTCCGGGTGGGTGCAGCGTCAGCGGCGGTCGACGTCGACGAGGTCGATGCGCACCGACTTGCCGCCGGCCAGCGCACCGACCACGGTGCGCAGGGCCTTGGCCGTGCGGCCGGCCCGGCCGATGACGCGGCCCAGGTCCTCGGGGTGCACGCGGACCTCGAGCAGCGACCCGCGCCGCAGCGCCTTGGACGTCACGCGCACGTCGTCGGGGTGCCCGACGATGCCGCGCACGAGGTGCTCGAGAGCGTCCGCGAGCACCTCGTCAGGACTCCGAGGCCGGGGTCTCCGCCTCGGCGGGGGCCTCGGCCGGCGCCTGCGCGGCCTTGGCGGAGCCACCGGCGGGGATGCGCGGAGCCTTGGTGTTGGCGGCGGGGACCTGGTAGGTGCCCTCGGCGCCCGGCAGGCCCTTGAACTTCTGCCAGTCGCCGGTCACCTTGAGCAGCGCCGCGACCTGCTCGGTCGGCTGCGCGCCGACGCCGAGCCAGTACTGCACGCGCTCGGACTTGACCTCGATCGTCGAGGGGTGGGTCATCGGGTTGTAGATCCCGACCTCCTCGATGGCGCGACCGTCGCGCTTGTTGCGCGAGTCGGCGACGACGATGCGGTAGTGCGGCGCGCGGATCTGGCCCATGCGCTTGAGGCGAATCTTGACAGCCACGGTGTGGGGTGTCTCCCGGTTCTCATCTGGCGAGTGGACACCGCTCGGTGTGGGGACGCCGAGAGGTGGGACTCAAGGACGCGGACGACCGGGGTGAGAGGGTCCCTGGACGTTCGAGTGCACCCAGCATTGTGCCAGAGGTCGCGCACCCGTCTCGACACCGAGCCCGTCAGCCGTGCACGAGGCGCCCGCGCAGGACCACCCGCGGTCGGCGCAGCACGCCCAGGTCCGCGCGCGGGTCGCCGTCCAGGACGAGCAGGTCGGCGCTGGCCCCCTCGGCCAGCCCCGGGTGGCCCAGCCAGCGCCGGGCGGCCCAGGTCGCGGCGTCGAGGGCGGCGGTGCGGGACAGGCCGGCGGCGACGAGCTCGTGCAGCTCCTCGACCACCAGGCCGTGCGGCAGCACGCTGCCGGCGTCGGTGCCGGCGAAGACCGGAACCCCCGCCGCGTGCAGCGCGGCGACGTTCTCGTACCGCCGGGCGTGCAGCGCCCTCATGTGCGCGGCGTAGCGCGGGAACCTCGGCTCGCCCCGGTCGGCGATGCCCGGGAAGGTGGCGATGTTGACCAGCGTCGGCACGACGGCGACCCCGGCGGCCGCCACCGCGGCCAGCGTGGTCGACGTGATCCCCGTGCCGTGCTCGATGCCGTCCACCCCCGCGGCGAGCAGGTCCTCGACCCCCTCCTCGCCGAACTGGTGCACGGTGACGCGCGCACCCAGCTCGTGGGCGGCGGCCACCCCGGCGGCGAGGACGTGCGCGGGCCAGCACGGCGCCAGGTCCCCGCGGGAGCGGTCGATCCAGTCGCCGACGAGCTTGACCCAGCCGTCCCCGCGGCGGGCCTCCACCCGCACGTGCTCGACCAGGTCCTCGGGCTCGACCTCGTGCGCCAGCCCCCGCAGGTAGCGGCGGGTGCGGGCCAGGTGGCGGCCGGCGCGCACGATGCGCGGCAGGTCCTCGCGCTCGTCGATCCAGCGGGTCTGCGAGGCCGAGCCCGCGTCGCGCAGCAGCAGCGCACCGGCGTCGCGGTCGGTGCGCGCCTGCGCCTCGCTGGTGGCGTCGTCGACCTCGCCGGTGGGCCCGATGCCGACGTGGCAGTGGGCGTCGACCAGGCCCGGCAGCACCCAGCCGTCCAGCCGCGTCGTGGACGCGCCGGCGGGCCGCTCGAGGGTCAGCCGCCCGCCGAGCACCCACGCCTGGCCGACGACCTCGTCCGGGCCGACGAGCAGCGGCCCGCGCAGGTGCAGGACGTCCACGGCAGCCCCCGCGCGGCCGGTGCGCTCAGCGGCCGCCGAGGAACTTGTCGAAGCCCGGGGGCAGGTTGAGGTCGGCGGGGTCGAAGCCCTGCTGGGGGTCCGGCAGCCCGAACGCGGACCCGCCCTCGGCGGGTGCGGCCGCGCGGGTGGCGGCCTGCTGCTCCTGCTGCGCGCGCTTGGCGGGGTTGCCGCTCTTGCCCTTCTTGGAGCGCTGGGCGGCCGCGACGCGCGCCTTCTGCTTCTTCGAGCCGGCCGTGCCACCGGGGACGCCGGGCATCCCCGGGATGCCGGGCAGGCCACCGCCGCCCATGCCCTTGCGCAGCTGGCGCATCATCTTCTGCGCCTGCCCGAAGCGCTCGAGCATGTCGCCGACGGCGGAGACGCTCTGCCCGCAGCCGGCGGCCACGCGGGCGCGGCGCGAGCCGTTCATGATGCGCGGGCGGCGGCGCTCCAGCGGCGTCATCGAGCGGACCATCGCCTCGATGCGGTCGAACTCGCGCTCGTCGAAGGCGTCCAGCTGCTGGCGCATCTGCGCCATGCCCGGCAGCATCCCCAGCATCTTCTTCAGCGAGCCCATGTTGCGCACGGCCTGCAGCTGCTGGAGGAAGTCGTCGAGGGTGAAGTCCTCGTCGGCGGCGAACTTGGCCGCCATCGCCTGCGCCTGGTCGGCGTCGAAGGCCTTCTCGGCCTGCTCGATGAGGCTGAGGACGTCACCCATGTCCAGGATGCGCGAGGCCATCCGGTCGGGGTGGAACAGCTCGAAGTCGTCGAGCTTCTCCCCCGTGGAGGCGAACATCACCGGGCGGCCGGTGACGTGGCGCACCGAGAGGGCGGCACCGCCGCGGGCGTCGCCGTCGAGCTTGGTGAGCACGACGCCGTCGAAGCCCACGCCGTCGCGGAAGGCCTCGGCCGTGGCGACGGCGTCCTGGCCGATCATCGCGTCGAGGACGAAGAGCACCTCGTCGGGCGAGACGGCGTCGCGGATGTCGACGGCCTGCTGCATCATCTCGGCGTCCACGCCGGTGCGGCCGGCGGTGTCGACGACGACGACGTCGTAGTGCTGGCGCTGGGCGTGCTCCAGACCGGCGCGGGCCACCGCGACGGGGTCGCCCACGCCGTTGCCCGGCTCGGGGGCGAAGACGTCGACGCCGGCGCGCTCGCCGGTGATCTGCAGCTGGTTGACGGCGTTGGGGCGCTGCAGGTCGCAGGCCACCAGCAGCGGGCGGTTGCCGTTGTGCTTGAGGTGGCGCCCCAGCTTGCCCGCGAGCGTGGTCTTCCCGGCGCCCTGCAGGCCGGCGAGCATGATCACGGTGGGCGGGTTCTTGGCGAAGCGCAGCCGGCGGGTCTCGCCGCCGAGGATCCCGACGAGCTCCTCGTTGACGATCTTGACGACCTGCTGGGCGGGGTTGAGGTTCTGCTGCACCTCCGCCCCGGTGGCGCGCTCGCGCACGCGCTGGGTGAACTCGCGCACGACGGGCAGCGCGACGTCGGCGTCGAGCAGCGCGCGGCGGATCTCGCGGACGGTCGCGTCGACGTCGGCCTCGGACAACCGCCCCTTGCCGCGCAGCGACTTGAAGGTGGCGGTGAGGCGGTCGGAGAGCGTGGCGAACACGGTCACAGCCTAACCGGGCCCACCACCGCCCCCGGCGGGGCGAGCCTCAGCCCGGCACCTCGGCGGCGTCGGAGAGCACCTGGATGGCGATCGCGACCCGCGGCGGGGACAGCCGCTCCCCCGACGCCTCGGCCAGGTACAGCACGTCGACGGCCTGGGCGGCGTAGGTCGCCACGTGCGCGGAGCGGATGTCGATGCGCTCGCTGGCCAGCGCCCGGCCCAGCGCGTGCAGCAGCCCGGGCCGGTCGGCGGCGCGCACCTCCAGGACGGTGGCGCGCTCGGAGGCCCCGGGCAGGATGACGATGCGCGGGTGCGCGACCAGCGAGCGCACCCCGCCGCTGGGCCGCGGGGTCTGGGCGTCGCGGGCCGCCAGGCGCTCCAGCAGCGCGACGTCGCCGGCGACGATGCGCTCCAGGGCGGTGCGCAGCAGCTGCGCCGAGGGCGCCTCGCCGGTGGGCGACTCCACCCACCAGGAGTCCACGGCCACCCCGGCCAGGGTGCGCACGAGCGCGGAGCGCACCAGCAGGCGGTGCCCGGCCAGCAGCCCGGCCAGGTCGGCGAACAGCCCGGTGCGGTCGGGGGTGACGACGGTGACGACGAAGAAGCCGTCGACCTCGCGGACCCCGACGCGGGTGCGCCCGTCGGCGGCGACCGCGGCCGCCAGCGCCTGCTCCTGCTCGTCGAAGGGCGCCGGGCCCGGCGCCTGCTCCCCGCGCAGGCTCTTGGCCGCGCGGGCCACGAGGTCGTCGACGAGCCGGGCGCGCCACGGCGACCAGGCCGCCGGCCCGGCGGCGCGCGCGTCGGCCTCCGTGAGCGCCCGCAGCAGGTCCAGCACGGGGGCGCGGCCGTCGACGGCCTCCACGAGGGCGGCGACGGTCCGCGGGTCGTCGGGGTCGCGGCGGGTGGCCAGGTCCACCAGCGTCAGGTGCTCGGCGACCAGGCGCTCGACGACGGCGACGTCGTCGGCGTCCAGGCCGATGCGCCGGCAGGCGTCGCGGGCCAGCGGCGCCCCGGTGCGGGCGTGGTCCTGCGCGCCGGGCAGCTTGCCGAGGTCGTGCAGCAGCGCGGCCAGCAGCAGCAGGTCGGGGCGCTCGACGTCGCGCAGGAACGGCGCGGCGGCCACCGCGGTCTCGATGAGGTGGCGGTCCACCGTCCAGCGGTGCACGGCGTTGCGCTGCGGGCGGTTGCGGATGCCGGACCACTCCGGGACCCAGCGCGGCACCAGGCCGACCAGGTCCAGGGACTCCCACACCGGCACCTGCGCGGGCCCGCTGGCCAGCAGCTCCAGCAGCGACTCGCGCGCCGCGGGCGGCCAGGGCTCGGGCAGCGGCGGGCAGGTGGTGACGAGGTGCTCCAGCGTCACCGGCGACAGCGGCAGGCCGGCGCGCACGGCGGTGGCCGCCGCCCGCAGCGGCAGGCCGGGGTCGGAGGCGGGCTCGGCGCCGGCGCCCAGGACGACCTCGCCGTCGTGCTCGACGAGGCCGTGCCCCAGCGAGCGCATCCGCGGGCGGCGGCCGGCGGCGCGGAAGCGGCGGCTGGGCACGGACTGGCGAGCGCGGCGGGTGGTGACGTCGACGGCCGCGGCGATGGTGCGCGCGGCCTGGGCCACGGCGGCGAGCAGCAGGTCGGCGTCGGCGTAGCCGCACACGACGGCGGTGGCGTCCTGCTCGGCGAGCACGAGGCGGTCGCCGGGGCGCCCGGAGGAGGTCTGCAGGCCGTCGCGGACGTCGAGCAGGACGGTGTGGGCCTCGTCGACGGGGCCGTGGGGGCGGTCGGTGAGCCAGCTGGCGGCCAGCGCACGCAGCGTGACGGCGTCCCGCAGCCCGCCGCGGGCCTCCTTGAGGTCGGGTTCGAGCAGGTAGGCCAGCTCGCCGAAGCGCGCGGAGCGCTCGGCGAGGGCCTCCAGCACCTGCGGCAGGCGGCGGCGGGCGCCGGCGCGCCAGTCGTCCAGCAGCTGCCCGCGGGTGCGGGCCACCAGTCCCCGGTCGCCGGCGACCACGCGCAGGTCGAGCAGGCCGGTGGCCGCGGCGAGGTCGGCGGCGGCCACCTCGCGGCACTCCTTGGCCGTGCGCACCGAGTGGTCCAGGCGCAGGCCCTGGTCCCACAGCGGGTACCAGACGCGGTCGGCGAGGGCGGCGACGTCGTCGGCGCCCAGGCGGCGGCCGTCGTGCAGCAGGACGAGGTCGACGTCGCTGGCCGGGCCGCAGTCGCGGCGGGCCAGCGAGCCCACGCACGCCAGCGCCACCCCGCTGGGGGCGGCGGGGTCGGCGGACTCGGCC
>NZ_JAAALL010000205.1 GCF_009906315.1 Kineococcus vitellinus | reverse complement strand
GCAGGCCGCCGCCCCGTCCGGGGTGCTGGGCCCAGCAGCGGAGCGCGGCCTGCTGGGCCATGGTGCCGGAGGGGAAGAAGGCGGCGTCCTCGGTGCCGAGGAGGGTGGCGACGCGCCGTTCGAGGTGGGTGGCGACGCCGTTGCCGTACAGGTCGGTGGGGGCGTCGAGGTCGACGCCGAGGTCCGCGGCGGCGCCGGTGGCGTCGGTGAGCGCGGTCAGGCGCTGGCGCAGGGTGGCGGTGGTCGTGGGGCGGTCCAGGACGCGGGTGGCCTCCTGGACGGCGCGGACCTCCCGCTCGCCGCGGTCGGCGCGTCTGCTGCTGTTCACGCCGTGCATCGTAGGTGGGGCTCGTCGCCGGGAGCCTCGGGCGGTCCGTGCGGCGCTCAGCGGCGGCCGGGTGAGAGCAGCCGGCTGAAGGTGGACAGCAGGTGCGCGGGTTCACCGCCTGCGGCGCCCAGCGCGCCGCCGCGCTGGAGGACGACCAGGCCGTGCACGAAGACCCAGGCCATCAGCACGGCGTCCTGCCCGCTCGCGGCCGCGGTGACCTCGCCGGCGCGGCCGGCGGCCTCGCGCAGCGGCCGCAGGGACTCCTCGTGCGCGGCGAGCAGGTCGGGGTCGTCGGTGCGCAGCTCGCTGCTGGCGAACATCAGCTCGAACAGCGCCGGGTGGCCGGCGCCGAAGTCGACGTAGGAGACGCCCAGGGCGTGCAGCCCGCCGGGTGCGGCGTCGCGCTGGGTCGCGGCCAGCGTGCGGAAGCCGTCGGCGGCGATGGCCGTCAGCAGCCCGGCGCGGTCGCCGAAGTGGTGCTTGGGGGCCGCGTGGGAGACCCCGGCGCGACGGGCGATGGCGCGCAGGCTGATGCCGGCCGCGCCGTGGTCGTCGAGCTCGCCGGCGGCCGCGTCCAGCAGCGCCCGGCGCACGTCCAGCACCTGCCGGGCTCCGCCCCCCGCGCGGGCCTCGTCCGGTCGGCGGTCCTCGTCCGGTCTCTGGTCGGGGAGCGGTCGCGGTGGCACCCGAGAACTGTGCCGTCAGGGGTTGACACTGTCAAGAAGGCGGTGCACCGTGCTGCTTGACAGTGTCAGCCCGAAGGTCGCCGACCGGCGGCTGCGGGGGCGCTGCGCGACGATCGGAGTTCCGGCATGCCCCTGCACGGACGCGTCACCGCAGACACCGACGGCGGCTTCGTCGTCTTCCTCATCGGCATGCACGTCAACCGCTGGCGCGAGGTGCGCCACGTGGCGGCGACGGTGTCGGCGATGCGGCGCATGCTCGGCGAGCTGGACCGCCACCCGGAGCTGGGGGTGCTGCGCGCCGAGGCCGGGTTCTTCTTCGGCGGCCCCGGCGTCATCCAGTACTGGCGCAGCTACGAGGACCTGGAGCGCTACGCCCGCGCCGGCGACGCCGAGCACCTGCCCGCGTGGCGCCGGTTCAACGCGCTGGCCCGCACCAGCGACGCGGTGGGCATCTACCACGAGACCTACCGCGTCGACGCCGGCACCTTCGAGACCTTCTACAACCACATGCCCTCCGTCGGCCTGCTGGCCGCCGCCGGACCCCGCGCGCTCTCGCGGGGCAGCACCTCGGCCCAGCGCATCGGCGCCCGCGCCCAGGACGAGGCTCCCGTCGGAGCACCCGCAGGTGGTTGATCCGTCCGGTCAGGCCGATGCCGTGCAGCCGCTCGGCGAGCCGGCGGGCGACCTGGTCGACCTCGGCCACGTCGCGCACGGCCATCACGACGTGCCCTCCCGCACGTGCCGGCCGCCATCGTCACCTCGCTGGGGGAGACGCCGGTCCAGACCCGGTCGGGCGTGGCGCTGCTGGGGGACCAGACCCGGCACCAGGGCCTGGCGCGCAGTGCGATCCACCGCTGGTTCACCGACGCCGGTGACAGGCTGATCCACCCGGTGGAGGAGCACCCCCTGCACTCGCTGGTGCTGGCCTCCCAGGTGCGCCAGGTGCTCACGCGGGAAGGTCCGCACTCACGTGCCGCGCAGATCGTCGACGCGCTGCAGAGCGCCGGCGCGGAGTTCGCGAGGGTGTGGTGCGAGCACCCCGTGGGTGGCGCCACAGCGAGCAGGAGCGGTTGGTGCACCCGCAGCTGGGGGAGTTGCAGCTGCACTGCCAGAGCCTGCTGGACCCGGAGCAGGCGCAGACCCTGCTGGTGTTCACCGCGGTCCCCGGCAGCGAGAGCCACGAGAAGCTGCAGCTGCTGTCAGCCCTCGCACCCGGCGGCCGAGCTCCTGACGCGCCTCGAACGCCGAGGCGGGTGACCGTCGCGCCGCCACGCCGCCTCGCCGCCTCGTGGTGGCCGTCGCCGCAGGAGGTCGCGCGCGACGCCTCCCGAGCGCCGCGGCCCGCCGTCGGTCAGCGGTCACGACTGGCTCGCGGTGACGGCGCTGCAGTAGGACTGGAACGGTGAGCAGCTCCTGGACGGCCTCCGGGCCCTCCGCCGGCCACGGGGCGGGGTGGGCGCCGGTGCGGGTGGACGCGCCGCCGCCCGTCCTGCTCGCGCGGTCCGGCGGGTGGCTCCCGTGAACCGATCGGGGCGCCGGGGCGCGGGAGGCGGCCGCCGGCGCGGGGTGCGGCTGACCCGGAAGGTCTTCTGGGACCTGGCCGTCTACATGGTCGGGCTGGGGCTGGCCGTCGGGGTGGTCTTCCCGCCCTTCGCCCAGCAGCTGGGGGTGCCGGCCCGCTACGCGGAGCGGCCCTCGTTCCAGGTGGCCTGCCTGGTGGCGGGCTTCGTGGTGGGGGCGCTCAACCACGCCCTCTGCCGTGCGGTGGTGGGCCGCCGGCTGGCCAGGCTGAGCACCCACCTGCGGGCGGTGGCCGAGGCGGTCGCCCGCGCCGGTGCGGGCGGGCAGTGGCCGGCCTCCGGCGTCGGGCGCCTGGAGGTCGACTCCGACGACCAGCTGGGCCAGACCGCGACCGCCTTCAACGCCCTGCTGGACGCGCTGGAGGCCGGGGAGCACTTCCGCTCCATCGTCCGTGGCGCCTCCGACGTCATCACCGTCGTCGACACCGCCGGCCGGATCTCCTACCAGACACCCTCCGTGGCGGGTGTCCTCGGCTACCCGCCCGCCGCGCTGGTCGGCAGCGACCTCAGGGACCTGCTGCACCCCCACGACCGCGCCGGTGTCCACGCCTACCTGGCGGCGATCGCCCGCGCTGGCGTCCACGGCACCCGCGGTGCCCCGGTGCTGGCGCGCGTGCGGCACGCCGACGGCGCCTGGCGCTGGACGGAGACCGTCGCCGGCAACCTGCTGCAGGACCCGGCCGTCGCCGGCATCGTGCTGACCACCCGCGACGTCAGCGAGCGCGTGCAGCTGCAGGAGCGCCTGCACGCGCAGGCCTTCCAGGACCCGCTCACCGGCCTGCCCAACCGGGCGCTGTTCATGGACCGGTTGCAGGCCGCCGAGCAGGCCGCCGAGCAGGCCGCCGAGCAGGCCGCCGAGCTGGTGGGTGGTGCAGCTCCCGCCGGGACGGAGGCCGCGCTGGCGGTCCTCTTCTGCGACCTGGACAACCTCAAGGCCGTCAACGACGACCTCGGCCACGAGGGAGGTGATGCGCTGCTGCGCCAGGTGACGGCACGCATCCGCGCCTGCGTCCCCGCCGGCGCCACCTTCGCGCGCCTGTCCGGTGACGAGTTCGCCGTCCTGCTCACCGGCGGCGACAGCGCGGCGCTGGCCCGCCGGCTCGCCGAGCGCATCCTGGCCGCGCTGGCCGAGCCGGTCGACGTGGGCGGGCGCCGGGTCCGCACCGGTGTCAGCATCGGCGTCGCGAGTTCCGCCACCTGCGCCGGCTCCTCGATCGGCGTGCTGCGCGCGGCCGACGTGGCGATGTACGCGGCCAAGAACAGCGGCAAGGGCCGCTGCGAGGTCTTCCAGCCGCACCACCACGCGACGCAGCTGCAGCGCGAGCAGTTGCGCGCCGACCTGCACCAGGCGCTGGGCCGGCGGCAGTTCGCGCTGCACTACCAGCCGATCGTCGACATCGCCTCCGGCCGCACCACGGGGTTCGAGGCGCTGCTGCGCTGGCAGCACCCCCAGCGCGGTCCGGTGCCTCCCGGCGACTTCATCGCGCTCGCCGAGCAGGACGGCCTCATCGTCCCCATCGGCGGCTGGGTCGTCGCCGAGGCCTGCCGCCAGGCCGCCCGCTGGCAGCGGCGCCACCCCGCCCGCGCGCTGCAGATGAGCGTCAACGTCTCGGCCCGCCAGTTCCAGGACGTGGACCTGGTGCGCGACGTCGCGGCCGCCGTGCGCTCCTCCGGCATGCGGGCGGGCACCCTGACGCTGGAGATCACCGAGTCGCTGCTGGTGCAGGACGGCGCGGACACCATCGGCAAGCTGCAGCAGCTGAAGGGGCTGGGGGTGCGGATCGCGGTGGACGACTTCGGCACGGGCTACTCCTCGCTGAGCTACCTGCGCCGCTTCCCCCTGGACGTCCTCAAGGTCGACAAGTCCTTCATCGACGACGTCCACACCAGCGAGGAGGACCGCGCAGTCACCGCGGCGATCGTCCAGCTGGGCAGGACCCTGGGCCTGCAGGTGATCGCCGAGGGCATCGAGCACCCCGAGCAGGCCTCCGGGCTGGCGGAGCTGGGCTGCCCGTCGGGACAGGGGTACTTCTTCGGGCGCCCGCTGCCCGGCGGTCCCGCCGGGGACCTCCTCGACCGCGAAGCCGCAGCAGCCGCCCCAGCGCCCTGACGCCGCCCGCGCCCCTGCTCAGCCCAGGTGCTGCAGGCCGACGGAGACCACCACGGGTGCGACGAGCAGGAGCAGCAGCAGCGCCGTGAGCCGGGCGCTCGCGCGGCGACGCCGGCGGCGGCTGCTCGCCGCGCCCTGCAGGGGGTCGAGCACCGGGTCCACCGCGCGGGCGGTGGCGACGATCCACGCCGCGGCCACCAGCAGGCCGGGGACGAGCAGCACCGCGGCCGGGACGGGCACCTCGAGGAGCGGTCCCGCCCAGGCGCGGGTGGTGGCCGCGGCGGCGAGGACGGCCGCCACCAGCAGGCCCCAGCCGAGGGCGCCGGCGCGGCGGGCGGTGGCGACGACGTCGACCAGCAGCGGCGCGGCCACCGCGACCGCCACCGGGAGCAGGACCTGGAACTCGCTCACCACGGCCGGCCTCCCCGTCAGCAGCGCCGTGGCGCCCTCCACGGACCACAGCAGGCCCGCCACCCCCGCGGCGTTGCGCGCAGCCTCCAGCGCCCGCGCGGACCGCCGCCCCGTGCTCCGGTCGGCGGTCGGGTCGGCGGTCAGGGCGGCGGCGTAGTCGCGGGGCGCCCCGAAGGCCTCCACGGGGTCCTCGCCGCTGCTGGCGAGGTGGTCGCGGACCTCGCCCAGCACCTCGCCGATGCGCTGCCCGGGGACGTCCTGCATGCGCAGCGCGAGCAGCAGCTCCTCGCAGTAGCGCTCGCTCGCGTCCGCGTGCAGGCGGGGGGCGGGGGTGTGCTCGGTCATCGCTGCGCTCCTGCGTCGAGGCTCTGCCTGGTGGGTGCGGGTGCTGCTCCGGGCTCGGGTGCGCTGGTCGCGGCGGCGGCGGCGGCGGCGGTCAGGTCGCTGGTCAGCCGGGCGAAGGTGCGCCAGCGCGCTCCCTCCTGGCGCAGCCGGTCGCGGCCGCCGGGGGTGATCTCGTACCACTTGCGGCCGGGGCCGGACTCGCCCTCGCGCCAGGTGGTGCTCACCGCACCGGTCTCCTCCAGCCGCGCCAGCAGGGGGTAGAGGGTGCCGCCCTTGACGGTGCCGACACCGAGTTCGCGCAGGTCGTTGCCGATGCGGTAGCCGTAGGTCTGCCCCCGCGCGATGACGGCGAGGACGGCGAGGTCGAGCACCCCCCGCAGCCACTGCGCCGGCCAGGGGTCCGGGGAGCCGTCGGGAGGGGTCACACCACGATGGTGTCCCTACCTAGCTCGGAAAGCAACCTACTTCCGGGCCACCGAGGGAGACCCGGAGGTCGCGACGACCGCGGGGTGCCGGGTCCGCCGGTGCCAGCTACCGCCGGCCGTAGCGGGCGAGCGTGGTCAGCACGGCCTCCTCCACCGCGTGGGCGACCGCGGAGGCCCCCGGGTTCCAGTCGGTGAGGAACATCCTGGGCCACAGCACGAAGCTGGAGATCATGCCGAGCATCTGCGTCGCCGCCGTCGTCGGGTCCTCGACGTCCAGCGAACCGGCGTCCGCGGCGGCGCGGAAGTAGCGGCGCACCTCCTCGAAGAACGGCAGCTTGCCGAGGTCGAACTGCCGGCGCCCCAGTTCGGGCGACGACGGCGCCTGGGCGATCACCAGGCGGAAGAGCCCGGCCATGCCCGGCTGGCCCACCAGGTCGGCGTACAGGGTGCCCAGCGCCCGCAGCCCGGTCTCCGGGTCGGTGGGGTCGGGGTGCGCGCTCGGTCGCACCTGCGGCGTCCACGCCTCGTCGACGATCGCGTCGAAGAGGGCGTCCTTGGTGGGGAACTGCTTGAACAGGGTGGCCTTCGACACCTGCGCCGCGGTCGCGATCTGCGCCAGGGAGGTCCGGGCGAACCCCCTGGTCCCGAAGAGCGTCGTGGCGGCGGTGAGGATCGCGGCCCGCTTGTCGGCGGCGACCTGCTGGTGGAAGGAGGACGTACCGGGCACGGGTCGACGGTACCGGGTGGTGAGTCGCTTGACTCACCCCACCGCACGGGTCATCCTGCATGAGGTGAGTCGAGCGACTCACCTCACGAGAGGATCCACGATGGACACGCGCTTCAGCCAGGACGTCGTCCTGATCACCGGGGCCACCGGCGGCATGGGCTCGTCCCACGCCCGCGGCTACCACGCCGAGGGCGCCCGGGTCGTGCTCGCCGGGCGCCGCGACGACGCCGGGCGGGCCCTGGCCGACGAACTCGGTGCCGGCGCCGCGTTCGTCCACCTCGACGTCACCGACCCCGCCGACTGGGTGCGCGCGGTCGCGGCCGCCGAGGAGGCGTTCGGGCCGGTCACCGTCCTGGTCAACAACGCCGGGCTGCAGACGCCGCCCGCGCCGATCGAGCACACCGACCCGGCGACCTGGGCGCGCGCCCTCGCGGTCAACACGACCGGACCCTTCCTGGGCATCCGGGCGGTGGCCCCGTCGCTGCGCCGCGCCGGCGGCGGGTCCGTCGTCAACATCGTCTCGACGATGGCCAACGTCGGCACGGCGGGCTTCGCGCCCTACACGGCCGCCAAGTGGGCCGTCCGCGGGCTGACCCGGACGGCCGCGCTGGAACTGGGACGGGACGGGATCCGGGTGAACTCGGTGCACCCGGGCGTGGTCTCCACGCCGTTCGTCCACGACCCCGTCCCCGGTTCCGACGTCACGATCGCCGACGCCTACTCACCCGACGCCTTCGCCGTGCCGCGCCTGGGCCGGCCCCGGGAGGTCACCGACCTGCTGCTGTGGTTGACCTCGCGGGAGGCCGGTTTCGTCACCGGTGCCGAGTTCGTGGTCGACGGGGGCCTGCTGCTGGGCCCGGCGATGCGGGTCGCGGAGCCGGCCGGTGCCTGAGGTCGAACCCGCGGCCTCGTCCGGACCCCCGCCCGGAGCCTCGTGAGGATCGTCCTCCACCTCGAGGGCGGTCCGCGCGCCGACCGGCCGGTGCGGCGCTGAGCCCCTCACGGTCCTGATCGGCCACCGCCGTGGACCCGGTGCGCGCCGGCACGTCACCACCGGGAGCGACGACCTCGGCCTGCCCCGGGGAGCGCAGGCGGCCCTGGACGCCCGTCTGGTGGGAGGACACCCGGACGACCTGGTCCTCCGCGGCGCGGGAGCTGTCGCAGAGGTCGAACACCCGCGACCGGCGGTCGGCGGGCGGGCGGGAGCCGCGCTCGCGTCCACCGCGGGGGCCACCCGGGCGCCGAAGGGCGGGGAGCGGGTGGCCCCCGCGG
>NZ_JAAALL010000204.1 GCF_009906315.1 Kineococcus vitellinus | reverse complement strand
CCCAGGGCCTCGGCGGAGGGGCTCGCGGGCTCGGCGGTCCACGTCAGCAGCGCCTGCCCGGTGGCCCCGGGCAGGCGCAGGGTCTCCACGTCCAGGTCCAGGCGGCCCACGAGGGGGTGCTGCAGGCGGTGGGTGGCGTGGTCGCGGGTGCGCACCCGCTGGCTGGCCCACCAGCGGGCGAAGTCGGGGCTGACGACGCTCAGCTCGCCGACGAGCGCGGCGACCGCGGGGTCGCACGCGTCGCGGCCCACGTGCCGGTGCAGCCCGGCGACGGCGTCGGAGGCCACGTCCTCCCAGTCCAGGAACAGCCGGCGCGCCGCGCCGTCGGTGCACAGCCAGCGCACCCAGTTGCGCCGGCGGGCCGGCAGCGACTGCGGGTCCACCAGCAGCGCGGCGGCGGCCGCGTTGGCGGCCAGCACCTCCGAGCGCGGCCCCAGCGCCAGGGCCGGGACCCCGTCCATGGCCGCCAGCAGCCGGTGCACACCGGCCCGCACCCGCGGCACCTCGGTGCGGGCGCCGCCCGGGCAGGCGCCGTGGCCGACGAGGTCGCGCAGGTGCGCCAGCTCGTCCTCGTCCAGGCGCAGGGCGGCCGCCACCGCCCGCAGCACCGACTCGGAGACGTTGAGGGCGCGCCCCTGCTCCAGGCGGGTGTAGTAGGCCACGCTCACCCCGGCCAGGGAGGCGACCTCCTCGCGGCGCAGCCCGGCCACGCGGCGCGGTCCGGGGGCGGGGGGCAGGCCGACGTCCTGCGGGTGCACCGCCGAGCGGCGCACCCGCAGGAAGTCGCGCACCGCGTGCTCACGTCCCACGTCCCCAGTATCCGGTGGCCCGCGGCGGCCGCGGCGCGCCACGGTGACCCTGCCGGTGCCAGGCACGCGCCGGCACCGGTCGCGGGCCGCCGCCCTAGCGCTGCTCGCGCGGGCACGTCCACGCCGTGCGCCCGCCGACGCCGCGGCTGGCCACCGGCGCCCCGCAGCGCCGGCACGTCTGCCGCTTGTAGACCCAGCGCTCGTCGGGGGCGGCCGGGTCGCTGACGACCTGGCCGGCGTCCACCCCCAGCGGCAGCAGCTGCACGGCCAGGTCCCACAGCCGGCCCGCCTCCTCGACGTCCACCCGGCGGGCGGGGTCGATGCCGGCCAGGAAGAGCAGCTCGGCGCGCCAGGCGTTGCCGATGCCCGCCCACACCGACTGGTCCAGCACCGCGGCCCCCACGGCGGCGCGCGCCGTGCCCAGGCGCCGCGCGGCCTCCTCGCGGCCGGCGGCGCCCACCCGCAGCGGGTCCGGGCCCAGCGAGGCCAGCAGCGCGTCGCGGGCGGCGTCCGGCAGCGGCTCGCAGACGGAGGGGGCGATGAGGGAGAACGCCTCCCGCTCCCCCGCCAGGCGCAGCCGGGTGCTGCGCAGCGGGGGCGCCGCGAGGTCGTCGGTGCGCAGGAAGACCCCCTTCATCCCCAGGTGCACGTGCAGGTCGGGCGCCCCCTCGAAGGAGTGCAGCAGGTGCTTGCCGTGCGCCTGGACGTCGAGCAGGCGGTGCCCGTCGTAGGGCGCGGGGTCGAACCTGCCCTGCGGGCTGCTCACCGCCAGGACCTGCCCCGCCAGGGCCGCGCGCTGGTCGCGGGCGTGGCGGTGCAGGGAGTGGGCCTCAGGCACCCTGCGAGGGTGCCCCGGGCCGGGCGGGCGTGTCGAGCCAGGTGCGGAAGAAGGCGTCGAGGTCCTGCCCCGAGACCTCCTCGGCCAGCGCGGTGAACTGCGGGGTGGTCACCGCCTCGCCGGAGCGCTCGTCGGCCCAGCGGCGCAGGGTCCCCCAGAACGCCGACTCCCCCACCTGCAGGCGCAGCGCGTGCAGGGTCAGCGCACCGCGCAGGTACACGGGCGCGTCGAAGAGGTGGTCCGGGCCCGGGTCGCCGATGCGCAGCGACCAGAAGGGGTCCTCGGCCGGGATGGCGCCGTAGGCGTCGGCGATCTGCTGGAGGGTGGCCTGCCCCTCGCGCTCGGCCCACAACCACTCGGCGTAGGTGGCGAACCCCTCGTTGAGCCAGATGTGCTGCCAGGAGGCCAGCCGCACGTCGTCGCCGAACCACTGGTGGGCCAGCTCGTGGACGACGACGCTGTCGCCGGAGAGCGCGTCGGTGAAGAACGCCGGCGAGTACACCGGCCGGGTCTGCGTCTCCAGGGCGAAGCCGAGCGAGGGGTCGTCGTCGACGATGCCGCCGACGTCGGTGAAGGGGTACTCGCCGAACTGCGAGGACAGGAAGTCGACGATCTCCGGCTGGCGCGCCAGGGACGCCCGGGCGACGGCGCCCGCGGTGGGGGCGGCCGGGTCGTCGCCCAGCTGCAACCGGTCCACGTCCGGGTCGAGGGCGTCGAGGTAGGTGAGCCCGCCGACCTCACGGGTGGTGAGGTCGAACTCCCCGACCGCCAGCGTCAGCAGGTAGGAGGCCATCGGGTCGGGCGCCGACCAGTTCCACGTCGTCCAGCCGCCCGCGCTGCTGCTGCCGGCGAAGGAGCCGTTGGAGATCGCCTCCAGCCCCTCGGGGACGGTGACGGACACCTCGTAGGAGGCGGCGTCGCGCGGGTGGTCGTTGACGGGGAACCAGGTGGCCGCGCCCTCGGGCTGGCCCGCGACGACCGCCCCGTCGTCGGTGTGGATGAACCCGGAGGTCCCCAGCTGGTCCTCCACCGTCCGCGGCACCCCGGAGTAGGTGACCACGGTCGTGAAGAGCGCCCCGACCGCGATCGGCGCCGCGGGCGCCACGACGAGCTCCCCGCCGACCTGCCAGTGCCGCGCGGGGGCGCCGTCGACGGTGAGCGCGGAGGTGCTCATGCCCTTGAGGTCGAGGTCGAAGCTCGTGAGGTCCTGCGTGGCGCGGGCGACGATCGTGGCGGTCCCCGACAGCTCGTCGCTCGCCGGGTCGTAGCGCAGGTCCAGGGCGTAGCGGTCGACGTCGTAGCCGCCGTTGCCGTCGAGGGGGTAGTAGCGGTCCCCGATGCCCGGCGCGCCGGGCGAGAAGCCCTGCGGTCCGGGCGGTTGCGCGCCCTGCGCGCTCGTCGCCGAACCGACGACCAGCGCCGCCACCGCCGCCGCACCCGCCCACCTGCGCCTCATGGCCGGACCCTAGTCCCGTCCCGGCGCGGCTGGGAACCCTCCGGGAGCCGCGCTCAGCGGTCCCCGGCCGCGGCGCGCGTCTCGGGGAACAGCAGGTCCAGGAACCTCTCGGCGGTGGGCCGCGGCGCGTGGTTGGCCAGCCCCGGGCGCTCGTTGGCCTCGATGACGACGTGCTCGGGACCGGAGACGTCGGGCACCAGCAGGTCCAGGCCGGTCACCGGGATGCCGATGGCCCGGCTGGCCGCGACGGCCGCCTCGACGAGGGCGGGGTGCAGGTCTTCGGTGACGTCCTCGATCGTGCCGCCGGTGTGCAGGTTCGCCGTGCGGCGCACCTCCAGGCGCTGCCCGCGCGGCAGCACGTCGTCGAGGGAGAACCCGGCCGCCGCGACGACGTCCTCCGTCGTCGCGTCCAGCGGGATGCTCGACTCCCCGCGGGTGGCGGCCTCGCGCCGCCGGCTCTGCTTGAGCACGAGCGCGCGCACGGTGTCGGCGCCCGTCCCGATGACCGCCGCCGGCCGGCGCACCGCGGCCGCCACGACCTCGTGGTCGATGACGACGATGCGCAGGTCCTGGCCGGCGACGAACTCCTCCACGAGCACGTCGGGGCAGTGCGCGCTCGCCTCGGCGACCGCGCGGCGCAGCGCCTCCGGGCCCGCCACGCCGACGCTGATGCCCTTGCCCTGCTCCCCGCGGGCGGGTTTGACGACCACGGGCCCGGTGCGGGCGACGAGCTCCTCGCAGGCGGCCAGGCCCTCGGCGTCCCGCAGCGGGTCCGGGGCCAGCTCGACCGCCCGCGGCACCCGCACCCCGCGCGCGGCCAGCAGCCTGCGGGTGACGCGCTTGTCGTCGCAGCGGCTCATCGCCACCGCGCTCGTCAGCTCCGACAGCGACTCGCGGGTGAGCAGCGAGCGCCCCGCGTGCGTCAGCCGCAGCTCCCCGCTGGGCGCGTCGGTGACCTCCACCCGCACCCCGCGGCGCAGCGCCTCGTCGGCGACGATGCGCGCGTAGGGGTTGAGGGCGGCCAGCCCCGCCGGCGCCGGGGAGAACAGCCGCTGGTTGATGGGGTTCTTGCGCTTGACGACGACGGGGGCGGCGGGGCGGAAGCCCAGGCGGTGGTACAGGGCGATGGCGCCGGCGTTGTCGTGCATGACCGACAGGTCGAGGATGGCGCGCCCGCGGGCCACGTAGCGCTCGGCGAGCACCCGCACGAGCGCCTCCCCGACCCCGCGCGGCGCGGCCTGGGGGTCGGCGGCCAGGCACCACAGGCTGGCGCCCTGGTCGGGGTCGCCGAAGGCGAGCACGTGGTCGACGCCCGTGACGGTGCCGACGATGCGCCGGGTGCGGGTGTCCTCGGCCACGAGGTAGGTGAACGTCCGGGTGCGGTGGTTGGCCCACATGACGTCCGGGTCGGAGACGACCATCCCGCACGCGGCGTAGATGCGGTTCACCTCGTCCAGCTCGGCGCGGTCGCGCACCATCCGCACGAACACGTCGGGGTTGCGGTCGCGCGGTGCCCGGTAGCGGTCCAGCGGCAGCCGGTAGGTGATCGAGGGGTCCAGGAACAGCTCGTGCGGTGCCAGCCCCACGAGCACC
The DNA here is from genome assembly GCF_009906315.1 of Kineococcus vitellinus. Classification (GTDB taxonomy): domain Bacteria; phylum Actinomycetota; class Actinomycetes; order Actinomycetales; family Kineococcaceae; genus Kineococcus; species Kineococcus vitellinus. The sequence goes on along the minus strand of NZ_JAAALL010000204.1, from coordinate 3,223 downwards.
TGCGGGTCGCGCACGTACATCGCGATGTCGCGCTCCCCGGTCTCCTCCGCGCGCAGGGCGGCGACGACGGCGCGCTGGTCGGTGAACGTCTGACCGAACACCAGGCGACCCCAGCCCATGTCGAGCACGACGTCGCTGTCCATCTCGTCGGTGAACCAGCTCGGCGGTCGCTGCCAGTTGCGGCCGGAGATGGTGGGGACGGCGGGTGCGCGGTTGCGCAACCCCGCGACGGGGCCGCGGCGCCGGGCGGTCGAGCTCACGGCGTCCTCCTGCTCAGTCGATCCCGTGCTGCTGCAGCCACAGCTCCAGCAGCCCCAGCTGCCACAGCTTGTTGCCGCGCAGCGGGGTCAGCTCGGCGTTGGGGTCGCGCACCAGCGCGTCGACGTGCTCGGGCCGGAACAGCCCGCGCGCGCGGGCGGCCTCGCTCGTCAGCGCGTCCCGCACCAGCCCGAGGACCTTGCCCTCCAGGTGCGTGATGGCCGGCACCGGGAAGTAGCCCTTGGGCCGGTCGATGACCTCGCGGGGGATGACCCGGCGCCCCACGCGCTTGAGCACCCCCTTGCCGTCCTCGGACAGCTGCATCTGCGGCGGGACCGCCGCCGCGAGCTCCACCAGCTCGTGGTCCAGGAACGGGACCCGCGCCTCCAGGCCCCAGGCCATCGTCGTGTTGTCGACGCGCTTGACCGGGTCGTCGACGAGCATGACCTCGGTGTCCAGGCGCAGCGCCGCGTCCACGGCGGTGTCCGCGCCGGGGCGGGCGAAGTGCTCGGCGACGAACTCGCGGGAGACGTCGGTGGACGTCAGCCACTGCGGCTGCAGCACCTGCGCCATCCCGGCGTGGTCGCGGTCGAAGAACGCCCTCGCGTACGCCTCGACGCCCTGCTGCGGGGTCAGCCCCGCCAGCGGCGGGTACCAGTGGTAGCCGCCGAACACCTCGTCGGCCCCCTGGCCGGACTGCACGACCTTGATGGTCTGCGAGACCTGCTGGGAGAGCAGGTAGAAGGCGACCACGTCGTGGCTGACCATGGGCTCGGCCATGGCGGCCACCGTGTCGGAGAGGGCGCCGACGAGCTCGTCGCCGGTGACGCGGATGCGGTGGTGGTCGGTCGCGTACCGCTCGGCGATGACGTCGGAGTAGGCGAACTCGTCGCCCTCGCGGCCGCCGACGGACTCGAAGCCGATCGAGTAGGTCGCCAGGTCGCGCTGCCCCTCCTCGGCCAGCAGGCCGGTGATGAGGCTGGAGTCGAGGCCGCCGGAGAGCAGCACCCCGACGGGGACGTCGGAGACCAGCCGCCGGCGCACCGAGGTGCGCAGCCGCTCCAGGACGGCGTCCTCCCAGTCGCGCTCGGAGAAGCCGGCGAACTCCTCGCGGCGCACGTGGTCGGGTGCCCAGTAGCGGTGCTCGCGGCTGGAGCCGTCGGCCTCCACGACGCGCACGGTCGCGGGCGGCAGCTTGCGCACGCCCTGCAGGACGGTGCGCGGGGCCGGGACGACCGCGTGCCAGCTGAGGTAGTGGTGCAGCGCGACCGGGTCGATCGTGGTGTCGACGTCGCCGGCCGCCAGCAGCGCCGGCAGCGAGGAGGCGAAGCGCAGCCGGCCCGGCGTCTCGGCCAGGTACAGCGGCTTGACGCCCAGCCGGTCGCGCATCAGGACGGTGCGGCCGCTGTCGCGCTCGTGCACGACGACGGCGAACATCCCCACGAGGTGGTCGACGACGTCGAGCCCCCAGCGGTGGTAGCCCTTGACGATGACCTCGGTGTCGGAGGTGCCGACGAAGCGGTAGCCGTGCCCGATGAGCTCCTCGCGCAGCTGCGGGTAGTTGTAGACGCAGCCGTTGAAGACGGCCGTCAGGCCGAGGTCGGGGTCCTGCATGGGCTGGGCGCCGCACGGGGAGAGGTCGATGACCGACAGCCGCCGGTGCCCGAAGGCCACCGGCCCCTGCGCCCAGACCCCTTCGCCGTCGGGTCCGCGGCGCGCCAGCGACTGCGACATCCGCAGCACCGCGGACACGTCCGCGGAGCGCCCGTCGAACCTGATCTCACCGCAGAGGCCGCACATGCCGCACCATCCAACCGCCTGATCAGCCCGGGGGCCAGGTGAAGGGCCGGCCGCCCAGGACGTGGCCGTGCACGTGGAAGACCGACTGGCCCACCGCGGTGCCGGTGTTGAAGACGAGCCGGTACTCCCCGCCGCAGCGCTCGTCGGCGATCCGCTGGGCCACCTGCACCAGGCGGGCGAGGGTGGCGGGCGCGGCCGCGGCCAGCTGCGCGACGCTCTCGTGGCGCTCGCGCGGGATCACGAGCACGTGCACGGGCGCCTGCGGGTCGACGTCCTCGAAGGCCACGACGAGCTCGTCGGAGTGCACGATCGTGGCGGGGACCTCACCGGCGACGATCCTCAGGAAGAGGTCGTCGGGGGCGCGCTGCACGCGGGGGGCCTCGCTCATGGCCCGCACGGTACTCCGGCGCCCCCTCGCCGCACCCGGGGCCGCGCGCGCCGGCACCCCGGCGCGTCGGGGGGCGATCTCCAAGATCGGCTCCGGTTGGATGTCAACCGTGACCGTGCGTGAGTCGTCTTCAGGGTGTGATGCTGCAGAGGGAGCGACCGCGCGTGCCTGAGCGCGTCGGCGACCCGGGCGTGGACGACCCCCGCTCGTGGTCCGCCGACGAGGCCGTCGGCGCCCTGTACGCGGCGCACTGGCAGCGCCTGGTGGCGCTCGCGGCCTCCCTGATGGGCGAGACCGCCAGCGCCGAGGAGGTCGTCGCCGACGCCTTCGTGGCGCTGCACCGGCGCTGGGACCGGCTGGCCGACCGCGCGAGCGCGGTGGGCTACCTGCGCTCCAGCGTCGTCAACGGCGCCCGCGACGTCCTCAAGCACCGCGTGGTGGCCGAGCGGCGCCGGCCGCTGCCGGACCCCGCGCCCGACGGGCCGGAGGAGCACGCGGTGCGCGCCGCCGAGCACGGCATCGTGCTGCGGGCCCTCGACGCGCTGCCGGCCCGGCAGCGCGAGGTGCTCGTGCTGCGCTACCAGGGCGAGATGTCCGAGCAGGACATCGCCGAGGCGCTCGGCATCAGCCGCGGCGCCGTCAAGACGCACGCGCACCGCGGCCTGAGCGCCCTGCGCGCCGCGGTGTCCCGAGGCTTCGAGCAGGAGCAGCCGTGAGCGAGCCCAGCGACCACCCCCACCAGCACCCTCGCGAGGACCCCCGCGAGGACCCCCGCGA
>NZ_JAAALL010000203.1 GCF_009906315.1 Kineococcus vitellinus | reverse complement strand
GCGGACAGCCGGGCGGCCGTCGCGACGACGTCGGGGGCCATCGCCTCGACCTGCTCGAGGCCGTGCTCGAGGGTGAGGGTGGAGGTGCTCAGCCCGTAGCGGGCGGTCCCGGTGTGGTCGTGCACGGGAGCGGCCACGCAGGCGACCCCTGGCACGTTCTCCTCGCGGTCCAGGGCGTAGCCGCGGCGGCGCACCTCGGCCAGCTCGGCGCTCAGCGCCTGCACCGTGGTGAGGGTGTTGGCCGTGCGCGCCGGCAGCCCGGTGCGGGCGGCGTAGCGCTCCACGCCCTCGTCGCTGAAGCCCGCGAGGACCACCTTGCCGATCCCGGAGGTGTGCAGCGGGATCGCGAGCCCCACCCGGGACGGCATCTGGTACGGCTTGTCGGAATCCGCGCGGATCAGGTAGACGATCTCGTCGCCGTTGGCGACGCCCACGTGGACGGTGCAGCGCACGCGGTCGACGAGCTCGTCGACGAAGGGCTGCGCGATCGCCGAGATGTCGATGCGCTGCAGCGCCCGCCCCGCCAGCGCCAGCACCTTCGGCCCGGGCAGGTAGGAGCCGTCCGCGGTGAGGGTGACGAACTGCCGGTGCACCAGGGTGGACAGGATGCGGTGGGCCGTGGCCTTGGCCAGGCCCGTGGCCTCCACCACGTCCGTGAAGCGGGAGTGCTCCAGGACGGCCTCCAGCACGAGGAGGGTCTTCTCGCTGGCGTTGGCCGCCGAGGCGCCGGGGACCGGCGCGCCGTCCTGCGCCGCGCTCCCCGCCCCGCTCGCCGCGCTCCGCCGCACGAGGTGACCCCTTCCCCTGCTTCCCCGCTCCCCGGGTGGACGTCCACGTCCGTCGGGGGAACCGGTCGAGCATCCGCCGATGGAACACGGTTCCGTTGGACGGAAAACATAGGTACGGTCCGGGACGACGTCAAGGGGTGCGCAGGGGCACCCCGACCCGCGACGACCACCACGGCGACGACGGAGGAACCATGAGCGAGCCCACGCCCGGTGCGGACCCGGCGCAGGACCCGGCGCAGGACCCGGGGCGCCCGGGCACCCTGGTGGCGGGCTACGTGCTGGCCCCCGCCGACCCGGCCGGGGAGGAGGAGCTCTTCGCGGGCCTGGCCGACCTCGGCGTCGCGGGCCTGGAGCACGCGCTCCCCCCGGAGGGAGCGCCCAGCCTGGAGCCGGGCTGGGTGCAGCGCAACGTCCGTCCCGAGTGGGACCTGCTCGTCACCCTCGTGCCCACGATGGTGCCGCGGCTGGGCACCGACCCCGGCTACGGGCTGTCCTCCACGGACCCCGGCTCCCGCGCCCGCGCCCTGGCGGACGTCGCCCGCGCCCGCGACCTGGCGCTCTCGCTGGCCGACGGCTCCGGCCGCCGCCGGGTCGTGGGCATCGAGGTGCACAGCGCCCCCGGGCCGCGCGCGGGTTCGCTCGACGCGCTGGCCCGCTCGCTGGAGGAGGTCCTCTCCTGGGACCTCGCGGGGGCCGGGCTGGTCCTGGAGCACTGCGACGCGCTGGTCCCGGGCCGCACCCCCGCGAAGGGGTTCTGGTCGCTGGAGGAGGAGATCGCGCTGGTGCACGCCCTCGGCCTGCCGGCGGAGCGGCTGGGCTCGGGGTTCAACTGGGGCCGCTCGGCCATCGAGGGCCGCGGCGCAGCGCTCGCCCTGGAGCACGTGCGCACCCTGGCGGCCGAGGGGCTGCTGCGCTCGGTGGTCTTCTCCGGCGCCACCGGCGAGGAGTCCCCCTGGTCCCCCGCCTGGGCCGACACGCACGTCCCCCCGCGCGGGGACGACCCCGCCCTCGCGCTGTCCGCGCCCTCCCTGCTGGGGCGCGAGGAGGTCGCCGAGACGCTGCGCGCCGCCGGGGACGTGCCCCACGTCGGGCTGAAGGTCGCGGTGCGGCCCGAGGACGCCGACGTGGCCACCCGGCTCGCCGTCGCCCGGGCCTGCCTCGCGCTCGTCGACGGGGCGCGCGCGGCGGGGTGAACGGCCGCGCGGGTGCGGCCGGCGCGGGTCAGGCCGGGTCCTGCTGGAGGTACTGGTCCGCCCACGCGCTGACGATGCGCGCCGCGCGCCGCGCCTGGCCCGCCGCCGTCAGCAGGTGGTCGCTGCCCTCCAGCGCCACGAAGCTGCGCGGGTGCGAGGCCGCCTTGAAGATGGCGCTGGCGTTGTCGATGCCCACCGTCGCGTCCGTCGGCGAGTGCATCACCATCAGCGGCACCCGCAACCGGCGCACGTGCCGGCGCAGGTCCGCGGCGCGCACGTCCTCCACGAACGCCCGCTTCAGCGTCAGGGCGCGCCCGCCCACCATCCACTCCGCGTGGCCCTCGGCCATGACGCGGTCCACCAGCGCGTCGTAGTTGTGCTCCACGTGCCGCGGCTGCGAGGGCGCCCCGATGCTGACGACGGCCTTGAGGCCCTCCACGTGCTCGGCGGCGGCGATGACGGCCGCGCCGCCGAAGGAGTGGCCCACCAGCAGGTCCGGTCCGCTGCCCCGCGCGGCCATGAACCGCGCGGCCCGCACGGTGTCGGAGACCTTGTGGGTGAAGGAGCCGTCGCCCCAGTCGCCCTCGGAGTCCCCCAGGCCGAGGTTGTCGAAGCGCAGCATCCCGATGCCCTCGGCGGCCAGCCCCCTGCAGATGCGCGCCGCGGCCGGGGAGTCCTTGCCCAGGGTGAACCCGTGCGCGAACACCCCCCACCCGCGCGCGGTCCCCTCGGGCAGGTCCAGCAGCCCCGCCAGCCGCTGCCCGGTGCTGCTCTCGAACGTGACGCGCTCGGCCACGGGTCCCCCCTCCTCGTCGCCCCCGGGGGGCCTCAGGGCACCGTAGCGATCCGCGCGGGGCCGGGCGCTCAGGCGCGGGTCTGGAAGTTCGCCATCATCATCATGTCCTCGTGCTCGAGGTTGTGGCAGTGCAGGACGAAGCGCCCGGCGTGGTCGGTGAAGCGCACGAGCACCTCCACCACCTCCCCCGGGCGGACGTCGACGGTGTCCTTCCACCCCCCGTCCCAGGGACCCCGCCGCCTGCTGCCCCGGCGCACCACCTGGAACGGGTCGAGGTGGACGTGCACGGGGTGGTGGACGTCGCTGCGCAAGCGCCAGCGCTCCACCTGCCCGAGGACGGGGTCGGCGTCCACGCGCGCCGGGTCGTAGGGGCGGCCGCCGAGGACCCAGTGCGGTTGCCCGGGACCGCCGCGGGAGAAGCGGAACTCGCGGGTGCGCACCGCGGCGCTCTCCGCGAGGACCTCCACCTCGGACAGCCGGGCCGGCACGGTGGAGTCGTCGCGCGCGCGGCGGACGACGCGGAAGCGCAGGACCTGCGCGCTCCCGCCGTCGCCCAGGCCGTTGACCAGGTCGACCTCGGTCCCCACCGGGTAGCGCGCGAAGTCGACCACCACGTCGAAGCGCTCGCCCGGCGCGAGGCGGACCGAGCCCAGCTCCACCGGCCGCGCGAGGAGCCCGCCGTCGGAACCGACCTGCACGAACCGCGGGCCGGAGGGCGGCGGCGGGGACAGCCGCAGGTCGTAGCGGCGGGCGTTGGAGGCGTTGAGGACGCGGAAGCGGTAGCGGGCGGCGTCGACGTCGAGCACCGGCCACGCGGCGCCGTTGACCAGCACGACGTCGCCGAGCACGCCCTCGGAGAACTCCGGCTGCACGCCGGGGGTGGCGAGCATGGTGGGGTCCAGCGCGGGGTAGCGGAACGAGCCGTCCTCGGCGAAGGAGCGGTCGGCGATGAGCAGCGGGACCTCGCGCGCGCCCGACGGCAGCCCCAGCCGCGCCTCCTCCTCGTCGCGCACGAGGTGCAGGCCGAACAGGCCGCGGTGCACGGCGGGGCCGGTGAAGTCCATCCGGTGGTCGTGGTACCAGAGCGTCGCGGCGCGCTGCTGCATCGGGTAGGTGTGCTCGCGCCGCCCCGCGGCGAGGTCCCCCGCGGTGCTCGCGCGCCGAGGACCCCCGTGCTGCGGATCCTCGTGGTGCGCACCCCCGTGCCCGGCGCCGGCCGGTGGCGCCGCCGCGCCGGCGGGCAGCAGCAGGTCGGTGGGGAACCCGTCGCTGTCGGCCGGGGTGTGGCCGCCGTGCAGGTGCGCGACCGTCGGCACGGGCAGCTCGTTGACGTGGGTGACGAGCGTCGCGCGACCGCGCTCGGAGACGATCGTGGGCCCGGGGAACGTCCCGCCGTAGCCGAAGACCTCGGTGCTGCGCCCGGGGACGATGCCCACCCGGACCACGCGCTGCACGACCTCGTGGACGTCGGCGTCCGCGGTGCGCCGCAGAGGTTCCAGCACGCGCGGCACGGGCAGCGGCGTCGTGAACGGCTCCGGCAGCGGTCCGGCGCTGCGGACCAGCTCGCCCGTGCGCTCGCGCGTCCCGCCGCAGCCGCCCGCCAGCAGCGCCGCGGCTCCCCCGGCGAGCCCGAGCACCTCGCGCCGGGTCCGCCCGCGCCCGGTCACCGGGCGCCCGTGGAACGAGCGGAGCGCGCGCGCACCGGCAGCGCCCACACGAGCAGCGCGACGAGGACGGCCAGGATCCCGGTGCCCAGCGGCACGTGCAGGGCGAGCGTGCGCGAGTACCCCGCCCCGACCTGGAACCCCTCCGCGAGGAACAGCGCGACCGTGACGGGCACCGGCCACCAGGGCCCGCGACCGGGGCGCACGAGCAGCACGGCCGCGACGAGCTGGAGCACCGACAGCAGCGGCAGGACGCTGCCGGTGCGGCCGTGGGCGGCGATCGCGTCGACGTCCCCGGCGAAGTAGGAACCCGCCAGCACCGGCTGCGCGCCGACCACCGCGGTGTGCACGAGCACGACCGCGAAGAAGGCCCAGCGGGCGGCGCGCAGGCGGCGGCGCGCAGCCGGGGCCGGCGCGGGTCCCGGCGCGGTTTCCGGTGGGGGTCCCAGCGCGGGTTCCGGTGGGGGTCCCAGCGCGGGTTCGGGTGGGGGTTCCGGCGCGGGCGCGGGTGCGGGTGCGGCGGTCTCGTCGGTTCCCCTCATGTGTCGACAAGCTACGCATCTGATATGTCGACTGTCTACGCATGTCGGCAGCCGACTTCCGCAGTACGCTCACCGCGTGGATGCCGAGGCCCTGCGCGGCCACCTGGAGTCGCTGGTGCTGGCCGTCCTGGAGGACGAGCCCCGGCACGGCTACGCCGTCATCGAGGCGGTGCGCGAGCGCAGCGCCGGCGCGCTCGCCCTCAACACCGGCAGCGTGTACCCGGCGCTGCGCCGCCTGGAGCGCGACGGCTTCGTGCGCGGGAGCTGGAGCCTCGTGGACGGCCGCCGCCGGCGCACCTACCGCCTCACCGGCGCCGGGGAGGCGGAGCTCGCGGAGTCCCGGCAGCGCTGGCGGCGCTTCACCAGCGTCGTCGGCGGCGTCCTGGGCGGGCAGGGGGCCACGGGGTGAGCACCGCCGAGGGGTTCCCCGAACTGGACGTCGAGGGGTACGTGCACCACCTCGGCCAGCGGCTGCGCGGCCCCGGGCGCGCCCGGCGGGACGTGCTGCAGGAGGTGCGCGACGGCCTCGACGACGCCAGCGACGCCCACGCGGTGCAGGGCGCCGACCGCCGCGAGGCGGAGCGGCTGGCCGTCGCGGAGTTCGGCGCCCTCGACCGCATCGCCCGGGAGCTGCAGCGCGAGCTCGCGGTGCGCCAGGCCCGCTGGACGGCCGCCTGGAGCGCCCTGGCGCTGGTGCTGCTGTGGCTGCTGTGGGACCTGGTCTGGGCCAGCAGGCCCGACCTGGGCGGCGCCCCGCCGGTCGTCGGCGGGCTGTCGCGGCTGACCGACGTCCTCGGGCTCAGCACCGCCGCCGCCTGCCTGGCCGGGCTGGGCCTGCTGCAGTTCCGCAGCTCGCTGCTCGGCCGCCCCGAGCGGATCGCCTCCGTCGTCGGGCGCCTCACGCTCTGCGGCGTGGGCGCCGCGACGACGACCTCGCTGGTGATGACGGTGGTCAACCTCCGCGACACCGCCGCGGTGCTCACCTCCGCCCCGCTGAACGGGGCGGTCGCCTGCTTCACGCTCGCCGGCGTCGGCGCCCTAGTGGTCTCCGGCCGCCGCTGCGTGCGCGCGGCCGAGCTGGGAGGTCCCGCACCCGCGGGCCGGCCGACCCCGTGAACGCTCCCCGGAGGGCTCCTCCGGTCGACCGGCACCAGAACAGCGGTTCACCCTCTGCCACGAGAGGCATACCCGGCGTAGCGTTCGGGGATGAGAAGAATCGCGGGAACCCTGGCGGGGACCGCGGCCCTGGTGCTCCTCGGTGCCACCCCGGCCGGTGCAGCGGTGCACGGCTGGCCCTGGCAGCGGCCCCCGGGACCCGGCAGCCTGACGATCACGCACGTCAGCCCCGTCGTGCGCTACCAGCTCACCCAGCCGCAGACGCCCAGCGGCGGCCAGCTGGACGAGGGGGTCGTCGACGTCACCTACCGGTGCGCGCCCCTCGGCACGACGGTCAACGTGCGGATGTCCCTGGGCGTGCGGACGCCGTCGGTGGGCGTCTTCCAGCGCGAGCACCAGCAGCTCACCTGCGACGGCGGCCGGCACACCGAGAGGTTCGTGCTCAGCCGCGGGACGTCGATGCCCTTCGCGCCGGCGCGCACCTGGGAGCTGGGCACGGCGCAGGTCCAGCACGCCGTCGACGACCAGGATCCCTCCCGGTCGACCTCCGGCCAGCGCGAGCGCCCGATCCTCGTGAGGTACGTGGGCTGGTGACCGGGCCGGTGTGACCGGGCGCCCGCCGGGCCCTCAGGGGCACCCGCACGAGGTGCGGTGGCGGAAGGCGGGCACGATGCGCTCGCGGCGGGCGGGCGCGTCCGGGGTGAGCACCCGCTCCAGCACGAGCTCCACCGCCCGGCGCGCCATCCGCGGCACGTCCTGGGCGATGGTGGTCAGCCGCGGCTCGACGATGTCGGCCCACTCCGGGTCGTCGTAGGCGGTCAGCGCGACGTCGCCGGGGACGCGCAGGCCGAGCCGGCGCAGCGCGCGCAGGGTGCCGACGGTCATGGCGTTGTTGCCGACGACGACGGCGGTGGGGCGCCCGGGCGCCGAGAACGCCGCGAGCACGGCCCGCTCGGCCTCGTCGGCCTCGCTGCCGCCGGCCAGCAGGAGGGCGGGGTCGGCGTCCAGGCCGCGGGCGGCCACCACCGCCAGGTGGCCCTCGAGGCGCTCGGAGGAGGAGGTGAGCCCGGGCGCTCCCGCGACGAAGGCGATGCGGTGGTGCCCCAGGTCGGCCAGGTGGCCGGTCAGGGTGGCCGTGGCCTGCACGTTCTCCGGCGCCACCTGGTCCACGTCGGCGTCGGCGAAGCGGTCCAGCAGCACGACGGGCACGCCCCGGGAGGCCAGCAGGGGCAGCGCCGCGACCTCGGCGTGGGCCGAGGGCGCCAGCAGCACGCCGTCCACCCGCCGGTCGACGAGCTGGCCGACGGCGTGCAGCTCCTGCTCGGCCTCGTCGTGGGTGTCGGCGAGCACGAGCGTGTACCCGGCGGCCCGCGCCCGGGCCTCGATGACGCGCACGAGGTCGGCGAAGTGGGGGTTGGACACGAACCGGCTGGCCAGGCCGATCGTGGTGGTGCTGGAGGTCGCCAGCGAGCGCGCCAGCGCGTTGGGGCGGTAGCCGGTGGCGCTGATCGCGTCCAGGACCAGGCGCCGCGTGGGGGCGCTGACGCTGCGCGTCCCGTTCACCACGTGCGAGACCGTCGAGGGGTTCACCCCGGCCAGCCTCGCCACGTCGGCCATCGTCGCCATCGACGTCCTCTCCTCGGCACCGCGATGATGGTCGCCGACGACAAGCGCTTGCGCAAGGGCTTGCCGGGAAGTGACAAGCGCTTGCCTCCGCGCCGCCGGACGCCCTACAGTCCTGCCCACCGGGTACGGCGCAGCTGCCGCAGCCGGTGCCGGCGGAACGGCTCGTCGCGAAGGAGCGCCACGTCCGACCCGCCCTCGACAGCCCGTGCCAGACCGCCCGGCCCGTGCAGCACCCCGTGCACGCGCCGCGCACACCGCCGGGCACACCGCCCGGCACAGCTCAGGCACGCAGCCCGTCCAGACGGCCCGTGCAGACCAGCCC